>NZ_CP137636.1:2502500-2843324 GCF_036670015.1 Niallia sp. XMNu-256
TCTTTTCTGTATGTTCGCCCCCTTGTAGATTGAAAATCGAAGGTATCATACCTCATTTCATCAACAAGTTCTATCTGTACTTCCTCTATAATATCGAATTTTCTGATAGACCTGCAACTTTATTTCCCTTTAAAGACCGGCTTTCTTTTTTCGCTAAAAGCATGCAAAGCTTCTAAACGATCTTCGGTTGGAATCGTTAATTCATATGCCTTTGATTCGATCCTTAAACCTGTTTGAAGATCTACATTCATTCCATTACTAATCGCATACTTGGCTTGACGTAGTGCAATCGGACCATTTTTCAGCATCTCTTCAGCAAATGATTTACTTGCGCCGACAACGTCCCCGTCATTTACAACTTTGGTTAAGATGCCCAAGTCCAACGCTTCTTCAGCGGTTAGTTTTTTAGCAGTAAAAATAAGTTCTTTTGCTCTCATTTCACCAATTAATCTTGGCAGACGTTGCGTTCCTCCTGCACCAGGAATAATCGCCCAGCTCGTCTCTGTTAGGCCTACTTTTGCCTCTGGAACGGCGATTGAAAAGTCACAAGCCAAAATTAATTCAAATCCACCTCCAAATGCATAGCCATTTACAGCTGCTATCGTTGGCTGCGGAAGATCTGCGATAGCATTAAAGACATCTCGAATCGCTTTTACATTTCTCCGAACCTCTTGTTCTGATAATGTTTTGCGCTCCTTTAAATCAGCACCTGCACTAAACGCTTTTTCGCCTGCTCCTGTAAATATAACAGCACGAACATCTGAATCCAATCCAATTTGACCTACAATGTCGTTCAATTGTTCTAATGTTTCATAATCAAAACAATTAAGGACCTCTGGACGATTAACCGTCACTAACGCTATATGATTCTCTACACTATATAATACTTTTGACATTCTATTAATCTCCTTTCTCACTTTCTAATAACTATAAATTCTTCATATGTACGAAAAATACCTTTACTACAAATCGTCAATAAAGTGAAACTTTCCATCAGTGGAGCGTTCTTTTATCCCCACTGATGATTAGTCACGCAGCATTATTGATTGATCTCATTAATCGAAACTTTACGGGCAGTTGATCTTTTTTTATTATCCTTAGAATCTTGAGGTGGGCATCTAACTGCCAGTTAAGCCTATAAAGATATATTCCATAGATTAGTCGTTAATATTTTCTACAATTGCGGCAATCCCCTGACCAACACCAATACACATGGTTGCAAGTCCATATTGGACATCCTGTTTTTTCATTTCATGAATTAAAGTGGTTAATATTCTGGCACCACTAGCACCAAGTGGATGTCCAAAGGCAATGGCCCCGCCATTGACATTCACCTTTTCTTGATCGAGTTCCAGTTGACGGATACACTCTAGTGCCTGCGAAGCAAAAGCTTCATTTAATTCAACCAACCCTAAATCTTGAGCAGATAAATTGGCTCTTTGCAATGCTTTTCTTGACGCATAAATTGGTCCAAGTCCCATGACTCTTGGTTCTAATCCTGCTGTTGCACCGACAACATATTTGGCCAACGGTTTTAAGTTCAGTTCTTTTGCCTTTTCGGCACTCATCAATAATAGAGCTGAGGCTCCATCATTTACACCGGAAGCATTTCCCGCTGTAACAGTCCCACCTTCAAAAATAGGTCTTAGTTTACCTAGCTTTTCGAGTGTAGTATCAGGACGAGGATGTTCATCTTTATCAACAACCGTCTCATTGCCTTTACGATCTTTAACAATAACTGGAACAATTTCATTTTCAAAACGATTTTCTTCCATCGCTCTTTTAGCTCTCTGTTGGCTTTCAAGAGCAAATTGATCTTGTGCCTCACGGGTAATTTTGTAATCTTGTGCCACATTCTCTGCTGTCTTTGGCATCGTTTCAGCACCATACATTTCTTCTAAGACAGGGTTTGTAAATCTCCAGCCAATGGTCGTATCCTGCAATTCCATAGAACCACGTGGATAGTCGATTTCAGGTTTACCCATTACAAATGGCGCGCGAGTCATACTCTCCGTACCGCCAGCGATATAAATATCTCCTTCTCCAATGGCGATTGCTCTTGCTGCATACATAACCGCATCTAGTCCTGATCCACATAAACGGTTAACCGTTGTTCCTCCAACCGAGATCGGTAAACCTGCAAGCAAAGCAGACATTCTCGCTACATTTCGATTATCTTCTCCAGCTTGATTGGCATTACCAAACACTACTTCTTCAATTTCCTCAGCAGGAAGATTTTGATTCCGCTCTAATATTGCCTTAATCACAACTGCTCCTAAATCATCGGGACGAACGTTTTTTAATGCCCCTTTATATCTACCAATTGGTGTACGAACTGCATCGACAATTACAACTTCTCTCATTTTAATAACACCTCTTTTGCCTTCTCTGTATAGTCATAAACACCTTTGCCTGATTTTCTTCCCAGGCGTCCCGCTTTCACATATTGTTCAAGTAGTGGAGCTGGTCGATATTTTTCACCTAATTTTTCATGTAAATATCTTAAATTATTTAAACGGGCATCCAAGCCAACTAAATCTACTAATTCAAATGGACCCATAGGGTAGTTCAACCCTAATTTAATCGCTTTATCAATTTCCTCTGGTGTCCCAAGTCCTTCTTGGAGCATATAGAAAGCTTCATTTCCAACGAGACAAGAAATACGACTCGTCACAAAACCTGGAAACTCGTTGATCACAACCGTTTCTTTTCCCATCTGTTCTGCCACACCTCTTACTGCCTCTGCCGTTTCATCACTTGTTTCAAGTCCACGAACAATTTCAACAAGCGGCATTCTATGAACAGGGTTAAAGAAATGCATCGCGATGGTTTTTTCAGGACGGTTACCGTAAGAACCGATTTCAGTCGGACTCATGGTTGATGTATTTGTGGCAAATAAACAATGTTCGGAGACATATTGTTCGAGCGACTCAAAAACAGCCTTTTTAATCTCAGCCTTTTCGGGAACAGCTTCAATGACCAAATCAGCTTGTCTTGCAGCCTCCTCCAATTGAGGGACAAACAGAAGGTTATTCTTTGCAACTTCAACTTCTTCTGCTGTAATTTTTCCACGATCCAACCCTTTATCAAAAATTTTATATAGTTCTACTTGAGCATTTTTTAATGCCGCTTCATTTGTATCATGTAGGCTGACACGAAAGCCCCCTACTGCTGCCACATAAGCAATTCCTCTTCCCATCACACCAGAACCTACAACCATAATTGTTCTAACCATTCCTTCTCCCTCTCCCCTTTTTCGATTATGTAAAGGAGTACGAAACATCCGCTTCTTATGGATGTTTCGTACTCCGCTCCTTCACTGTCTTAAATACCTAGTGGATTTATTGGACGACTTCCATAGTAAGAAACAATACTCTTTGTTTCTGTATAAAGATCCAATGTTTCAATACATAGTTCTCTTCCGAATCCTGATTGCTTATAACCACCAAATGGGGTTCCAGGCATTGCAGAGAATGGGCAGTTTACCATAACAATCCCTGCTTGAATTTGTCCAGCAACCCGTTGTGCACGTGCTCCATCTTTCGTCCAAACCGCTGAACCTAAACCGAACTCAGTATCATTTGCTAGTTTAATGGCTTCTTTTTCATCTTTAAACTTCATAACCACTACAACTGGGCCAAAGATCTCTTCTTTCACTACTGTCATATCGTGGTTCACATTTGCAATAACAGTTGGCTCATACCAGAAGCCGTTCTCAAATCCTTCAACAACCGCTGGCTTTCCACCTGTTAAAATTTCTGCGCCTTCCTCGATGGCTGATTTAACATAGCCATCAATAACTTCGACTTGGTTGCGGTCAATAATCGCTCCGACATGTGTGGCTTGATCAAATGGATCTCCTAATTTAATTTTCTTTGTTTTTTCAACAAACTTACTCACAAACTCATCATAAATATCTTCATGTACATATAAACGTGAACGCGCTTCACAAGATTGACCTGTGTTATAGAAAATGCCATAAAGTGAACCGTCTACTGCCGCATCAATGTCTGCATCCGCAAATACTAGATTCGGAGATTTCCCTCCAAGCTCTAATGTGACACGCTTTAATGTTTGTGAAGCTCTAGCCATAATGTCTTTTCCAATTGGTGTGGAGCCTGTAAATGCCACTTTATCCACTTGCTCGTGTTCAACTAAATAATTACCAACTTCAGAACCTGATCCTGGAATAATGTTAACGACACCTTCTGGGACTCCTGCTTCTAGGCAAATTTCACCTAAAATAATGGCAGTTAGCGGTGTTAAAGAAGCTGGTTTTACTACAACTGAACATCCTACTGCAATGGCAGGGGCAATTTTCCAAGCGGCCATCATTAATGGATAGTTCCAAGGGATAATTTGCGCACATACGCCAACTGGTTCTTTTTCTGTATAGTTATGGAACTGACCTGGCATTGGATTGACACGGCCACCATGTGAAACAATCGCACCCGCGTAAAATTCGAAGTCTTCGATCGCTTGGTTTACTTGACCTTGTGCTGTACCTAAACTTTTACCTGTATCTAGCATTTCTAATTCTACTAATTCGTTAAAACGAGAGCGCATAATGCTAGCAATTTTATTCAATACTCGTGAACGCTTATTAACCGGGAACTTCTTCCACTTACCAAAATCAAACGCGTTACGTGCTGCTTGAACTGCTTTTTCAGCATCTTCTTTTGTTGCCTTTGCTACTTCCGCAATGAGTTCACCTGTAGCAGGGTTATACGCTTTGATTGTTCCCCCATCACCGCTCTCTACTTTTTGACCGTTTATAATTAAATGATAGAAATCACGTTTCATCGTTTTGTTCTCTAGAATGGTTTGTTGTGTTGTTGACATGGATATTTCCTCCTCTTAATTTCCTAGTTTAGCTTCCAATGAAAATTGGTTTTCTTTTTTCAATAAAGGCTTGTACACCTTCTTGGTGGTCGTTTGTTAAACCTGCAATTCTCTGTCCTTGCGCTTCTGCTTCTAAGTAATCCTCAAATGAAAGGGTATTGGCTTGTTTTAAATTCCGCTTGATCAATCCAACCGCTTTTGTTGGTAACTTCGCCAAATATTCCGTAAACTCCACCACTTCTTCATCCCATGTTTCGGTTGGGATCACCTTTGTAACCAAACCTAACTCCAATGCTTTCTCCGCTGAAATTTTTTCTCCTAATATGGAAAGTTCAGCTGCTTTTGAGTAACCTACTAAGTTTTGCAAGAAATAAAGATTACCAGAGTCAGGAATTAAACCTATATGAATAAAAGCGTTAACATAGCTTGATTTTTCGGAAGCCAACCTGAAATCACAGGCTAAAGCTAGACTAAATCCTGCTCCAGCGGCAACCCCATTGACTGCTGCTACCACTGGTTTTTCCAGGTTCATAATTTTTTTCATCATCGGACCGTATTGCTCACGTAACACTTGGCCATGGTCCATATTTTCATCCACGTCGCTTAAGTCTTGGCCTGAACAAAATCCGCGACCTTCTCCAGTAAATACTAGACACCTAACTTTTTCATCTCTACCCGCTTCTTTCACAGCCGCTGAAATTTCACGAATCATCGTACGATTAAAAGCATTTAATTTATCTGGTCGAGATAACGTAATCGTTGCCACTCCATCGATCAACGTATATTGAATCGTTTCATACATGTGGGAGCACCTCCTTATTTCCCTTTAAATTCTGCTTTTCTTTTTTCAACAAAAGCTTGCATTCCTTCTTTTTGATCTTGTGAAGAGAACAATAAATAGAAATTTTTCCGTTCATACTGCATCCCTTCATATAAGGAATAATCGACTGCTTTATTAATGGAGTCTTTAATCAGTCTTAAAGATAAAGGAGGTTGCTTCGCCAATCTTTTCGCTAATTTCATACTTTCTTCCATTAATAATTCTTCGGAAACAATTCTGTTAATGATTCCATACTCTAGAGCGGTTTCAGCGGAGATGCGATCCCCTGTCCAAATCCACTCTAATGCTTTTGCTCGGCCAACAATTTTCGTTAATCGCTGCGTTCCGCCTGCTCCCGGCATCACACCAAGTTGAACTTCCGGAAACGAGAATTGAGTACCACTAGCAGCAATTAAAAGATCTAGGCTTAAGGCCAACTCAAAACCACCGCCAAATACAAATCCTTTCACAGCCCCAATAACTGGTTTTTTGATGAGAGTGATTCGATCCCAATCTGCGAACTGATTTAATAATTCCATTTGAATCGAATCATTTTCTGCCATTTCATCAATATCAGCTCCAGCAGAAAACGCTCTCCCATTTCCTGTTACTAGAATCGTAACGACTTCATCATTTTGGTCAAACTCTTCAAGCGCAACAACAATTTCTCTTATCATTTTTCGATTTAAAGCATTTAGCTGCTTAGGACGATTGAGTTTAATCACTCCTACTCCGTCCTCTATCAATCTTTCAATATGTTGGAATCGATTCATTCAACATCCTCACCAATCATAAAGGAGACGATATCACCTGCGAAACTCATCACATCCTTGCTTGATGCTTTTCCTTCAGGAGATTTTAGTCCTGCCTTTAAATCTTCCATGCTGTCGTAGTACATTTCACAAATTAAATAGTATTTTGATTCTCCACCCATTGGAGATCCAGTTCCTTTTGTTACCTTCATTTTGCGTAACCCAGGTATTTTTTCTGTAACAGGTACATGGACATTAAAATAATGTTCATCAAATGCCTCTTTGTTTTCTGGTTGTTTATAAAATGCAATTAGTTTTACCACTGGTGAATCCCTCTTTCAAATTGTATTTGCAATTAGCTTCATTGCTTCAAATGGGTTTTTACAACTTTTACAATAAAGAATACTTCGACATGCTGTCGGACCAAATAAATTATCAAGTGTCACATAAGTAGAACCGCAGTACGGACAGTCTACATGCCAGGAACCATCTTCCTCAAAATGAGTCGGTGGAGGTGCGATTCCAAATTCCTTTAGCCCTCGCATCCCTTGTTCTGTAACCCGATCTGAAGTCCAAGGAGGAGAATTGATGAACTCCACAGTCGTCTCCTCCACCCCTTCTAAACGATTAACTGCCTTTTCCACATTTTCACGAATCAGCTCTAAAGCAGGACATCCGACAAAGGTTGGCAGGATCTCTACCTTTACTGATTGATTTACAATTGAAACACTTTCAACCATTCCTAAATCAATAATACTCACCGTATCGATTTCGGGATCCTTCACTGTTGCTAGTACTTCTAAAACATCCTCTTTAACTATTTGAGTTGGTGCTTTCATTCCTCACACCTCTTTTCTTCTTGTATTTACCAGGAAGCTGCAGGATTTAGATTGTAAACTTGGGTTAAGACCGAAAGTGCTTCCTCCAATTCGATCGTATGCTCACCATTTCTGCCATTTAGATTTACTGTGCTAAAATGACTCGGAACGCGTAATTGAACAGACTCTAAAACAGGACCAATCGCGGCTGCCCATTTTTGTTTTAAAATGCTCTCTTCTTCAATTAATCCAGCTTTAATAATTTGATCTGCGTCAGCACCGAATGAAAAGACATCGGAAAAATCATTGATTACTTTCTCAAATGCCGCTTTCATTCGTTCTTTTGCTTCATCTGTCGAGCTTAATAGTTGTACAAACCAAGTTTTCCAGTGAAGTAAATGATAGTGTATCTCCATATCAACTTTTACAGCAACATCTGCAAGAGGTTGATATGAGCTTTGTTTAAGAGATTGAATTTTGACTTTTTTGGCTGATGTATAAAGATAGTTTCGAACAACCGCGAAAGCCCAATCATACTCAGGATCTTCGATATAATTACCTGGTCCGTTCACTCGCTCTACTAAAATACAATTCTTTCTTTCTCTCCAAGGTCGACCGTGCGCTAAAGCATCGGCATCGCCTTCACCTAATTCCTCAAGCAGTTTATAAAACATCGCTGCATGCCCCATGCTGTCTTGGCTAATGGAGGAGGAAGCCACGTCTTCTTCAATATGTGGTGCTAGTCCGAGCCACTCGGAATTACGATAAGCGTATAGAAAATCATCATCTGCTAGTTGATAAAGTAGATTAGCAATTACCTCTTTATTTACCGAATTCACATTCTCACTCATTGACTTTTCTCCTCTCCCCAAGACAAGATTTCTTTTTCATCAAACATTTTTTGTTCGTAATGACGCCATTTTGCTTTTAAATACCCATACCCTTTTGTAGTTCGATAGTTTTTGTTATCTAGACGATTGAGAATTGGCTTTTCCTCTGGACTCAACCCCCGTATATTCGTGCGATTGACAACCCAAATATCTGCCACTGGTTCTCTTCTCATAAAGTTTTCTTGTGCCATAATAATTGCCATTTCTTCATTTGGAGCTAAAAGACTAAATTGGTGTTGAAATGATGATGTAGGTGTGCGTTTACTAAATACTTCAAATTCCTGATAAAATGTTTTATTATCGTTTCCCATTTTCCTTCATCCTCCTTCTCTTTATTTGTTCACCACTGCCGCTAATGCATCACGAACCCAAGCATTATTCTCATAAGACGTCCTTCTAAGTTTGAGTCTAGCTTGTGAGCGTGGACCTTTATTTTTAATAATTTGCTTAAATTCATTCCAATCAGGCTGCTGATAAATCCATGTTTGATTTTCTTCATCAAAACGAATCGTTGGATCTGGAATCGTTAGGCCTAGTGAATGAATTCTTGGGATATATTTTGTAAAGAAGTCTTGTCTGAAGTCTTCGTTTGACTTTGTCCGAATCTTATATTTAATCGTTACATCTTGTTTCGATGCCCCGGTTGTTGAACTGCCTGCTGGTCCAAAGAACATCAGTAGTGCTGGCCACCAGCGGTTTAAAGCATCTTGAATCATTTCTTTTTGTTCTTCCGTTCCTTCAGCAAGTGCCATGATGATCGCTTCTCCATGATGAGCGTGGAACACTTCCTCTGCACAAATTCGCTGTAACGCTCTTGCGTATGGGCCGTACGATGCGCCTAACATATTGGTTTGTGTGATAATCGCCGCTCCATCAACTAACCAACCAATTAAACCGGCGTCACCCCAAGATTTTGTTGCCATATGGAAGACATTATGAAACTTTAAATCTCCGTTAAATAAGTCTTGCATTAAGTCTCCGCGGTTTTTTCCGTATGGTTTTAATAGATCTTCTGCTACACGTAACAGCAATTGTCCATGACCCATTTCATCCTGTACCTTCGCCATAATTCCTAGTTTACGGTGAAGCGATGGTGCTTTTGGTACCCATTCTTTTTCTGGCAGTGCTCCCATAATTTCACTAATTCCATGCATCGAGATTAATTTAATGAGTGTAATTCTGTATTCTTCAGGCATCCAATCATCTGCTTCGATCTTCTCACCATTTTCAATCTTTTGCATAAACAGTTCTAATTTTTCTGACTCTTCAATAACTGAGGACATCTTAATCATTTTTCATTGCCTCCTTTTATTTGTATAACAGGTTTATAACGTTATTATAGTTTATTGTTATATGGATTGCAACTGTTTTCTGATAATTTTTTATTTTATAAATCAATTTGATAAAAACCTTTATTTAATAAGGTTTAAAGCCTTTGACTTTCAATATTTTATAAGGATTTATTGTATAATTCTTAAATCGTATAACAATTTTATTTAAAAAAACTTTTTATTGTTATGTAATTACATTAAGCCAATAGAACTTTTTAGTAAGGTATTTTAAACGAAAAAACTCCATTTGATTTCATATCTAAAGAATAGGCACAACCTAGTTAGGTTATGCCGTAAACATTAAACCATTTTATATAATTCGGTCTATTTACAAGTTTCTGACTATTTAACAGCTAGTACTTCATTTCTCCGATCAATGACACGAACGGCTTTCCCTTCCGATCTAGGAATACTTCTCGGAGGTAACACTTGCACATTCATACTAATTAAACAATGATTCTTCATCGAGTGTTGAACTGCTTTTCTAATGGCCGGGATAAATTCATGATTCATGTTTCCATTTACTTGTTCAAAAGTACTTTCTGTAATCTCAACGTGAAGTTCAACAATATCCAGATTATTTTCTCTCTTTAAATGAACTTGGTAGTGTGGAGCTAGTTCATCAATTTGAATTAAGTAATGCTCGATCTCTGAAGGAAACACATTAACCCCACGAATGATAAGCATATCGTCAATTCGTCCTTTAACTCGTGACATTCTCGTCGTTGTTCTGCCACATTTGCATTTTTCCCTTGTAATTGAGGCAATATCACCTGTACGGTATCGTATAACAGGAAACGCTTCCTTCGTTAGACTTGTGAAAACTAACTCTCCTTCTTCCCCATCTGGTACTCTTTCCAATGTATCTGGATTAATGACCTCGACTATAAAATGATCCTCTGCAATATGTAACCCGTCTTGGGCTTCATGACATTCCATTGCAACTCCAGGACCCATGACCTCACTTAATCCATAGATATCACATGCTTTTATATCAAATGTATCTTCTAAAAGTTTTCTCATTTCCTCTGACCAAGGCTCTGCACCGAAGATACCAAATTTTAAGGAAGTATTTTTCGGATCAATCCCTTGGGCACTTAATTCTTCTCCCACCTTTAAGATATAAGAAGGTGTTCCGGCAATAACCGTTGGCTTGTAGTCTTCAATAACTGTAATTTGCCGATCCGTATTACCTCCTGAGATCGGAACCGTTGCCATTCCTAGTCTTTCTGCACCATAATGAAGTCCTAATCCACCTGTAAATAAACCATATCCGTAGGCATTTTGGAAAATCCCTTCTGGTTCTCCACCAGCAATCGCGATCGCACGAGCAACCATGTCTGCCCAATTATCAATATCATTTTTTGTGTAGGCAACTGTCGTTGGTTTTCCACTTGTACCGGATGAAGCATGAATTCGGACAATATCTTTTGTATCAACCGCAAACAAGCCATATGGATAATGTTCTCTAAGATCCTTCTTTACTGTAAAAGGTAATTTCTGCAAATCATCAAGGGTTTGAATGCTCTCAGGAATTAAATTCCTCTTTTCAAACTGATTTTGATAAAACGGTACTTTGTTATACACTCTTTCTGCCGTGTTTTTTAATCTTTTCAGCTGAAGCGTTTCCATTTCGTCACGTGAATAGGTTTCTTCATTATGAATTATCATGTTATTTCTCCCCTTTATTTAAAAATGTATATAACACAAAAATTTTAAAAGTATTTTTCGTGTTATGCGATTGTAATTATAAGTTATCACATATTAAAATAGTTGTAAATAATATTCTGAATTTTTTAAATCTAGTTAAACATTTAACAATTTACTATTTTTATATAAATATTTTTTATAAGGAATGCAGTTTAACCAACGCTTTATTAATTACATATACATGAATAATATAATATTTTATACAATTTTCAATAGTATTTACATTAAAAGGCATTAAAAATATTTTTATTTTTTTAAAATTTTTCTCTAAGAATATATAACTTGTACTGTTATTTTTTCGTTATACCCTAGTTTTGTTTAATAAGCTTGTATTACAATTTCCCTCATCCTATACAAAAAAAGAAAGAACATAGAAAATTATCTATGTCCCTTTTGGTCTTACATAATTTATTTCTACTTGAAAAGCAAGCAAAAAATCCAGCTATTAAAAAGAATCCTTTTTTGAATCAATTCTACCTATTGTTTATTTTCTTCCCCTTTTTATGCTTTTTATCTTTTAAATCATCTTGAATGAGTACAGGATCATGGTCACTAGCCCGACCTGCCATATCCGTAAAATCTGCGTTGATATGAAGAATATCTGTTTTAGTCGTATCTGCAAAATGATTGGAAACTAAAATATGATCTAGTACTTGTGAATTCCCTTGGAATAGATAAGTATAACGGTCCGATTTATCCACGGTGTTAATCATATTCGTCATGTGCTCACCTTCATGGATTTTCAATGCTTCGGAGAACGGAAAATCGTTAAAATCACCAAGGGATACGATATTTGCACCAGGATCCTTGTAGATCAATTTCTTCAATAAAATCATTCACTACATTTGCCATTTCTATTCGTTGGACTTCACTGCCATAAACAGGCGGTTGCGTTGACCCGTACAATGGGGTATCTCCTGATTTGGAATTCCAATGATTCACGATCACAACGACCCGTTCCCCACGGAAGTCAAATTGTGCTGCCAGCGGCTTACGACTATTTTTAAAGGCTTCATTGTTTGGATCAATGCGACTTCGATTCAACGTTAGTTCCCCTTTTTCATAACCAATAGCTGTGGTCGTATCATCCTGTAGCATCCCTTTTGTTAATTTTACTCGATCTGGATTGTAAAGAAAACCAACACAGATGTTCGCATTTGACGCGCCCCCGTCTGTATTATTGACTGGGTCAATATTCACATACTCATTATCTACGCCGCTCACCTTTTTAATTTCTGCGATGAGACTTTCATAGCTTTCATTAGCAGCTGATCCTCCAGCTTTTGCACCATTATTATCTTGAACCTCAGTTACTCCAATAATATCAGGTTTTTGCATATCCACCGTAAAAGCTCTTGCTAGTTTTTGAGCTTTGTCATCAGACGTTTCATTTTTATTATTTGAGAAGTTTTCCAAGTTATAGGAAGCATTTGTTAATTTTTGCTTATCAAATTGAAGCTCTGTTTTTTCAGGTTTTGCCTTACCCTTCACATGCTTCTCTATCATTGTTTCATAATCTGTATAAATCTTGTAATTTTGAAATCCGTAGTTAACCACACCGGTGATCGGGCCGGTAAATTGATCTCCTGTTGCTACCTCAAATTCTCTTGCTTCATAATTGTCGTAAAGCTTGAATTGAATTCGATCAGGATTTGCATGATCTTCAGTTAATAAAACCCCACCGTGAATGGTATCTGTTTTACGACCCTCTAACACGGTAATTAGATCTCCATGTTCCTGTGGAGCGACCGCTTTCACATTTCCCGTTTCAACGAGCATCCCCTCTATGCTTTCCCAGAAGTCAATCGCATCTTCTTCAGGATCAAATTGGGCGAATCCATCGTTATCAATGGCCTCTGTTGGAATATATCATTGATTTTAATTAGCTCTGGTAATGGCTGGCCAGTAGCTTCAACCTCTACCTTCCCACCTCTGTCATCACGAGCATTAATTTATGTAACCGATAGATCCGTTTTTCTTTTTGTATCATAATAGCCGTCAATATGATATTCATCAACTGTTCCATCTACAGAAACTAGATCCCCGACTTCCACATTCGCTTCCTTGTTTCCAGTATAAACGACAATACCTTCAGATATATTAGAGTCATTATCTTTAAGAACATCCGGAGTTTGCATATGGAAGTAGTTCCCACTTCCGATTTTGTATTCGTAAGTGACAATTCCTTCAATATTTGAAACAACTTCACCATTCATTGGACTTTGGTGTGAAGCTCCTTGTAAATGATGAATTTGCAGCCCCTTTTCAGGTTCAAAAACTTTGTATTCATAGCTTGCTACATTACAGTCCCTAAGTCCTTCTTTTACTGCGATCGCCTTAATGATAATATCTTTATCAATGACAATGGGACCATTATAAATACTGCTTTCAGTCGTTGGCTCTGTACCATCCGTTGTATAATAAATCGTTGCACCAGGAGTGTTTGATGATAAGGCTACTTTTGTTCCTTTTTCAACATCCACCGTTTTTGTAGACACTACTACCGGTTGAACAACGGTTTCATCTTCAATAATATCAGCCCCGGAGCGAGGGATAATCTGGTAATTTCCATAAAATTGCACGATTCCAGTGATCGAATCATACAATTTTCCTACTTTTAAATCTAGTTCGTTTCTTTCATCACGTACGATAAATTGATCGTACCATCTGTTGCCGTATAATTTGCCCAATTACTACCAGACTCTACTGATAAAATTTGAATCTTTTTAGTAGTAACAAGTTGTGATTCGTTGATTTCCGATACTTGAGCGCCTGAGACATTTTTTGGTGAAGGCGCCCCAATGTTTTCTGTTTTTTCAATCATCCTTGTTTCATCTAATTGAAGTAAGCCATGATAATCGGATAGTTTTCCAGTTAAGGTTACTTCATCCCCGATATTTGCATCTAAATTTGCCGGACGTACCGCTATGCCCGAGGCAGCATCCTGTACTTGTATTGTATTTTTTAGATTGTCAGTCACAACCCCTTTAATGTTTAACGTATCTCCTAAAGGTTTTGATCGAGCATCCGCTATGGAAATGATTTCTAAAGGATTTTCAGGGTCTGCCGAATTTTCAGTTGAAGAACCATGTATTCCTAAGTTTGAAGTATCGTCTTTTGGAAATGCCGTCCATTCTACACGAGGATCAAATGCTTCATCAATAATCGGATCTCCATGAACAATGTCAGTATTTCTTACCAGTGATATATCTTTTAAAGTTTCTACTCTTGTTCCTACTTGTCCAATTGAATCAATGACCGTGTCGTCCTTCTTTAAAACAACCGCATCGTCTCCGTTAGAATTAATGACGGTGGCGTTCGCTAAATCTCCTTTACTCTTGATGTCTTCGTTTGCTTGAGTATGGTATAAAACGAATGTATCTTTGTTCTTTAAGGTTCCTGATAGTTCCAATGTGTGTGAGACTGTCGAAGCCCCATTTGAATATAGTTCAAGGGAATAGTTCGAAAGATCAATATCTAAACCTGTACCATTGTATAACTCAATTGCTTTGTTATAACTACTTCACTCGATATACTCGGAAATAAGTAGATTTGAAGTATTGGTTGCTGCTTCCGCAGGCGAAGATAAAGTAGGTGCAACGATACTTAGAGCTAACCCTGCAGATAAAAACGAATGAATCGATTTTCTCCATTTACTTTTGCCCATATAAACGTTCTTCTTTTCCTAAATGCATTGACTTCCTATTTCCACGTTTAATTTATCATACTTATCCAAATAAATAGGAAAACTTACAGATTCTTAAAGAATATTCATAATTGCTTTTCTTAACATTTACAATAGTAGATATTTGGTTGTTTCCTAAATAAAGTATAGATTTATTAATTTCAGCAATATTCAACGGATCATCAGGTGTGGTCCTTAAATAAATAATTTGAATAGGAAATCGGAAAACTTGGTAATTGCATGGGAGCATGTTTTCGTGATTGAAATTGTGTCAGTTGTTTATTGAAAACTACTCATTTATACTTAAATCATATTAAATAAAACCACGGGAGGAATGAAATTGAAATTAGGAGCATTTTCCGTTAGTTTGAACGTAAAAGACATACATAAATCAAAAGAGTTTTATGAAAACCTCGGATTTGAGTTTTTTGGAGGAGACATAACTCAAAATTGGCTCATTATGAAAAATGAGAACTGTCTAATAGGATTATTCCAAGGCATGTTTGACAAAAGTATCCTTACCTTTAATCCGGGTTGGGATGAAAATGCTAAAAATCTCGATTCCTTTACAGACGTTCGAGATCTACAAAAGCAACTTAAAGCTAAAGGAATTAAATTAACCCAAGAGGCGGACGAATCAACAGAAGGTCCAGCCCATTTTACATTGGAAGACCCTGATGGTAATCAAATTCTGGTAGATCAACATAGATAAAAAATGGCACCATCCAGTTCGGATCGTGCCTAAACCTCATCAAGTTGCCCTCTCTTTTAACCCATATCTCCCAATCTCTTTAGACCGTCTATAGGTTCACCAACCCAAAGCTGTAATGTAACGACTGAAGTATATTAGTATACATGCAGGGATTAATCTTTCATATAAAGAACATACCTTATATACCAAGTTACCGCATTTTAATATACTAATACGGCAAAGGATGTTATAAGATTATGAAAAAATTTAAAGAATCTTTTAGATCGGGGCTAGAAATGCTGGCGAATTCTATGTATGGGGATATTAATTGTAAATATAAAAGTGAGGAAGAAGAAAACAAGCAAATGGCCGATTCCAAAAAGCATAATCGTCGCAAATCTTATGGTCATCTTAGGGTTATAAAATAATAATAAGATCTAATAATAAAAAAGGGAACCAAGCATCTTCTACTAAATAGGAGTGCTTGGTTCCCTTTATGTTAACTTTCGAGTCCGTCTTCATCTTTACGCTTTTTGTATTCGGTAATCGCATCATAAGCGAAAAAGATTAATAATGCGAGACTAATTAAATTAATATAGAGCGGTAAATCAAGTAAGAAAAATACGCCCAAAATTCCTGCAAGTGCTGTTAAAGCACTAAACCAAAAGAATACTTGTTTCAAAATTGTATGCAAAGTTAAAACTTCCTCTCATTCAATATATTCAGTCGACTATTTTTCACGTTTAAAAGGTAACATACATAATTACTAATTTAGTATAACACTAAATCAAAGGAGCGTCATTTTTAATAATCTACCAAATTTAAATTTCCAATTAGCATTCACTTTAGTGTATTATTTATTAAGGTGAGGAAAAATTCATAAAATTAAAACGATCTTTACTAATTATAACCAAAGTCTCATTATCTTCCATTATATCGAGAGTATAATGGTAACACTTTTAAAAGATTGGAGTGGATTGCTCTGAATAATCATTACTTTCCCGTTACTATGCCCTCTTGTTATTTCTCTACAATGGATTCTCACCGATCCGAAAAATCTGGAAGCCCAAATAAAGAAGGTATCCTCATTCCCGGGGCTCACTCAGTGAAACAAAGGTACTTTGATGGAAAAAATCAGAATTGGTTAACAACGGCAAATCCTGAACAATTAAAACAAGCAAAGCTTTTTGGTAATGAAGGTTTGGCGCCGATTTTTTGGGGAGACGCTTCCAAGAAAACGGGTTGGCATCAAATGTATCAACCTGCTTACATTACGGGAGTTCAAGTAACTGGGGCTTTTGAGGATGCACAGTTTGTTATTCGTGTGCCTGACGAGTGGAACGGAAAACTAGTGGTATCAGGAATTCCCGCAACTAGGAATGAAACCGCTAATGATCTTCTATTTAGCGATTATGTTCTCGAAAAAGGCTATGCTTATGCTGCAATTGATAAAGGAACACAAGGAACAGATATCCCAGGCGATCCGTTGGCTAAATCAAAAAATGCACTTGTTGAGCACGATGATAGTGTTGCAGAATGGCATGTTCGCTTCCGGCAAATAACGAAAGCCGCACAAATATATTTATGCAAATCCTTCTCGAAGCGTCTCATTCAGCCAAATTCTTCTAATCCAGCTAGTAAATTAGTAAACGAAACTCACAGAGTTCCCACTTATGCTATAGGGATTTCCAATGGGGGCTATGTCGTTCGCTATGCGCTTGAACATGATGGTCCGGAAAAAACCGGAGATTCACGATTATTTGATGGTGGAGTTGATTGGGAAGGTGTACTTTGGTCTGAAAAGCCGCCAAATCTCATAAGTTCGCTTACAACCGTTGTGAACCACGCTTTCGATGCTCTTTATGGCTTAGGAGCGAGAAAGAAAAAAGCCATGAAAGCCTTATATGATGCCGGTATGCCAAAAGGATCAGAAAAGCTATGGGCTTATTATGATCAAGTGTATTGGTTTGTCACGTTAAATATTTACCGTGACCATTTTGATCCAGAAGCACCAGACCACATTCAATGGCCCAACTACTTAAACTTTATTCACGCAATCAGAGACCGTTCTTATGACCATATATACGTAAACTATGATTATTGTACAAGACCTACAGAAGTTACTGAAAAAATAAAAAAGATTTCTAATACAGGAGATATTGAAGTCCCATTAATCAGCATTACCGGATCCCTTGATGCTCTAATCTTCCCTTCTATCCATGCAGAAGGTTATCAGGAACTAGTGAAACAAGTCGGGAAACAAGATCTCCATCGACTGTATATGATTGAAAATGGAAATCATGTTGATAGTCTTGTTTGGTACCCAGTAACCGATTCAGAGAAAAAATTGCAGCCATTGTTGCCTTATGCTCATCAAGCGTTTGAATTACTAGTCGACTGGGTAGAAAACAACAGGACACCTCCAGATAGCAAGTCCATCCCTGTTCCACAAAATCCTGTGAAGGTAATTAATCTCAAAACAGGTGAGGAAGTCGATCCACGAATTGATTAAATTTATTCAAAAATGTCAGGTGTTTTTGCACCTGACATTTTTCTAGCAAACTCCTAAAATCCAGCCTTCAAATTGTAAAGCCAACTGTTTCTCCTGTTCTGTGAGAGTAGATACTTCGAAATAACGCTCTAACGTACCGTTTAAATCTCGTTCTCTAAGCCAAGCAGCAATGGCATATGCATCTTGTGCATCTCGAGGCCATTCCAAAGGAAAGCCAGGATCGTTTTGTCGAAATCGCTTATAAAGGAGAGATGGATAGACTTCAGCTAAGACACTTTTCTCTGAACATGGTTTCCACCCATCATAAGGCCAATTATGTAAGTTCTCACGAAATGATTGACGCAATTCATAAATCCATGGTAATCCTGCATGCGTAGAGTAGGCCACGGTTCCTGTCTTTTGTTCAAAATTCCACGCGCTTTTTGCCGATGCGGTGAAAGTTTCGGTAATACGTAATTCATTATGATTCGGATAATCGTCTACCCTTTCTTTGCAATCTCTAACGGATTCCACCTTTGTGTTCCATAATGCTTGAAAATGATTAAGAAACTCATCCCAATTTGACAAGTCATGTTGCTTAAAATAGGTAACAGGAAAAGAAAGGCTATGGTCAATACCAATGACAAATCTATGCTTTTGCTCAGTTAACCTATTTCTTAGATAATCATAAACTTCTTTACGGGACCAACTGAAAGTTCGTCCATGTAATCCATTAGGAGAAATTCGGCTAACCTGTCCATCCCTATCCATTTCAACAACTTGGATTCCCGACGTTCGCTTAGTTGGCTCCCCTCTACCTGAATAATCAATTCCAATATAGTAATCAAATTGCATGGTTATCACCTTTATTCCCCGAAGAGTTTGTTTATCCGGCTGATCCCTTCTTCTGCAGTCGTAATCATTTCATTAAACAACTCTTGAACAGTCGGGATGTTATCGATTAGTCCAACTACCTGACCAACCCAAGCGAAACCCTCATCTTCATTGCCCTCATAAATATATCGGGTATTCGCCTTTCCACTAATAATATCTTTTAAATCATCGTAAGTGTCCCCGTTCTGTTCGCGTTTGATAATATCAAGCGTGTAGTCTGTTTTTAGAACTCTTCCTGGTGAACCTAATGAACGCTTAATAATGACAGTATCCGTTTCTTTTGCAGTTAGAATGGCCTGCTTGTATGTTTCATGAGCATGGATACATTCTTGTGTGGCAATAAACCGGGTTCCCATTTCAATTCCTTCTGCACCAAGAGCAAATGCTGCCAACAGACCGCGACCATCCCCGATTCCACCACTTGCCAATACGGGAATGGATACAGATTCAACAACGCGCGGGATTAGAACCATTGTACCAATATCATCGCGTCCTAAATGGCCCCCGCCTTCTTGACCAACAGCCATCACGGCATCCGCACCAAGTTCCTCTGCCTTTTGGGCCTGCCTCACACCAGAGACAAGGACGAGCGTTCGAATATCATGACCTTTTAATTTTTCAAAAACAGGTGTTGGATTCCCTCCTGTAATTGAAATAGCAGGCACTTTTTCTTCAATCGCCACCTGAAGCAAATCTAAATAGTGCCCATCATGCTGGGCAATCGCAAAATTAACACCAAAAGGTTGATTGGTGAGTTTGCGAACTTTATGTATTTCTTCCCGAAGTTTTTCAGGAGTACGAAGTGTTGCTGCTGTTAATTGACCAAGTCCCCCTGCATTCGAAACGGCTGCCGCGAGCTCAGCATAGGCAAGGTATGCAAGCCCTCCCTGGACAATTGGATATTTGATTCCAAAAATTTCAGTTACTCGTGTCTTCAAAATGATCGTCCTCCCTATTAACTCCCTAATTGTAGTTTCTCATATTTGCTGAAAAGATTCCTCTCTAATTTTGAAAAAATGAATAGGATCGATCCAATTCTAATCATCTTTGCTTAGCGTTGATGATAGTTTTCTTTTTATCTTTTATCCGTTATAATAAAGGTAATTCTTGCATAAGTTAAAAAGACCGAACATACTTGAAACATGCTCGGTCAACAATAGATGGTCCCTCAAAGGGGTCGACATTTGGGCATTATAATCCACCTGAGCCGCTAACTCAAGGGTGGATTATTTTTTTGATATAAATGACAGTATGCTAACGATCAAACTAGCAAAGCCAATCGCAAACATTAAGGATTGATAGACTGTCACTCGGCATCACCTCCCTTCCTTGGGAGTGTACCGACCACCCTTGAGAAGTCCTATTCTATTGTAATTAAAGTATAACATACGAAACCAAAAATAGAAACGTATGTTCTGTATAAAATAATAGTAAAATTCTATCATTTATTAAAAAGGTTCGGGGTCCTATTTTAATGAAGTCTTAACGAAAAGAGGTCCCTTTACCTTATTCTAAATAAATTCCTTGCTCTTTTTTTGATTTACACCAATACCAAAGCGCACTAAAAACGAGATACAATCCCGAGACTACGGTTAGCCCAATCAATGTGGGTGCCGAAAAGTTCTCTATATAATCTAGCCAACCGATTTTTCTCATACTGAATAGACTTACATTAAACGTAATCCCAATCAGGATAACAGGCCATATAGAGGAAATCTGAATGTAGACCCATCCGTATAAGATTCCTAACGCTCCTCCTATCAACATCATAACAATACCTGCTGGGGCCTGCAGTGCTGCAATAATTACAGCTATGAACAGTATTGGCCAAAAAACGGGTACGTTTTTTCTCGCCTCGTTAAACATGATTCCGATGAAAAGAATAAGTTCCAGGGATGTGTTGACCACTGCTGATACTATTAATATTGGGAAGGGAACTGAGTTATAGTAAACCTCTAAAAAGTCATTCATAGAAGTGATATTGTAGGTAAGTAATAGTTTCATAATAGCAGCATTAAAGAGTGTGAACATTAGACCCATAATAATCATGTGGACTGTTACACTAAGGCTGATTTTTGAAAAATTACTAAGCCCCCAAAAGCTTTTCGGCGTCTGTTTTAAATGACGATATTTAATGTTATATATAACCCCTGACAATAGAATTGCAGCTACAAGGATCATGAACAATTGAACGGAGATGTTTTCACCTGTCCCGAATTGCCCCCACCCTAAGATGGGATCCGCCACAGCATTATATAGAAAAATAGCCAAGGTTGTAACAGCAAAATAAAGTAAATAATTTCCTAGCATGGTTACAAAGCTTTTCAAATTTATGCCCCCCTTCAATCAAATAGAAATTTGCTCCTTTCCATTAGATTATTCCTTACATTCAGCAGTTATACCTATACAGCCTCTAGGAAGGTTTATACATAAATACTTTAATGAAAAGTCACTTTCCTCTTATTGTCCTGATATTACATACAAAATAAAAAATGAATTCATTTTCCAAGACGGGGGATCTTGAAAATGAATTCTTTATACATTTGTAACTATAGGGATAAAAATAAATACACGCATCGGATATTCTAATTAAATTAAATTCTCATTAAATTGACCGCGTTGGCGAAGTAATTCCCGATTTAAATTTGGGTCTTTTTCAAACGCCGCACGTCCGTGAACCCAGAAAATATTATTAACGACGACTAAATCTCCTACTGGGAGTTCAAGTTCGATGACATTTTCATCATTTTCCATAGATGATGATAGATCACGAAGGTATTTTGCTTGTTCGATTGATTCTGGATAGACGAATTGGTCAATAAAACACATACCTGGTTCGCCATTGTGATTAAAGAATGTTGCTCGATTTACCACTTGATCCACATTCTTGCTCTTTGGGGCTTTATACGTAAATTTATGGCTTGCTAATGGATGTTTTGAATACTTATCAAGGTCTTTCCAATCATCAAGATGCAATAATCTTGACTCTCCACCGCGGGCATTTTGTTCAACCATTTTCATCATTAGTAACCAGTCTGTTGGTTCATCAACAAAAGTTCCATCTGTATGAAATGTGAACAATCGGTAGGCTTGGCGCAAGTATGAATCGCTATTATCTGTATCCTTTACAGTGAATCTTGCGTAATACTTTTCGGACATGGCATCATGATTAGGTATACCTAAAATATGAGAAATCGCCGTTGAGAAGAGTACAAATTCATCTGTATTCTCAGTGACCCCTTCAAGTCCAAGTGTAAATCCTCCGGAATCTCGATCATGTACAATATTTCGAAGTAGTTCGCCAAACTCTACTCCCACTTGATCCAATAAATAGGATGCCACAATATGACGTGCATATGGAGTATACTCTAAATGCTGAACAGATAATTGATCCTGTTTTACCTTTTGTAAAAATGCGGAAATAGCCCCTTTTGATAGTTGAATGTGATACAAGCGCTTAGATTGCGAATGCACCTTTACTGAATACGTCTCCGTCACTTTCTCAAATTTGGCTTTCTTTTTTTCTGCAATACTCATTTTCATTCCTCCTGTTTTATATGTGATATAGGTGAATTTTCAACAGGAAATATAAAAAGCCAGTTGCACACGAATTCCTAATAAAATAGGAATCTCCTTTGTACAACTGGCTTATATTCACTTCACCGCTCTACGTTTAAATAGAGTCACAGCGAATAGACAGTTTATGTTCGAATTTACTTACGTTTCCCGTTGACCATGATTTATAAGTTGTTTACGATCTTTGAAAAAGTCGATTTTTCAAGAGGTAAACATATTTGATAAATTGGTTATCTTAATTATATGATGCTATTTTACAAATGTCAATATATTTTTTAAAGATTCAAATAATTTATTTTATAGCTGTTTTTGTTTTACAGGATGCTCTGCTTTTATTTGTTTAAAATGAAGATCGAGGTCTTTAAGAGCAGCAATCAATGCATTTGTAGCTTTCCCTTTATAGTAAGTTTGAATGGCATCAATAGCTTCATCAATTCCATCTTGCAAACTCATGCCTTTTAAGAGTCTTCCGATAAATTCTCGACCATGTGCTGTTGCCAGTGTGCAGGAAGCCTCGAGAATTACACCATATTTAGAATCTACTTCAGCTGTAATTGTTAATGTTTCAAATACACTCTTTGCTGCCATTCCCTGCGGTAAACGGGCATGACCAGCGATGAAAATGGTTTTTCCGTTTAGCATTTTGATCAACCTTTCCTATTTAATGATTTGAACTGATTCCTTTGACTCCTTTAAATTCATTTGTTTTGGTATGCGATTGACGATCTCTTTTCCAATTTCAATCGAAGCAGTTGCAGCTGGAGATGGAGCATTACAAACATGAATGGTTCTTTTTCCCATAATGATATGAAAATCGTCTACCATATTTCCATCATTCCTTATCGCTTGGGCGCGAACACCTGCTGGAGCTGGAATTAAATCATCTTCTTTAATCTCAAGAATTAACTCTTGCAGGCTTTTCGTAAATTGTTTCATACTAAAGGATCGAATGTATTCGTCAAAACCCTCTTTTGCAAATTTTCCTGCCATTTTCCAAAGCCCGCTATATGTTAATGCCTCTGCAAGGTCTTTTGCACTGAAATCTGTCTTTCTATATCCTTCTCGTTTAAAACTTAAAACTGCATTTGGTCCTGCATCGACTTCTCCACTGATCATCCTAGTAAAATGAACACCTAAAAATGGAAATTTCGGATTTGGTACAGGATAAATAAGATGTTTTACTAGATAACGTTTTTCAGGTTTTAATTTGTAATACTCTCCTCTAAAAGGAAGGATCTTCATATCAGTTTTATATCCTGCTGCATAAGCCACTCGATCACTATGAAGCCCAGCACAATTAATGACCAAGCCTGCTTTAATGGTTCCTCGAGTTATTTCAATTGTTACCCCAGTGGATTCTTCATGAATTTTTTCTACTTTTGTATTAAGGCGGATCTCGCCACCATGTTCTTCTATGATACTTGCAAACTTTTCACTTACCTGACGATAATTTACAATCCCTGCCTGTGGAACACGAATTGCACCAAGACCTTTTACATGGGGTTCAATCTCTTTTAATTCAACAGATCCAATTCTTTGAATATCTAGTCGATTTTCCAGGCCCCTTTTATATAAATTCTCTAGTAATGGGATTTCTTCCTGCTTGGTGGCCACAATCACCTTTCCGCATATTTCATGGTCAATGTCATATTTCTGACAAAACTCCTTCATGGATTGACTTCCTTGTCTAGAAAAACAGGCTTTAAAACTACCAGGTTTATAATAAATGCCTGAATGAATTACTCCACTATTATGTCCTGTTTGATGCTCAGCAACAGTCTCTTCTTTTTCAATGACTACTACTTTTGCGTTTGGAAAACGATTGTAAATTGCCATCCCCGTAGATAGTCCAACAATTCCGCCACCAACAATTGCAAAATCAAACATTCGCCCACACCCCTTTTAATTTTCCCTGTTTAAACGATCCATATATTGAATTAAATTATTTTTGGTTCGTAAAATATGATACTCTACTGCAGATCTAAGCTCAGAGGATTCTCCTCGTAAGACTGCTTCATAGATCATTCGGTGCTCTTTCTGTGTTTCATAATAATGATCTACTAAAAGGCTTGGTGCGATTGGAGAGATTCCAAGGGTTTCGACCATTTTTTTCACCCTTGGCCATGGACAACCTTTTCTTAAGGTTTCATGAAAAGTAGTGTTGAGTTGTATATAATAATCATTAGTCTCTTCGGAAATCTCTAATTCTTCCATTTTAATAAGGATATTCCCTAGTTGCTTTTTATCCTCTTTTATTAGGAAAGCAAGTGATTTTTCAACCGCTAGACCTTCTAATAAGGAACGAGTATGATAAATTTCCTCAATGTCTTCGTTTGTGATTGGTGTGACAATCGCTCCTTTATGCGGAACTAATTCAACTAATCCTTCATTTTGAAGTTGAGTTAAGGCTGCCCGGATTGGCATTCGACTGACATTCAACCTTTCTGCCCACTCTTCTTGAACGAGACGATCCCCATTTTTTAATGTTCCATTTAAAATTGCTCTCCTAAGACTTTTCGTCACTAATTGAACAACCGTGGATTTTTCTCCTGTATCTTGTTCCAATTGTTTACATCTCCCCTACATTGGATCCATTTTGTTAGAATATATCATTTATTCAGATAATTAACAAGGTATTTTTAAGCATTTGGATCCAATGCAGTTAAAGAAACAGGAAAAAAGGCTATTCATGAGAGGGTGCCCCCGCTCTATTGAACAGCCTTTTTTCGTTTCTATTTAACTTGACTTAATACTTGTTCCTTTGCAAGTTCTCTGGCACTTTGACTTACCTTTCCATGCAAGAAGTGATAAACAAACAATCCTGCAAGCGCAAAAATGGAACCATAAAAATAGACAGAACTATATCCAATTTGTGCACCTAAGATTCCAACAATTAAAGAGCCGAGACCAATTCCGGAATCCATTGTTGATAAATAAGTTGCCGTGGCAACACCTTTTCGATCGGGTGGCGCAATTTGAATAGCAACAGTCTGTGCCGTTGGAAAGATCGTCCCCCAACCAAGACCGATAAAAGCAGCCGATAGTAAGAAGATAAAGGCACCACTCGCTTGGCTAAGTAAAAACATTCCAATAGCAAAACTGATAATCGAAGGAATCATGATGACATTGGCTCCGTGTCGATCAAACCATTTTCCCGTAAATGGTCTTGATAGAATTAATACGATAACATAAACAATAAAGAAATAACTAGCAACTTCAGTTAATTGTCGTTCCTCTGCATAGACGGACACAAATGAAACAATCGATGAATATACGAGAGCAAAGAAGAAACTGACAAGTGATATCCGCATTGCAGACACCTCAATAAGGTCTGTCACCTTCCATCCTTTTTTCTTCACTGCTTTTTCAGATACAACTACTTTGCTCTCCTTAGGCACGGAGATTAATAATGCCGTAAATGTACCTATTACCACACTTGCTGCACTTACCGCGAACATGACCGAGGAGCCCCATTGGTTCATTGCCAAAAGACCAGCAAACGGTCCTAATGCCATTGAAATATTCATCATTAGTGCGTAATAACCCATACCTTCCCCTTTTCTACCGTGAGGAATAATATTTGCAACAATTGTTCCTGTTGCTGTAGTAAGCATTCCGAATCCAATCCCATGAATCAACCGTAAAATCAATAAACTCGTAAATGATGTACTGAAAAAATACATAAATGCAGCACCTAGATAAATAATCAGTGAGGCTAAAAACACCTTTTTAAGACCATAAGACTCAATCCATGTTCCTGCAAAAAAGCGAATCATAATCGCTGCCAAATAAAATAATGCCACTAACAATCCAGCTTGTCCGGTATTTCCTTGTAGATCTTGAATTAAATAGATCGGAATGGTCACAAGCAAATAATAATAGTTTAAAAACATAAGAAAAGTAGTTAAACAGACTGCAATGTAATCTTTTGTCCATAATCGATTACTCAAAAGAATTCCTCCCGTTCTCAACCAACCATTCTTCTATTCTAACACTTATATTAATATTTTTAAATAATCTTTATAGTGTTACAATAGTGTAAACGCTATCACTGACTATAAATTCCCAGTTGTCCAATCTTATTTTGAAACAACAGCTAACTCAATAACCAGTCTAGCGAGAATGGAGTTAGTTGCCATTCAAAAGATCGATAAACGTTAATCCATTCAAACAAAAACAGACCCCATCTCTTTATAGGAGATAGAGTCTGTTTCGCTTCTATTATTTTTTAATAAACATTTGAGTCCAGTAATGGCCATCCTCTACATACCCTACGCCAATATGAGTAAAATTAGCATTTAGAATATTTGCTCTGTGACCTGAACTGTTCATCCATGCATTCACAACTTCTTTCGCTGACCGCTGACCCATCGCAATGTTTTCCCCTGCGGCCTTATACTGAATTACGTATGCTCTCATCATATCGAATGGAGATCCGTACGTTGGACTTGTATGGCTGAAATATTTTTTGTTACGCATGTCTTGAGACTTGTGTTCTGCTACTCTAGCAAGCTCCCAATCATATTTTAATGCGGGTAACCCCTGTTTGGCTCTTTCTTGATTCACCAATTGGATCACTTCTTGTTCAGCTGAATACCCATTGTTTGATGGAATATTAATTTTTTGCCCAGGATAAATGATGTTTATATTCGGAATTTGCAGGTTTGCTTTAATTATTTCATCAATTCCTGTTGTTGTTTTTACAGCTATTTTCCAAAGAGTATCACCAGGAACTACTTTGTATGTACTAGCTGCGAAAGAAGCAGATGGAAATAGAATAGACAATGATAACACTGCTCCTAATAAAACTGTACCTATTTTTTTCATCATGTTGAAATCCTCCTTGCTGCTATTCTTCTAAATTAAACCATTTATGTCCCATTCTGTCATTGCAAAAAAATTGGTATGATTATTACAGGTTTGTTACATTATTACATTTATTAAACATTTTTTACCAGTATATGCAGTGGTTTATTTACTTAATTGAATCAATTGTTTTCGTTTGTTAAAATATTCTTATTAATTCTGGATTTTTTGGTAGAGTTATATAGTTACGAATAGTTTTTAATTGGGGGAACATAGAGAATGGCGACAAAAGTAGAAAGTAGTTATTCAGAGCGATTTGAAGTAGCTTTTAACCAGATTCATAGTTGGTTAAGAAAAAATATTAAGGGCACCCACACTGATAAGTTTACTGAATTATTAAAAGGTGGATTCCCACAGCATTCACTCATCCGAAAAAATTATCATGATTTAAAAATGTTTGCTCGTTTACGAAATTCGATTGTTCACGAAAAAATTGATAAAGGCTTTTACATAGCAGAGCCCCATGAAAAAGTGGTGGAACAAATCGAAAAAATAGCCTCATTGGTTTTTCAGCCGAAAAATGTTCTATTGGTCGGATCCAGGCCAGTCGTTTATTACGATGAAAATGCCAAACTATTTGATGTATTAAAGATTATTAAAACAAAACCTTATTCCATTTTTCCAATTTACGATCAAAACAATTATAAATGGTTATTAACAGCAGAATGTATTATTCAATGGATGGCACAAAATCTGTCCGATAAAACCATTCGTCTTGAGAATATTATAGTGAAGGACTTGTATGGGATTAGTAAACCAAAACCAGTTGAGTTTGTTGATAAAGAGACAGATATGTTTGAAGTCGAAGAAATTTTTGAGAATTATCATCAAAAGAACCGCAGACTGGAGGCGGTTATCATTACTACTAATGGAAAAAAGTCAGAAAAACCATTAGCCATTATTACACCAAGAGATTTGGTCGAGATGGATACGATTGTTTAAAGATCCCTGCTAGAAGTTTAAAATCCGGATTCCAGGTCAGGCAATCCCCTAACAATAATCAAGAGGGATTGCCTAAGTATCCTTGTTACTCTGCTTCAAATCCACTAATAGACGAACCCGTTGATGTATGTTCATTGACCCATTCGAGGGATACTTTAGAAACCGTAGACCAATTAGGGATTTGATTGCTGTGTTGTTCGACCCAGCTCATACAATATTGTGGGTCTATTCCCTTCTCCAGGCATTGTGATAGGAATGACTGAATATTTTCATCATTACAATTGTCCCAGGAACCACATGTTTCAACCCATATACGCTCCATTTTTTGTTTGATATCATTTGTCAAATTATATTCCTCCTTTATAAATATCTATCAGAATAAGTTTGTCCAAGGAGAAGGAATTTAATTACAATTGAATACCCTTTGACTTTAAATGCTATCGTAGAGGTTTGTTGACTTCAAACATACAGAAGACCAATGAAGATGAATATCCTATTTATTATATGTTTTTTTAATTGAAGGAGTGGTAAACGATGGGTGAATTTAAGGAGTATCAGTTTGAAAGTTTCATGTATAAACTATACGTACCTAGAAACTTCATAAAGGAAAAGGATTTGCCCTTGATTGTTATGCTTCATGGGTGTAAACAGGACACTGACCAATTTGCAGAAGAAACTAAAATGAATTCTCTAGCTGAAAAAGAAGGTTTCATTCTTCTTTATCCTCAAATGGATCGCTTATATAATTATCCACTGGATGATCCGCGTAAAGTTAATGTCGAAGGTTGTTGGAACTGGTTCTTAGACTCTAATCAACATCGTGGAAAGGGACTTCCTAAAAGTATTGTCGATATGATTTATCATGCGGAAAAAATTCTAAAGAACGATTATCATATCCAAATCATTTGGAATAAGGTTTTTGCAGCGGGTTTATCCGCGGGTGGAGCAATGGCTTGTATCTTAGGAGTTACATATCCTGATATTTTTAGTGGAATTGCTATTGTTGCAGGACTACCATACGATGCGGTAAATTCAAATATATGGTTGGAACCATGGACTCGAACAGCAGATTATGTCCTGAAATATGGGGTAATCGACCCCTATGAATGTGGAAATACCGCGTTTACTGAAATGAAAAAGGCATTTAAGGAAACAGGAATCCCTCAAAAAATGCCCGTTATTGTTTTCCATGGAGTAAGTGATACGAGAGTTTATCCTATTAATGGTGAACAGCTAATCATTCAATGGGCACAGACCAATTTTCGCATTGAAGGCGGTATAGGAAAAGTAAACGCAACTCCTTCTGTGGTAAACGCAGGAATATCCACCAATGGAAGAGGCTATACTCAACAAATCTATAAAGAAAATAACAATACTCCATTAATGGAATATTGGCTCATTCATGGAATGCATCATGCTTGGCCAGGAGGAAATGAGAATGGAATATACACAGATCCTCTTGGTCCAGATGCGGCCTCCATTATATGGGATTTTTTCACAAAAACAACCGGGAACCAATCTCAACAATAGGATAAAAGACGCCTATAAAAATAGATTCATATAAAGAGTAGCTATGAAACAGATACCCTTTATATGAATCTCTTTAAATTGCATTTCTACCCTTATCTTCATTTTTTTCATCTTCATCAACGATTAAATCTTTAGTAGAGTTTTTAAATTCCTTTAAGGTTTGACCAACGGCACGCCCGAGTTCGGGTAACTTTTTAGGTCCGAATATTATCAGGGCAAGGACTAAGATTAATATTAAACCTGGAATTCCAATATTAGATATCATCCTAACTCTCCTTTCTACAAGAATTGCTTTAATTTTGTACAGGTTGTACAAAATTCATCATGCTCACGGACCGATTTAAATGTGTTTTTACAACACTTACACTCCTTCTCATAAATAGGAATGTCCATTTTTTTTGTTGTTAAAATTTTGTCCTCTATTAAGATCGCTTGTTCAGGACAGACATCTGCACATAAACCACATGAAGTACATTCCTTCATTGAGAGAGAAAAGTGCTCCTCTTGAATAGCAAAACATTTTTGCTCACAGACTCTTTCACAAACATGACAGAGTGAGCACTTATCAATGTCAACCTTTACGTTGGTAAATTGATAGTCTGTGTAATACTGTCGTAAATCTAAAGCTTTATGATTAAACCGCCACTTAGCAGGAGTCATCTCTTTCATTAAAGATTTACTTTCTTTTTTCCATAGTAAGAAAAATTCTCTTCTTGAGCATGTTTCCTCTTCCTCAACAGAATTAGTTGAAGTTAAAAAGGGACATTGTCCTAACTCCTGAAGCATGCCATTTACTTGTTCAATCCGATTTACTCCATTTTCCATAAGGGATTTATCTTCAAAAGTGATGGATTTGACTCCTTTTTTATGGAGTATTAGCAATTCTGTTGTTGTCGGAAATTGGCGATCTGAAATAACAAGATCGCTTTGTTTTATTTTCCTTTTGGGAAGAATACCCGCAATGGCTTGAACAGGGCATGCTGCCATACATTCTCAACATTGGACACAATTACTATGGTCCATAACAGGCTTTCCGTTCATAATGAGTTAGCACATTCTAATGGAAAATCTACCCAAAACTTTCTCGTGAATGCCACTGGCTCCGCTTCCTTTATCGGCTCTAGTAAACTATTACCCAAAAAGCTATATAAGGACGTACGTAAATTCCATATCTCATTCCAAGATTCTTTCATAACGATTCATCCCCTTTATTGTGCTGCCTTCGTACCCTCAAATTCGATTAAATCTGAAGGTGTTGATTGCTTCTTACGATCCATCAGAATCAAACGTGAAAGGATTGTAAAGAGCAGTGCTCCAAATGCGATCATTCCAATTGCAACAGTCAGTTCGATGAAAGACGGTGCATATTGTCCGTGAAGTGTCCAAAAGTCTGGAAATACATTCGGACTGTCACTCGGAACATATGACCCAAGAGTGATCCCTGGTGCCCCTTCAACATTCGGATGAATAAATGAAGTTAAAAGGAGCCAGACCCGTTTAAAGAATACACCTATGATAATTAACACAGATGAAAAAATAACTAAGCTCGTTTTTTCGCGATTCTTTTTAAATAGCAGAATAGCTAATGGAATCACAAAACCTAAGATCACTTCTCCCCAGAAAAATGGTGCCATGGATCCTTTCAACATTTCATTTAAGACGAGCATCATCCCTTCATCTTGTGGATAGTACATCGTCAAGACTTCTGCGAAAACCATATATGCATCAACTGCTACACAAGTAACTAAGAGACCTGCTAAAGTCGTAATTAATTTTTTCTCTACATAAAATACATTTAACTTCTTCAAAACCACAAGAACAATTAGAAGAAGGGCGAGACCGGAGTCTAAAGCAGACGCTACAAACAATGGAGCCATTAAAGCACTATGCCATCCCGCACGGGCAATTTGCAGTCCAAATACCCAAGCTGTTACAGAGTGAACAAGTATCGCAACAGGGAGCGCAACTCTTGACATAATAGACAGCGCCTTTTGATTTGGCTCCTTTCGAGTCATTAAATAAAGATAAACCACATTCACCATTAAATAAAGAGTAACTACTACAACATCCCACATTAAGGGTGACTTAAATTGGGAATGTATAAGTAAATTTAAAAAGCGAAAAGGGCTACCTAAGTCAACCATGATAAATACAGCTGCAATTATAATACAAACTGTTGATAGAATCGTAGCTGGCTTTGCAACAACTTTAAAGGATGGAATGTTGAAAACGGTAGCCGATGAAGAAACAATCAATCCACCGGCAGATAGTCCAACAAAAAACATAAACATGATAATATAAAGACCCCATGAGGTCGCATTATTCATCCCTGTAACACCAAGTCCGTTTATTAGCTGATAACCTAAAGCAACGAACCCTGCTAAACTTAGAATACTAACGACACCTATCCATATAGAAAAATTTCGACTCATTCGTTATATCCCTCCAATCATAAGCCCAGATAATAGACTTGTGGTTTCGTCCCTTTTTCCTTTAAAAGGGTATCTCCGTTCTTTTCCCGAATTAAACGAGATGGTTCACTGTTAGGGTCATCCAAATCGCCGAAAATTCTTGCCTCAGCCGGACAACATACTACACACATTGGATCCAATCCATCATCGGTTCTTTCTTGACACATCGAGCACTTTTCAACAACTCCGACAGGACGTACAGGTACATTGCTATCCCCATAATTAAATCCAGGATGACGAATCGCCTCTTCCCAATTGAAGACACGAACATTATAAGGACATGCAGCCATACAATAACGACAGCCAATACAGCGATTATAGTCAATTAGCACTCGACCATTCTCGTCTTTGTAAGTTGCCTCAACTGGGCAAACTTTTACACATGGAGCGTTTTCACAATGTTGACATGCCACAGGAATATATTTCTTCTCAAGATTTGGATAAACCCCTTGTACTCCATCAATTTCTTCGGTTCCTTCAGACAGAACTCGATTCCAAAGCATTCCCATTGGAACATTATTTTGCATTTTACAAGCATTTACACAAGTATGACACCCAATACATTTATTTAGATCAATAACCATTCCTAATTTTGTCATACACTCACCGCCTTATATTTTCTTAACTTCAACTAACGTATCATTAAATGGAATAACTGGACCATAACGTAACTTATACTGACGAGGATTCAATTTGTCATTTGTGACATTTTGAAGATTTCCCCCTTCCATATGCTTGGTCCACCAGCCTTCATACAATCGTATTTGACCTGGTCGGAGCGATTCTGTTAGTTTACAGTTCGCCTTAAAGCTACCGCGATCATTAAATACTTCTACGATATCACCCGTTTTGATATCTCTGCCTTGTGCATCCTTTGGATTCATTTCTAAACGTGGACCTGGATCAATTTGATTAATCCATTTCGCATTCGTAAATTGGGAATGAACACGATATTTCGTATGTGCCTGACTAAATAGCAGAGGATATTTTTTTCTTAATGGATTATCTTTTGAAGCCTCTCCCGCTTCTTCAAAGTTTGGCAGCGCTTGATGGTCTTCTGCTAATTTTTCATGATATAGTTCCATTTTCTTAGATGGTGTCTTATACTCTTGATTCATAAAACCACGATAAGGCTCATCTGGTACCTTTAAGCGCTCAATACAATTATTCTTGAGAAGACTTTCAATGGTGATTCCTTTTAGAGCGGGATCATCGGAATTCAGACGTGCTCTTTGATATTCTTCAGGTGTCTTAGGTAAATACTGCGCATAACCTAACTTTTGTGCCAATTCTTTTTCAATTTGAAAATCTGACTTACTTTCATGTAAAGGCTCTATAACTTTCTGTGAAAGCAGAACATGTGAACGGTTCACTTGCATGTTCACAATATCATATTCATTCTCAAAGCTTGTACAAGCCGGAAGAACGATATCTGAAAAATCTACACTTGGATTGTGGAAAGGATCAATCGTCACAACAAAATCTAGTGTATTAATCCAATCGATCGTTTTACTCAAATTAGCAAAATGCTGTTGCAGTGTATTGCCGATATTAATAACAGCTTTTACAGAGTTTGGTTTTTCACGCATGTCTGGTGTTGTCATCTCAAGTGGCGTCGCTTTAAACTCTGGTGGCAGCTCCCATGTTCCTAAAGTAGCTCCCCATGATGTCCCATGGAATAAAGCGTTTCCAACAGCACCACCAGCTCGTCCAATATTACCCGTTAAGGCACCAAGAATCGCTCCTGTATGACCAGTAATATCTGCATTCATATACTTATCTCCACCGCCAAATCCCCATCCAAGGACGGCCGGGCCACGAGTCGCATAATCTTTCGTTAGTTCATAAATGATATTTTCATCAATTTCTGTTTTTTCAGCTGCCCATTTAAGGGTATATTCCTTTTGATTTTCTTTTAATGAAGTAAATACGGTTTTTACTTTTACCCCATTAACCGTAAACTCCCCTTCTAAAGTTGCTTTCACACCGTCAGCATGGTAAGGCTTTGGAGAATTACTGTTTTCATCCCAAACAAGGAATGGATTGTTTTCTCCACCTTCTTCAGCATCATTAACCTTTAATAATTGTTGATTATCTTGTCTGACTAAAAACGGTGAGGATGTATTTTTCACTAAGTAATCGTGATCATACCAATTGTTATTTAGGATAATGCTAACCATTCCAAGCAATAGAGCCGCATCTGTACCAGGTTTAATGGCAATCCATTGATCCGATTTAGAAGCAGTTGTTGTATATGTAGGATCAATCGAGATAATTTTTGCTCCCGCTTCTTTTGCTTTGAAGAAGAACTTTGAATCTGTAAGACTTGTTTCAAGTGTATTACATCCTAATAGAATGATTGTACTTGAGTTTACCCAGTCCGATGTTTCGTTCTGTACATAACCATAGGCCTGTCCGCCGATACATTCTTCCAACCCATTCGCTAAGCCAATGTCGATGCCACTTTCAATAGCAAATTGTGCACCTAGAAGCGATGGCAAGAACGGATAAGCGTACTCTACAGTTGTTGAGCAACTAAACAGAATCGACTCTCCACCATGTTTACTCTTTAAATCCTTTAATTTATCTGCAATGGTGGTAAGCGCTTCATCCCATGAAATTGGAATAAACTTTCCCTCTCCTCTTTCACCCACACGTTTTAATGGGGTTTGCAGTCGGTCTGGACTATAAATTCTTTCCAACTCACTTAACCCTTTTAAACAGACCGTTGAAAAACGCTTATCTGTCCAATTATTAGGTACAATCTTTACAAGTTTTCCATCTCTTACCGTACATTCAAAAGCACAACGTCCACCACAGTTGGTTGTATGGTAAGTGTAAGCTAGTTTTTCCGCAGGTTGTTGATCTTTTGCAGCAGCGGTTTGAAACCACTTTTTCGAGAAAAGAGAACCTGAGATCCCTAATGCTGTTGTTCCCGCTGCACCAGCTTTAATAAAATTTCTTCTTGATATCGTCATCTTGTATTTCACTCCATTTCATTTCCCATATAAAAAACGATTAAAATAGAGAACTATATATATATATTGATTTATATTATGAGTGTTTTTCTCTCACTTACGATTCTAATATGAACCACCCCAAATGAGGAGTGTGGATTCTTCTACACTTGGGCCCCTTAAATTGTGCTGATTTTACAGTCCGCTTCTTCGATGTAACGTAATATTTGTCTAATAATTGACGAGTCCTTGAATAAACAGTGAATGATGGTGATGTTTTTCACTTGATGAACGCTTTTAACCTTTAACACGACGTCACAAATTAGACATATTCACTATCAACCATTGATAATATGAATCATTTCAGTATAAAAGGAGCCTAAAATGGGCGATGAATGTTAAAAAGAAATCGAATAATAAATTTTAATCGCGACCATTAAATTTAGAAAATCTACGTTATTCTGAAGGTACACACCGGTCATGTCTTCAATCTTTTTTAGTCGGTTTCTTAATGTGTTGGGATGAATGTATAAAGCATCTGCGACATCATTAATAATTCCTTGATACTGAAAATAGGACTTAAGGGTTTTTAGATATTCTGTGCCTTGCTTCTGATCACTTTCAATTAAAGCTGATAGATATTCTTCACAGTAGTCGTATAAAATCTCCTTATGTAAATGAATAATGAGATTAAAGATACCTAAGTCATTAATATGAAAGACATGATTATTTTCCAACCACACTTTGCCAAATTGTAAAGCCATTTTGGCTTCCTGATAACTTTTATTAAGGTTCACAGTATCTTGATACCATTTCCCAATACCTAAACGAAATTGGCAACCTGTCCATTTACGCGTAAGCTTCTTTTCGATCGTCTCAGCTAGTTCACATACAAACTTTTTTCGATTACTTGGATTACGATTTTCATCATCCTTCAACAGTACGACGATCTGATCCTGGAATGGAAAAAGGATCGTTTCTTCATTTAAATGGGATAAATCATTCTCTAAAAAAGCAACCATCTCATCCTTCCACTCTAAATGAATCATCCATTCATCAGATAAAGTCACATCAATGACTAATAAATGATGTGGTTTATCCAAGTTCCAGCCCCATGTTTTTGCTTGTTTCACTAGAACCTTCTTCGATTCAAACTTATGATAAAGAAGATCATAAATAAAATGCTCCTTCATTTTCTCCTGTTGATCCCGAATGATTTCATCTGTTTGAAAAAAAAGAACCGACAATCCGATAAACTTATCAATGATCATCTTCTGCCACTCTTCCAAATTTGCATTCGTAACGAGAGTTAGTTGAACCTGTCCTGCAATATTCATAATATATGGTTCATAAAGATCCTCTCTCTCCACAACGGCGTTTTGTTCTGATAAATTAGGAGAAAGATTGTTTGTCTTCCTATTATTAAATCGATTATTTTGTAACCACTGAAACGCCTTTTCAATATCTTCTTGAAATCCGATTTTCCAAAGAAGTTGATCGTTTTCATCAAAAAAGAGAAAAGGTGTTTCTAGAGCTAAGGATAGATTAGTTACAATATTCATAAACCCTTTATTCATAAAGCCGTTTAACTCTATACTTAGCATACTAAAGGCGCGATGCTGTATATGAGGTTTAAGAAAATCATCAATAGTTATTGACTCTTCTGTTCGCACGATTGGAACTCTACATTCCGACATTAGGGAGAGACAGTCCTCTTGAATGACCTTTTCATGTTGTTGACAAATGACAATTCCAATAAGGTTCGAATCTTGTATTAATCGATTGACAATTTTTTTATTGCTCAGTTTTAAACACTCCTCATTATGATCTAGAAGGAGTAAAGTTGGTCGTTTAAACCACTGATCAGGAATGGTTGTTAAAATGTCCTCAAAATAAGTTTCTCCCCTTGGCAATGGTGTTAAAAACGTAAGTTGATAGAGCGGAATATAAAATAAAATGTCCTGTAATAAGACCTTCATATTTATCGATCATCCTTCCCTTAAAAAAATATGCCCTGTTCGTTTTTTGATTATATTAATAGAAGGTTTTGTGTAAGCAACAATCGGTACATCTGCATCTTGGAAATTATTAGACTTAATTTCATCTGCATCCACCCTCATGATGCTTAATGCACTTGTTATGCAGTTTTCTACACATACTGGTCTTAAACCCTGTTCAATTCGGTCCACACAAAAATTACATTTATCTACCCGATTTGTTTTTGGATTTAACTTTAGGGCATCGAACGGACAGGCCTCAACACATCTTTTGCAACCTTTACAGTTGTTTGGATTATGAACAACAATTCCGTCTTCACGTACTTGAAAATTATTTTCAGGACAACTATATACACAAACAGGGTTCACACAATGATTACAAGAGATCGAGATATGCAATTGAGGTTGATCTGAATCTGTTTCTATTGTTACGACATTTCTACGATGCATCCCCATTAACCCGTAAAAATCATTACAACCCATTTCACATGTTTTACAATTAATACATCTGTTAAGATCAATGGAAAATACTAAACGTGAGGTCATAGAGTCATTCCTACTTTCTGAGGTGTTTCCGTACAAATCCCTTTTATCGTTATATTTAATAAGTAATTTTGAAGTTTTTCTTCAGTTATACACATTTAATTTCTTGTACTCTTTTTTATTTTCACATGTGCCTCAGCTATTTTCAGTGATATCAGGCACAAAAAATAAAACAAATTCATCTCAGTCAATAAGAGTGATATTTAACAATCCGTAGAAGATTAAATTTTGCTAAAATATACTCATATGACTTCCAATACAAGGAGAATTTAAATGAATCATCGTAAAGTAAGAAAGTATCACAATGTTTGCCCTAGAAATTGTCCAAGTTCATGCACGATGATTTCACATATCGAAAATGATTCCATTCATCATATTACAGGGGATATTAGACATCCCTATACAAAGGGAAAGCTTTGTGCAAAAGGGTTTTCTTATGCAGAAAAAAATAATCATCGGGATCGTTTAAAATATCCTTACTATCAAAAAGTAAAAGGATCAGGAAAGTTTATTCAAATTACTTGGGAAAAAGCTTATCAACTGATCATAAGTGAATTATTGAATATACATCATCAATTTAGCAGTTTTCTCCCTGTTGCTTTATTTAAAGGTTCAGGAAATATTGGTGTCCATCATTATGTAACAGATGACTTTTTTTCTAGTCTTGGAGAAACAACAAGAATGTTTAGCTCTTCTTATTTATTTTCAAGCTTACATTCGATTGGAACCCATAATGAGGCAATGATTGGTCGTGACCCCTCTTCAATTAAAGAGGCCTCAATGATTATTATCTGGGGAGCAAATCCGGCTGCGACTAATATACATCTCATTCCATATATAATAGAAGCAAAAATAAAAGGCGCAAAAATCATCGTCATTGATCCGCTTTACACTCAAACAGCAGAATTAGCAGATTTATTTATCCAGTTACGTCCTAGTACCGACGGAGCGTTCGCAAGTCTACTAATAAAACATTTGATTGAGAAGCAAGCATATGATAAAAGATTCTTAAAAGTTGATGATTGCAAGGAGTTTATTAACCTTTTAAATGAAATAAATGAAGAAGAATATTTAACGATTTGTGATGTATCCAAAGAAGCATTAACCCTTCTATTGACTTGGCTCATAGATGCTGAGACTGTTTCCTATGTAGTTGGTACAGGACTGCAAAAGCATTCCAACTTTAGACAAACGATGAATTGGATTGAACAATTAGCTTTTATACATGAAGATATCGAAAAAGTCGGAGGGGGTATTTTCTTTAGAGACCATGACTCGATGATTTTTAATAATCAAACTCCCGAAAAGTTATTAAGGAACAATCGGATCATGAGTGTAAATAATAAAGGTAAGCTAACAGACCCACCTATTAAAATGTTACTTATTTCTTGTGCAAACCCGTTAACTCAAGAGCCTGATTCTAGAGCGGTTGAGCGATTTCTAAAGGAGATTCCATTTGTTATAACAATAGATCAGTTCATGACACCAACAGCTCAAATGTCAAATCTCATCCTTCCTACTACCACCCATTTTGAAGAAATGGATGTTATTATAAGCTGGTGGCATAAAGGAATTGCGTTAAACGAAAAAGCCATATCTCCTTATTATGAAAGTAGAAGCGAGTGGAAAATTATGACCGAATTAGCGGAAAAACTAAATGGACACTTGTCTTCTTTAAGCACATTTCCTGTCTCCTCTTCAGAAGAGGAGTATCTAAATGCACAATTTAATGATGAGGTGCTTCACCTTTATTCAATTCGAAATGTCTCAGATTTAATAGAAAGACAGATGTTAGGGGCTCTTCATGATTTTGAAACAAATCAGCATTTCTCTAATAAACATAAGAATGAATTAAAATCTGTGTCGAGTAAACCTATGATTAAAGATTTACCGCCAAAGGAGTATCCTTTTTGGTTCATCACTCCTCATCATCCATATGCTTTTAACTCTCAATTCCACTTTCTTAATCTGTCTGATGAGTCAGAAGCACTTGCTGTCATCCATCCAAATGCGGCTACAGACCTAGGTATTACAAATGGGGATATTGTTAAGATATACAACGAGCAGGCTTGTATTGAAATTAAAGCTATTTGCAGCAAACAAGTGCCTAAAGATATCATCATGGTCTATCAAGGCTGGTACCCTAATTCAGACCTTACCATTAATGAACTTTTACCTGCAGAGCAAGATATTTCTAGTAATCAAGAATTTTTTTCTAATAACTATGCATTTTTTAACACCTTTGTAAAGGTTGAAAAGTTATAAACAGACGGTTCCTGTGTACACTTCATTATTTTTCTAGTTTTAAAAAATGGAGTAGCATAGGAATCGTTTCTTTGTTTAATTTATTTTATTTGTTTTATTTTTCTAAATCCTTTCATGTTCACAAAACTTTAATGATGCTAAAATGGATAGGATGATAGGAAGGATTTGATAAGACATATGAGTAGAGTAAAAGTTTATTTTATTTTAGTTGTAAATATGGTTTTTTGGGGATTTAATGTTTCGTTTGTGAAAATAATCGTTGATCATGTTCCTGCTGTAACAGCTACATCTTTTCGACTTTTAGTTGCAGCGATTACGGTCTTTCTTATTCTTGGGGTGTCAAATCGGATTCGTCTACCACATAAAAATGAATGGGGATATATCATTGGAGGCTCTTTAACAAGTATTGTCTCTCACCACTTTTTCTTGGCGGTGGGATTGACCCAAACATCTGCATTGAACGCAGGCCTTATTTTAGGTATGGCACCCCTTTTGTCGGTATTATTATCCATGTTATTTTTTAAAATAAGCCTACTATAATCGCTGCGATCGGCTTTATTTTAGCTAGTATAGGTGTTAGTTTAACTGTCCTTTTTGGCAGTGGCGGGGAATTACAGGGAATTAATATCGGAGATTTTGAAGTATTTCTATCTATTTTTATTCAAGCCTTTGGATTTATTTTAATTAATAAAGCGGCAAAAACAATGGATTCCGTTTTATTAACTGCTTATATGTTGATGTTCGGTTCCATTATCCTTTTTTTCGTTAGCCTTAGTCTAGAACCAACCGGTTTAGTATCCTTTATAAATGGATTCTCTTCTGTTTGGGGAGCATTTTTCCTCTCAGCGGTGTTATCAACAGGTCTTGGACAAATGATCTATAATTATGCGATCGGTAGAGTCGGGGCAGCCACGGCTTCTATTTTTCTAAATCTAAACACCCTATTCTCGGTTATAGGTGCAGCATTGCTTCTTCAAGAGGCAATAAAACCAGCTCATCTAATGGGATTTGTGTTCATCGTTACAGGTGTCATTATGGGATCAGGGACTTTAGAAACCATGATTAGACAGCGCCAAAAAAAGAAAGTTCAAATGGAGCAATCCGCAAATGTAACTTTTCCATAGAGTGTGGTCACGGAGACGTTGCCGGAGGCGCATTTAGTCTGTGTTCATTATTTCGGAGCTTTACAGGCAGTTTGATCCTTCACTTATCTTCTTTTATTATACTTAAAATCTTGAAGTGGAGGTCTTACTCCCATAAAAAATAAGCGACAATTGTTAGTACATCTTGGTCGTTGGTATCAGACTGTCCGATGGACTACATTGAGGTAGCAGCGTTCCCAAATAGGGTTGAATGCTATTTTTTTGTGGTATTAAAAGATTAGAGTTTAGTTTCCTTTAGCATCCCCCCTCCCTTTCTTTAAAAAACTAGTAAAGAAGAAGAACAAGTCCTTTGTTTACATATTTTTTCATATAAAAAATAATATATAAAAAGTGACGGATTTTTAGGAGGAGAACATTAGTGAAAAGTATTGTTGTATTTTGTGGGTCGCGTGAAGGAGCATCTAGTGTATATATAGAAGAAGCAAAAAGACTAGGTCAAGAACTTGCATCACGTAAAATTCAACTAGTCTATGGCGGTTCTAGTGTAGGTATGATGGGAGCAGTCGCAAATGCTGTATTAGATGCTGGTGGACATGTTATTGGTGTGATGCCCGAGTTTCTTGATGATAAAGAGAGGTCACATGAGAATCTAACAGAGTTGATCATTGTTGGTTCCATGCATGAGAGAAAAGCAAAAATGGCTGAGTTGGGGGATGGATTTATGGCATTGCCTGGTGGTCCAGGTACATTAGAAGAGTTTTTTGAAATCTTTACATGGGCTCAGTTAGGTCTCCACAAGAAGCCGATCGGATTTTTAAATATCAATCACTATTTTAATCCCCTAATCACGCTATTTAATCAAATGGCTGATGAAAAGTTCATGGATGAAAAGTTTCGTACGATGGCGCTTGTGGATACTGAACCAGAAGGATTGCTGAATCAATTTTCTTCTTATCAACCACCAAAAGTAAAACAATACTTGGAAGAGGATAAAACTTGATAAAAAAATACCAGGGACCATCCAAATACTGAAAGGCCCCTGGTATCTATCTTCCTTACACTCTTAATTCTCTAACCTTAATAGAATCGGGCATTAATGGATGACTGCAAATGACTTCACTTATATTCTGTTTAGGTTCAATAGATCTATGATTTTCAATAAGCCATTCCTTTAAGGTTCTGTTTGGGTATTCATTTTTACAATATTTAAAAAGATAATCTACTGTAGAGTTGTTTTTTTCTAAATCTAAAACTTCCTTAACCTTTTCGAGGATTTCTTCCTCATCGTTAGGTTCTTTTATTTTGTTGATAATGAAGATTTCTTCAATATTTCTTCCATATATTTGCAAAAGAATATCCCTCATTAAATCGCCGTAAGGTTGAAGCCTGTTTATCTCATCGCTTTCTAAAACAACGATCTCTTCTGGTAGAAAATGATATCTACGCTTTATATCCCCATAGTCTAATTCCTGATTGGGTCCCACTACGAATAGGACCTTTTTATTTTTTTCTAAAGACATAGAATCTCCCCCTTACATTCGTACCTCTATGCTAGTAAGTTTCGACAAGTGTGTTTATGCTAATTGATATTGTAGATCACCTGAGAGTTTAAAGACCATAACTCTTTCCCCTGTTTGTGTACTTAAATCCGTGTAAAAACTCAAGACCTCCATACCTGTGATCGTAAATATAATTCTCTTTAATTCTTCCACACCGGATTCAACCAAACTATTTCGATTTTCTTTCACCGTTAACAACCCTTTTTTATCTTTACATACCGAATATTCAGCAGGAGTTAAGATTCCGCGTAAGCTAACAATAATCATATCTCGTAAGATGTCTGATTTAACAGACACCGAACCTCTCCCAAGATAATTCTTCTCCCAATGCGTTAAGGCTTTACTGATTTCAGCTTCTACCGTTCCTTTTGTTTTATCCATAATCGTTCCCTTTCCTTTACTTTATAGAAAACTTATAAATATAAACTTGTTCTGGGAAAGTCGTTAAGACCAACTTACCCAGTTCCCTGCCTCATCAATCGATGTGAGCCGAATCCAACCGTTTTCAATTTTTTGATGAAAGGCATGATCTTGTTTTAATAGTTTTTCAATGTAGTTTTTAGGTGCTTGAACCAACACTAATAATCTTAATGGGTGATGATAAAAATCGTGATCAGAACTCATTACGGACTGCCATGGAAGACCTGATAATAAATCACTTGAGTTACCTTGCATGACCCCAATCCCTGAAGTTACAGTTTGAGTCGTTTTATTCCCGCTTCCATAATAATGAGGGGCTACGGTGGAAGCATAATATTGCAGGTTAATCCACTGAGTAACTGTGGCCGGTCCTTTGATAATATTAGCTAATATTGTGCCACTATTATCCTTCTGCCAATCATAGTTGTGGAGAAAGGCTCTTCCATCTAGATCGCAATCCCGAGTGAGCTTACGATTCCCAATAATAAATGTTGCATTCCTTGCAAGTCCCCACTCAGGCCGAGTCTCACTCCAATCTACTGAAAAACGCTCTGCTTCAAACGTCGGATTTTTGCCTTTATAGCAAATCGTAGGAAGTTGTTTCATCCGCTCAGCACTTACCTTCTTTTTTACTTTAGGCAAAACTTGGAGAATTTGATTATACGCTTCTCTAGCATTGCCTGAAAGGTCTGGAACATAAATTAGACGTAATTCGTCGGTTGTTGTGATGTGTTCAGCAGCAATAAATTTCGTATCTGCTGGAATGGTGATCCCCTCCAACTGAAGAGCTTGCCTTACTTCACGAAGATTACACAAAGAAGCTAAAACCCGTGCATTAAATTCACTAGATGCCCCTCCACAGGCACCACAATCAAGAGAGGAAGCATATGGATTATTTAAGCTGCGACTTCCATGACCACAAATCACAACTAGAGGAGCGAAATGTTCTGTCAGTCCCATCATTTTCAAAGCTTGGCTTGCGTAGGACACTTTTTCCTGTTCAGTAAAGCCAAGCGGTAATCCTGCATTCCCATGTTTCGTATTCGTTAATGTTAATTCAGCTGAAGGTTTTTCAAGACAATTTTTCCGGGCTTTACGTAAAATAGCTGCTGCCTTCCTTGGCACAAAACTTCGAGCGAACGTTTGAACCGTGAGTAAAAGTCCACTAACTTCTGGCAGCATTAAGCTAGCTAGTCCATGATGTTTCATCCCTTTGAACGTCCTACTTGTTGCGGAGAACACACCTTTACGCTGTTGATAGGTTTTTAATTCGTTATCATTTGTGAATTCTTTCACTCGTATTTGCGGTTTAAACATGACGGGCAATGAGGGGTGACGGTGTTCACTCCCAAGCTTGCATGTTTCAATCGGTAGTCCGAAAAAGCCTGCTGTGCCAAATGTTTCAAAAGCCTCTTCCTTTTCAAGTTGACGACGAAACGGCTCTGATCGTACATCAATACAAAAAACAAACTGTGCCATAGCCTTCTTATTTATAGAATTGGCTTCTTTTTTAAAATGGGACGTAATTTTTTGTTTCAACTGAGCCTCATACGTTTTTTCCCAAGCTTCTAGCCAAAGTCGACTGCGGACAAACTGATCGAAACGATAAGAGAGTTTCAAACGGGCTTCTGTTTCAGCTGACGAAAGTTGGAGCCAGGTGGGGATAGGCATCTTCCCCCAATGAAACCAATTAGATAATAGTTGTTCGAGAGAGACTTTGTTCTTCTCCTTCTGCTGGGACATTGGCAAATAGGGCTGAACAAGCGCCCACTCCATTGAAAGCCGAACCGCCAAATAGTCTAATAGTAAATTTTTGTCATCAACATATTGCTGTGAACGCCATAGCATCATTCCGGCCCAGCCTGGTAAGGCAAGTAAATGGGCCTGCAAATATCCGATCATCTCTGTATATGGGATTTCTAAAGCGATGAAGATTTCCTTCAAAGACTGTTCAGGTTCATTTGGTAAGTTACTAAACTTTTTACGTATAGATGGATGTAAGGCTGGGTCATGTTGAACCAGTCTCTTCCATGAGTGATAAAAGCCCCTATTGCGATTTGGCATCGACCAAACAGCCTGAGACTCATCAGAGTATAATTTACACCACTTGATCATATGGGAATTGAGAGCCTTCATCACCTCTGGCTTCCCCTGTTTTTCTAAAAGTTGACTGTATGTTTGTATCACATGTTTCTCAGTCGTTTTTGGCATGAAGCGATTTAATTTCTTTGCCACGCTTTTTAATTGTGTCAAAGATAATGATTCGGCAGCTTGGTTATTTAAACCCAACGCTGCTTTACAATATTGCAGGGCAACCCCTTGATCTAACTCAAGATGCTGATCATTCACCCAGTTTTGCAGTCCTGTCTCTAGAATCTCGCTTTTAATTTCCCCCTGTTCCCAGGCTGATTTGATTAAGGAATCATTTGGAAAAATATCGACATCATTCATCTCTTTTAGAAAGCGAGCCACCCTTTCAAATGATTGCTCTTCCATATTTACCCATGGGTGCCTAGCCGCAAAGGATGTGATCGGTCCTAATGGCACAATGACATGGCTTGCTTTCTCTACCATTTTTTTCACATTAAGCTCGAACTCATTCGCTTTTTTTTCATAAGGATAAGATAAAACTGTATTCATGCTTTATTACCTCCTTGGGACATTGATTCCGTTAAATACTTAGGATGACTTTCAACCGTATCAGGATGTGGCTCACCTAACTGTATGAGCCAAAGGTACATAACTGAAAAGGCTTTAGAAGTTTGATTTCGATATAGCCATAAACCGACCATATTTCCGGTTAATAAAATAAATAAAACAAATATAATGGCAGGGATCGAAGGTTGATTATTTATCGCAACTGTTTCATGTAATAGACCGTGAAAACTGGAATGAACGAGACCATACATCAACGCTCCAGCAATAAAAACAGCAAACCCTGCGAGACGACCGATACGGCCGTATCCAAAAAGGACCAGTTGCTTCCAGGCATACATGACTGAACTTCCTAAGATAGTCGCACTAATGAATCGATACCCTACATCCGTAGAAGTGAACCAATAACCCACCGCTGCGAAAATCCCTATTACTAAGCCAGAACATGCCTCTGTGAAGGAAAGCGTTTGGTTTGGTCTCCTGTTATGGTCAGATTGACGAAGAGCCGATCCTGCTTGCAAAAATAATGTTGATTTAAATAGACCATGTAAGATTGCATGAATAATCGCAGCGGCATAAGCACCTAATGCACACTGAATCAGCATAAACCCCATTTGTGCAATGGTTGAACCTACCAGCTGCCGTTTGTAGTCTACGTGGACGAGCATAATTCCTGTGCCCATCAAGACGGAAATCCCCGATAAAATCAGTAAGACAAACTGTGTGATATCCCCGTTAAATAATGGTGCAAAAAGGGTTAAGATGATTCCTCCTGCATTCACAATTCCTGCGTGCATCACGGCTGAAACGGGTGTTGGAGCCACTACCGAGTCTAATAACCAACGCTGAAATGGCCATTGAGCTGATGGGATTACGACAGATATGATTAATAAAAGGTTAATAGAGGTTTTTTCCCACGATTCTAAGCCTGCTAGACTATGAGGACTCATTATATGTGAAAGCTGCCACTGTCCTGTTGCGACAGCCAACCATAGGGTCGCAAATAGTAAAAAAAGCCAACTCATTGTAAATAAACGTCCCATAAAGGATGCGGCTCTTCGTGCTACTGACCATTCTTTTTTTAATCGAATCATCCAAGTCAACCCGATAAGAGTCATCCCCCAACAAATGAGGAGAAGGCGAAGATCTTCACTGATCCAGGCAAGAGAGCCAGCAACCGTAGTAAGTGTTAGAAGTGAAAAATATTTTCGATATGAGCGTTCACCAAGTAAATAATGGACAGAGTAGCGTTGCATAATCAGCCCCATAGTCAGTACAAAAAGGGCCAACAGCCATGATAAAGAGTTAAATCTCCAAGGTCCCCAAATGAGATCATCTTGTTGGAAAACAAGAGCAAACAGTGCAAGGATCGGAGGAAGTGAAACCACTCCAATATGTACACGAACATAATTCACAGAGATCCTTGAACTTAATAACACGATCGAGCTTAACAATGAAAGTATAATAACCATAAAAAATAATACGAGCATAAGAAGGTTCATCTTTCTCCCTCCCGTCGATACATAGTCAACCGTTCTACTGTGATTTTAAAACTGTGATAATAATTCTCTACGTTCATTTTTCATCTTCCTTCCTTCTTTAAAAACAAAAAAACCGATAATTTCAACGATGTAATAGACTATTCCGTCTATTACACTTGAAAATTATCGGTTTACTATCTACTAGCCTTTAAGGCTTTTATAAGTCTACCTAACTATTTAATTGTAAAAGGCTATAAATCCTCCTCTTACCACTATGTCAATTCTTAATTACTGAGTTACTTTTTCAACTAGCCAATGATAATTAACCAGTTGCTAAAATAATCGCATATTTATAGAAAACACTATCAATTTATTGTTAAATATATTACTCCTCCTTTAAAATTCTGTCAAGATCTTTTAAAAACTTTTACTCTTAATCTTCGAGGACAATGCGACCATATCTATGGTTTGTCCGATCTTCATACTTGTCTATACTAACTTCATAACTTTGCCCCTTAAATTTCCAGTCCTTTTCTTACGGCTTCTTTGGTAAAATTTGATTGTTATAGAATTTTAAAAGGAGGATTACATTAATGAAAAAACAGAGGTTCCTCCTATCGTTACTAATCCTCACCACGTTTCTTGGAGGTTTTTATTCAGGTGTTTTATTTACGGATCGCCAACATCAGGATCGATCAAAAGAACAAGAATATAATGAAACTCCGAAAACAACAAGAAATCAAACGGCGAATGAAAATCACAATAATAAAAATGTCATAGAAAAGGACAGAGTATTAATCGGATATGTTCAAGATTTTCGTGATCCACAAACAATCGATTATTCCCATTTGACCCATATTATTTCTCCTTTGCTCACCCAACATCCGATGGACAACTTTTGATGACTGGAGACTCAGCATTAAAGAATTTAAGAACAACCGTTGATATCTCACATCAACAAGGCTCAAAGGTAATGTTAGCTGTTGGGGGTTGGTTCCATGTTCATGGTGGTGAATCGTATGATTATTTTAAACAGGCAATTAGTAACCCGACTACAAGAGCCAATCTTGTAAACGAATTGATAAAAATGGTAGATAGAGAGAATCTGGATGGAATTGATATTGATTTTGAACATCCGCGTTCCATTGAAGATGCGCAAAACCTTACTTCTTTTACGAAGGAATTAAATGAAATTTTACAGCCTAAAGGCAAGGAGCTTTCAATTGCAGTAAACGCAAAAGTTCATAGTGTGGCAGGAACTGAAATCCATAACGTAATCTATGAACCAACAATGTTCCAGTATGTCGACCACGTCAACATTATGGCTTACGATGGTCAGTGGGATGACGAGTATGATGCCGCTAACTTATCAGCTTACTCTCATAATGAGAATATCGTCAACTATTGGTCTACTTTATTTGACACCCATGGAATCTCTAAAAAAAAGCTCGTGCTAGGGATACCATTTTACGCACAGCCTGAAGACCCAAACAGTAAACAGATTTCCTATGATACGATTATTAACAACAATCCTGAATATACGTTAAAAGATATGGTTAACATTAACGGAATGACTTATCATTACAATGGAGAAGCAACCGTTGAAAAGAAAACCCAACTTGCCCTCCAACATGGGTTTGGCGGAATGATGGTTTGGGAGATTGGCCATGATTCGGATAAGGATTCTTTAATTGCAGCGATTTCGGATACGATAGAGGATCGTCATCAATATACGTTAAGACAAGAGCAGTAATAACTACTAATCGAAAAAAGGTGACTCTACATGTAAATATGTAAAGTCATCCTTTTTCGATTGCACTATCTAATCTATCATTCTTATAGTTGAGAAGAAAGCTCTTTTTCTTTATCTCCTTTTAACTCTTTTTGTTTTAACACATAGCTCAATAAATCTAATGAAATACGAGCAGCTGTTTGTCCAGTCATACCAGTTGGATCATATTGAGGAGCCACTTCAACTATATCAAAAGCAACTACCTCTCCCCTTTTCGCAATTCCTTCTAGCAACTCATTCACTTCATCATAAAGCAAGCCGCCAGGAGATGGAGTTCCTGTTCCAGGTGCGATGGAAGGATCGATCCCATCAATATCAATTGTCACATAGTATTTTTCACCTGCTGGAATTTTTTCTAGTAATTGTTCTAATCCTATTTTTCTCATTTGACGTGGTGATAAGATTGTGCTTCCATATTCTTTTGCTGCAACCACATCTTCTTTTTTACTGCTTGAAATCCCGCGGATTCCAAATTGGAAGATTTGCTGTACATGATCCATTTCAGATAGGCGGCGAATACAACTTCCGTGACCATAACGCTGGCCAGAGCGGTGGTCGGCCCAGTCTAAGTGAGCATCAATTTGAATAACATGGAACGGTCCTAATTCTTCCAAACCTTTACCTACTGCAGCTGTGATCGAGTGGTCGCCTCCCAACACAACAGGCATGGCCCCTTTAGAAACAATTTTACGAATGGCTTCTTCTGTATTTTCATGACATTGCATAAGATCCCCATGAACCATGTCAACGTCGCCACAATCGACAACTTTCCAGTCTGGACCAAGATACATAATATCGTTTTCAATATCATAGGCACCATCTAATCCAAAGCTATATAATGTAGAACCTTCACGAATGGCTCTTGGACCCATTCTTGCTCCTGACTTCCATTGTGTACCCATATCATTCGGAACCCCAATAACAGCAACATCAGCATCTAATTGTTCTAAATCAGGACATACTGGATATTTTCCAAAAGTAGAAATTCCAACGAAAGGTAAGTTTAAAATTTGTTTTTCACTCGGTTTAACCATGATAAAATTCCTCCTTAAATTTACAATCTCACTTTTTATTAATGCAAGTTTTGTGCCAACCTTTAAAAGTTGATAATTACTAATATTATGAAATATTAATCTATTAAAAGGTTAATCTTGTTGAACAATTAAATTTTTGTCTACCTGTATAGCTTGTACAAGCTTTTCCATTCCTTCTTCTGGTTGAATCGTTTTCGCGATAAAAATTAATGCAGGAATGGCAAAAACTAAATTAATTAAAATCCCAATCGATGCGGCTACATGAATGCTGCCGACTGCTACAATAACGCCATATACAGCGGTTGAAATGGCAATCCCAAAAGAATACCCTAATGAGCTTGCCATCTTATAAATCCCAGAGGCTACACCGACTTTGTCATCCGAAATATTCACAACTGCGATATCAATCGAAGGCGTTGCATACATACCAAGACCAACCCCAGCAATTAAAAATCCTGCAAATACTACAATAGTGTAAATTAAATCCGGTAAAAATGTCATTGCTGTCATACTCATACCTACAGTAGCAATGGTCGTTGCCATAAGCATCGGCTTTCTTGCACCCATTTTTTGCAACATCTTTTCCCCAACTCGGATCATGATTAGTAAGGCAACCACGTTTCCGATCGTGAGTAATCCCGTTTGAAAAGGGCTATATCCTCGTGCTAATTGAAGATACGTATTTGCGACAACCGTAGTAGCGACAATTCCATTTTGCAGGAAGTTAGATACAACCGCTCCTGTATATGGTTTTACTTTGAAAAGGGAAAAATCGATAAATTGATTCTTCTTTTTTCGCTCAACCGCAAAGAAAATGACTATCGTTGCTATTGCTCCAGCTATAAGACTTAGTGTCAACGGGCTTGACCACCCAAAATCTTGACCTCGTGTCACGATGATATTAATCATTAACATCGCAACAATGAAGAGAATGAATCCGGTAAAATCAAATTTCTCTTTCCTTTGCTCTTCTGCTTTATTTTCTTGAATATTTTTCAGTAAAAACATAGATAATAGAGCAATTCCAATAGAAAAAACAAAAATCATTTTCCAGCCCATGTACGTTGCAATGGCACCGCCAACTAAGGCAGTCAGGCCACCGCCTCCCCATGATCCAACAGACCAGTAACTTAGTGCGCGCTGTCTTTCGGCACCATCGAAGGCTGCTTTAATAAGGGCAATTGTAGCTGGCATAATGCAGGCAGCAGAGATCCCTTGAATGACCCGCCCTACAATTAATAATGTGGCACTCTGAGAAATAATAATGAATAAACACCCGACAATACTCAATACCAAGCCGACATAGGTTAACTTCTTACGGCCTGCTCGGTCAGATATTCCGCCAGCCGCTACAATAAATAGACCAGAAAAGAGCGACGTTAAACTCGTAGCAATATTCAATGTTCCCAATGATACTCCTAAATCATTTTGGATGGCTGGAATAATGTTGATCATCGATTGAGCAAACAGCCAGAATGTTAGAACTGCAAGAACAATCCCGACGATGAACTTATTTGTACCTTGAGTACTTCCCCCCACCTTAACTCCCCCTTTATCATTCTTTTCGTGAACCCATAAAGTGCTAAATCACTAGCAATTTATGATTAAAGCGTTTTCCTTTCTTCCTTTTAGAAAATCCCTTTTATAAAATAGGGAAACTTTTGGAAAAAATACCTCTATTGCTTTAGCTGGTTCCGATGTGTCTGTTTCTATCGATGTTCTTACATTGGTTCCACCTCACTATTATTTTTTTCAATCTTCACTTTATTAATATGCAATAACCGTGCCGACTTAAATCCCAAGGATAACTAGACTCTGTTAATCAATGTTGACTAGAATTTTTCACCCTATTAAAAGACAACTGAAGGTGAATCTCCTTAATATGCTTGTTCTTTCACTCTAAACAGTCATAATTAAAAATAGGTAGACCGTAGTCAATTATGACTACGGTCTACCTATATATTTCTGGATTTTCCGATTGGCGGTGGATTGGCTAATTCCTAATTTTTTTCCTAATTGAATGCTACTTGGGTATTTTTCGTACATTTTTACAATAAACTCCTTTTCTACACTTTCTAAGTATTCTTCCAAAGTGAGGTCTTGCTCAGACCTGTTTATCGAATCCTCATTTGTTATATCAGAAATCGTTGTAATATCGATATCTCGGGACTCTGTCGTAACAATAATTTTTTCAATAAAATTCCGCAATTCCCGGACATTTCCTGGCCAATCTTGCCCATTAAGCCAGGCAACCACCCCTGGTGTAAAACGCTTATCCATCCCATACTTTGTATTAAATTCTTCAATAATATCATAGATTAATGGAATCATTTCCTCCCTCCGCTCTCGCAATGGCGGTATGGTTACTTTGACGACATTAATTCGATAGTATAAATCTTCTCTAAACTGTTTGTTCGCAATCATTTCTTCCAAGTTTTGATTGGTCGCACAAATAATTCTACACTTCATCTCAATTCTCTTGCTTCCACCAACCCGCATAAACGTCTGGTTCTGTAAAACAGATAAGAGCTTTACTTGAAGGTTCATTGGAAGTTCACCAATTTCATCTAGAAAAAGAGTTCCTCCGGCGGCACTTTCAAAGTATCCCTTCTTTCCTCCTCTTTTTGCCCCTGTAAAGGCTCCATCTTCATAACCAAATAGTTCAGATTCAATCAAGGATTCAGGGATCGCCCCACAGTTAATTTCAATAAACGGCTCCTTTCTTCTTGATGACATTTGGTGAATCATATTAGCGATATGATTTTTACCAACTCCGGACTCACCCTCCAGCAGAACGGTAATTCCTAAATCTGCAACTTTTTCCACAACATTTATCACCTTTTGCATTTTGGTGTTTTTAATATAAAAAGGATGAGTGGATTTCTTTTTCAGTTCTGCAATCTCTTCTCGATATTCTTGTATCGCTTTTGCGACTTGTTCATTTTCTTTTTTGAGGTATTCAAATTCGGTTATATCTCTAGAAAAGCTAATCGCTCCAATCAATGTATTCGATTCATCAAAAATTGGATATCCTGAAATGATTAGATTTCTATTGGTTTTTGTTTCTTGGATAAGCGTTTCTTCTTTCTTACTTTTTAATACACTCGCAATAACAGACGGAGAAAAAACACCTTCTTCTTCTAACTGAAAAATATTTCGCCCCATCATTTTGTCATGCGAGGTTCCGAATAATTTCTCTGCATCTTCCCCCGCAAAGACGATCCTTCCCTTTCCATCCGTAATAAAAATCTCATCAAAGGACTGTTCCAATATTTGTTGTAAAAGTATATATGCGTGTTCTTCTAAATCCATCTCCAATCCTCCTAGTCAAAATTGATTATATAGTATTCAAAAATGACTTACTATTTTAAATATTATATTATATTTTAAGGGAATTGGACAGGATAAGTATTTATTATTGAAATAGAATATAAAAAAATGCTTTGGTTTATCCATTTAAATATTTATGTTCAAAATAAAATCAGGTCACAGTATTTATAGATATTTGTTATAATAGGATAGCAAAAATATATTAAAGAAATGGAGTTAGCTTTAAATTGATCTTATTAATAGATAATTATGACTCATTTACATTTAACTTAGTTCAATATATAAAAAAAATTGGCGAAGAGGTTGAAGTCATTCGAAATGACCAAGTATCTTTAGATGATATTGAAAAGCGGAAACCAGATCATCTGCTCATTTCCCCTGGGCCCGGAACACCTGACACTGCAGGGATTTGTTTAGATATCGTCCACCGGTTCCATCAGGAGATTCCTATATTAGGCGTCTGCTTAGGTCATCAAGTAATCGCCCAAGCTTTTGGAGGGAAAGTCAGGAAAGCAAGCAAACCGATGCATGGAAAAATTTCCATTATGGACCATGATCAAAGTCAGATTTTCGAAGGGATCGCTTCCCCATGTCAGATAACAAGATATCATTCGTTAGTTGTTGATGAATCAACCTTACCAGACTGCCTTGAAATTAGTGCGAAGAGTGAAGACGGGGAAATCATGGCCCTTCGTCATAAAGATTATAAAGTCGAAGGTGTTCAGTTCCACCCGGAAGCTATTTTGACTGAAAATGGACTTCAGATTATCCAAAACTTTTTTAAAAATTAATCAGTAAAGGACGAAACAATGAATACAAATTATAACCAACAAGAACCACTCTTATCATTTGAATTTGCCTCTTCTACTGGTGAGATCAAGCCATTAACGTTTCAAAAACCTCTTCAATTAATTGTAGCTAACACCATTGAGGAGGTATATCCTTGTTTTCAACAAATCCAAAAGGCCGTTAATGAAGGCTATTATGCCGCGGGATATCTATCTTATGAAAGTGCGCCCGCCTTTGACTCAGCGTTTAAGGTAAACGAAGGGAATAAAATGCCATTACTATGGTTTGGGATCTTTTCAGAAGCGCAGCAGGCTCCTTTATCAAGCTCAGGAACGTATTCGATGTCAGATTGGAGACCGTCTGTCGAAATGAATGAGTATGATTGGGCCATTCAATCAATTCGAGAAGCGATTAAAGAAGGGAATACATACCAGACAAACTATACGATTCGTCTTAACTCTAAGTTCCAAGGTGACGATATTGCTTTTTTTGAGAAACTAAAACATGCACAATCATCCAATTATTGTGCCTATATCAACACAGGTGAGCATCGGATTTTATCTGCCTCACCAGAATTATTTTTCCATCTAGATGGAGACCATATTACAACTCGTCCAATGAAAGGAACGATTAAAAGAGGAAATTCGTTCACAGAGGATGAAGCCAATGCGAACTGGCTTTATCATTCGGAAAAAAATCGGGCTGAAAATGTAATGATTGTCGACTTATTGAGAAATGACTTAGGAATGATTGCTGAGCCTGGTACAGTTAACGTGCCAAAGCTGTTTGATATTGAACGTTATCCAACCGTACATCAAATGACTTCAACCATTACTGCAAAAATCCCAGATCAGACGCAATTATGGGATGTTTTCAGAGCTCTATTTCCATGCGGTTCAATTACAGGGGCACCAAAGATTAGCACGATGGAAATTATCTCTAACTTAGAGAAAACCCCACGAGAAGTCTACTGTGGAGCGATCGGCTATATCACACCAAACCGTGAAGCCATCTTTAATGTCCCGATCCGCACGGTGATCATTGAGGAAAAGACAGGTATCGCGACATATGGAGTTGGCGGTGGGATTACATGGGATTCAACAACGAATGATGAGTATCATGAAGTGATTACAAAAGCAAACGTCCTTAAGCAAAGTAGACCTGTGTTTCAATTATTAGAAAGTTTATTATTAAAAGACGGAGAGTATATCTTGCTTGACGAACACCTCAATCGTCTTAAAAACTCTGCAGAATACTTTCGTTTTTCATGTCCTATTGAAGATATAAAGCAATCTTTCCATCAATTTGCTAAGGAAAATCGCCATGGTGAGATTAAAGTTCGATTCTTATTAGACAAGAATGGTGAAATAACGATTGAAGGCCAACCGATTACACCGTTTAATGAACCATTACAGATTGCCTTAGCCCATGAACCATTGGAAAAGAACAATCCGTTTTTATACCATAAAACAACAAACAGAACCGTTTATTCGCAATTTCAAAAGGGAAATCCTCATGTTTTTGACGTGCTCCTTTGGAATAAAGATGGCGAAATAACGGAGTTTACCAATGGAAATGTGGTGTTAGAAATTGATGGTATGTTATGGACACCTCCTGTAGAAAGTGGTCTATTGGCAGGTACTTATCGTGAGAAGCTATTAAATGAAGGAAAAGTTCGCGAAAAGATTTTAACAGTGGAAGACTTAAAAACATATGATAGAATCTTTTTTATTAATAGTGTAAGAAAATCGCTCGAAGTTCAACTTATTTAAAAGAAGTGCTAGGCATCTTCCTTTTGACTGAAAGATGCCTAGCACTTTTATTTCTTAATTCATTACTACCTTCCATGTTCGATCAAGCTGCTTTCCACTTCGCAGGTTGATTACTGCTTCGCTGACCGCCTCGTAATTAAGCTGTGTCCCTGCAGAATCAGCATGATAATCAACAGCAAAGTCCTCGTCAATTCCGAATTGTGAAGCAGTTGAAATGGCATCGATATTAGCTCCAAGAAACAAGAAATTCCAGTCATCGTTCTGCTTTTGATATTCAATCATTTTTTTAATTTGATCTGTTGTGTATTCCCTACTCGCATTCTCCATTCCATCTGTTGTTATTACAAATAAAATTTGGTTTGATCGTTCTTCTACAAGGGTTCTTTTTTGTATATGAATCATTTTTTGAATGGTAATCCCTATCGCATCTAATAGCGCAGTCGTTCCCTCTACTTCATAATCTTTTTCAGTCATAGGTAAGACTCCTTTAATAGGCATCCGGTCGTGTAATAATGTATAACGATGATCGAATAATACATTCGTAACGAACGCTTCTCCTTCCGCTTTTTGTTGTTTTTTCAGCATTGCGTTGAATCCTCCGATGGTATCCCCTTCAAGCTCTGCCATTGAACCACTTTTATCCAAAATAAACACTAGCTCCGTTCGATTTCTTGTCACCCTAATCATCCTCTCGCTCTTTTAATACACTTAGGATAACAACTAATTAAATAGAAAAGGTCGCTTCCAGAGCGACATTTTATGAACCAAGTAATGGTTGATCAAAGGCAAATAAAGCCTCATTGATTTCATGGATATTATAGCTATCTTGTTGAATGAAAAATTCAACAATCACGTCAAATTTATGGCTATGTGATAAGGCATACCCCGCGGTTTCTAATAGTTCAATCGTTTCTTCTAAATTTAATTGTAAGGCAACCGCCAAAGCAAGAACAGTTTTCTTTTTTGGTGAATAATCGTTTCCAGTACGAATTTTTGAAAATAATCTACGGTCCATATTTGCTTTTTTGTACACCTCTACATCTGTCATTCCTTTTTCATCAATTATCCGTAGCAGTCGTTTGGAAAAAGGTTCATCCAGCTGGTTCAGTAGCGAGACTAGCGATTGACCCTCTTCTATCTTAACATCCTGGTCGTTCATTTTCTGATCCCAATCGTAATAAGTAAGCTCTTCTAATCGATTTCTTTGGAATGTGCTCTCGAATTCCTCCACATAATACTCATTAATATACTCTTGAATAGAGGAAAACAATTTTTTACTTAAACCAAAAGTATTTTTATCAAATACGACTAAATACACCTGCATGTCATATTGGAATAAAAAGGAACTGATGGTAGATACAGCAATTTGTAACGCTTCTTCTTTCGGATAACCATATATCCCTGTTGATATTAACGGAAAAGCAATTGTCTGACATTGGTAGCCTTTTGCTAGATTTAAAGAATTTTCATAAGAAGCCTTCAGCAAATCCGCTTCTTGATACAAACCACCCTGCCAAATCGGACCAGGCGTATGAATAATCCACTTGGCATCAAGCTTAAACCCAGGGGTGATCACCGCTTCTCCGACCTTACAGCCTCCAATTTTATAGCATGCCTCCTGCAGTTCTTCTTCTCCTGCTTCACGAAAAATTGCCCCGCATACTCCCCCGCCCATTTGTAATTGGGGGTTGGCAGCATTCACAATCACATCTACCTTCATTTTAGTAATATCATTACGCACAATTTCTAATGGCATAGTAGCAACTCTCCTCTTACTTTATACTCTATACTTTTATCATATCGATTTTAAAGAAATTTAAAAGGAGAATAATAAAAATGGATGGTATCGTCACCATCCATTTTGTTATTATTTAAGGCTCTTTTACTTTACAAAAACAGCCTTATTTAAAATAAGAAACTTTCTTAAGTGCTATACAAACAGGTAGAGCAATAGTCATCCCTATCGCATTTTGAAGAAGGTCTCCAGGAATTGAAGTTAACGGAACAATCCAATTGCCATATAGAATTACTTCTCCAATATAGTAGATTGCAATCATTACTGGAATCGATACAAGAGTTGCGACAACATTTAAAGCAAAGCTACTCCCTTTTCTTCCTCTTGACCAAGCGATTTTACCAACAATGTATCCTTGTACCCCACGCGCAACAATTGTAATTGGAGCCCAAATTAACCATCCTCCTACTAAATCAAATAACCCCATTCCAATTGCACCTGCAAGCGCTCCCTTTTTTGGCCCAAATAAAATCGATGCAATAAATAGCATAGCCGTTCCTAAATGAATCAATCCACCATTTATTGAAATGGGTAATTTAATATTTAAAAAAAATGTCGATAAAAATACAAGCGCTACTAACATAGATGTCATAATGAGATCGAATGTTTTTTGCCCCGCTTTTGAATAACTTTGTGTGTTTTCTAAATTCTGCATAGCTAAACCCTTCCTTATTACGTATTTTTTATGATTTTACCATCAGAATGGAATATAGAAAAGTGCCATTATACGTAGCTAAATCAGTCCATAATTCTTCTGATTGATTAATTGTAAAAAGGGCAAAGCTTAAGATAAACTTACATAATATCTGGCCTCCTGTTTTTTACTCGAAACCTCGTGCTTTTTGTAAATATTTGCAGTCTAAATAATAACATTTTTCGACATCCTTAATTTGTGGTAATATTAAAGTTAGTTTTAGGTGGATTTGTATTTTTGGAGGTTATAATGAAAAAAGTTGCAGTCATACAGGATCTATCATCTTTTGGAAAATGTTCATTAACTGCTGCGATCCCCGTTCTGTCGGTAATGGGTGTACATGCATGCCCTCTACCAACTGCTATACTTTCTGCACAAACGGGTTATCCAAGTTATTATTTTGAAGACTTTACTTCAAAAATGAACCATTTTACGGATGAATGGAGTAAACTTAATGTAACCTTTGACGGAATTGCTACAGGTTTCGTTACTGGTGAAGAGCAAATACATAATATTTTTCAATTTTTTGAAAGATTTTACAAAAGAGAAACCGTTTTATTAGTTGATCCTGTTATGGGAGATACCGGAGAGGTCTATAAAATATTTACCGATAAATTACTCATACTTATGAGGGAACTTGTGAAGCATGCAGATGTGCTCACTCCTAATGTAACGGAATGTTGTTTATTAACTGGCATTTCCTATGAAAAACTCCATAGCTTTTCCAATGAAAAGGATTATCTAAAAGCAATTGAAGAGGCTGGAATTCGATTGCAACAAGAAACGAGTGCACAGGTGATCGTCACGGGAATCAATCCTCCTGCTATAGATGGCGAAAAACAGTACATTGGAAATATGTATTTGGACGGTCATAAAACCTTTTATCGCGCAATGCCTTATAATGGAAAAAGCTTTTCTGGGACCGGTGATTTATTTGCCTCTGTAATTATGGGAAGCCTTATGCGTGGGGATCAATTAGAAGAGTCCGTAAAGCTAGCAATGGCATTCCTTTCTGAGGCTATTAAGGATGCTACCACAGCAGAAGTTCCAGAAGTCGAAGGCGTTTATTTTGAAAAATATTTAAGTATGCTATTATAAAGTAAAACTAACCGTCGGTGCGTGGGATTTCCATCCCACCAACACAGATGGTTAGTTTTATTTTAATTATAAGCGTATAGCTCGATATGTTGAACAGTACTTAATGAATGAAACATTTATAATTCGAGAAACTTTCGAGCGTAGTATTCTGTTTCTTCATCTAATTTCTCTTCCTTTTTTAATTTATCAATTTTGTCTTTATTGTCATCTGCAACCCCTTGGAAATTCCCTTGATAATTTTGTTTTTCTCCTTTATCTTTAGCCAAAACTATTCCTCCTACCTTAACTAAATTTGGGTGTTTTCCCTTTATAGTTTGTATTCAAATTAATACTTTAATTCTAATTTGCATAGGAATTGATATGTTGTTCACAATTACAATACAAATTCTTTAAAAACTACTATTATGAGAATTCGTGTCTCTGATGCACTGGGTGGCGGCTCAGTATTTGCTTAACGTCAAAATTCTTAACTTGCGATTTTTCAGCAATCTCCTCCGTCTTTATTCCCCCCCCAATCCTTGACATAGTAAGAGGCTGTCCTATTTATTAGGAGACATGCCCACACTTGCAATGAATTTTTTACATCTTACTTAGAATGTTTATACCCACGTAAAATGAAATCTAAACAGGACTCAATTCCTTTCGTCAATCTTAGGATGGATTAAATCCTCTTTCATGAATCTCCGTTTCAATCACTTCAACATGTTCATCGTTTAGCTTCTGTTTTGGATGAGGATGAAACCATTGGATTTCCCCGTTGTGAACAAATCCTTTGTATTCGTCTTCATCTATTTTAAGTATGACTTGGCGGCGTTCGTGTGGGCGGTCTTTAAACACTTGCATCATTTCCATTTTTTTAATCCCACTGGAAATCCCTTGTTGCCCTAACAATTTATGAACTTCGTTTTCGATTTTATTCACTTTTTCCTCACTCAGAGTTTGATTGGGGTAAGGATGCATCCACGTAATTTCACCCTCATGAAAATGCCCTTTATACTCATCTCCATCAACAGTAAAAGAGAATTCATGTCTTCTATGTACTGGATGGTGACTAACTAGTTCCTCGACTTCAAAATTCTTAACTTTCGGTGTTTCAATATTTTCCTTCGTCATCGTTTTTTCCCCCTATTAATTGACCTATTAAGAGGATGTCCTAATCTTTAGGAAACATAACTCATTTTTATAACCTGTCAAACATTTTTTTTGTCTAATTATGGCTCCCCTATGTTTAAAAATACAATTAATCTTATTAAAGCAGATGTAAAATTTGTTAAAAAAAAGTTATTATTAATAATATTATTTTCAGTTTTTTTATGTTAGACTAATAGATTCATTCAATAGAATGATCAATAGAGTCTCATTAAATTCTAATGTTGCTATTATGTTTATCTAATTTTAAAGGACTATTCTTTTAACTAGATCACATGAACGATAAAAAAATTTGGAGGTTGTTTATTTTGTTTAATAATTTTGAAATAGAAAAAACGATGTTTGAAGGACAAGTTCATGAAAGATATCAGTTTGTAATTAATTGTGAGGAATGCATCTACAAAGGACTTTATCATAATAATGGAGATATTACTTGGTTTCATCCTCAGCCCCAAAACGATATGGCGGAAGAATATTTAATCGATATTGAAAAAAAAGTTCACGAGAAAATGCAAGATCCGTTTTCTTTAGTTAATAATTTTAATATCGAAAAAAAGATGTTTGAGGGACAAATTCATGAAAGATATCAGTTTTCATTTAGTTATGAAGAAAATCAATACAAAGGGATTTATCATGATGGAGATATTAGTTGGTTTCATCCTCATCCTCTAAACGATCTTGAGAAAGAGAATTTAACTAATATTGAAGAAGAGGTTCACATTAAGTTACAAAATTAACATTTTTAAGATTTTCTAAAAATATTGGCAAGAAAATACCTTTCTATAAAACGGAAGGTGTTTCCTTTTTTAAAATACGAATTTTTATCATCCCTCTTCCCCCTTTCCATGAAAAACCCAGCAACTGCGGATCATTGCTGGGTTTCCATACTAATATTTTCTTAGAAAACTCGGTTTTTTGTTAAATATTTCTTCACTAAACATCTGATGTACATCAGCAAATATTTTCTCTATCATTTGCGTTTTATTAGCTAATACCCGTACAGTAAATCCTGGAATAGGCAGCAGGGACAAACCTATTTTTCCTTCTTTTAAATGGACATATGACGTCTCGTATAAACGATCCAAAAACTCATGATTGATTTTCTCATTAATCACTATCAATGAACCCAAATGAGAAAATCCTTCCATCAATCCTAGACCCTTGATGTCTTGATTAGCTGGATTTAATTTTATATGATCAAATACAATCAACTCATTTTCCATATAAATTTCATTTATGAGTTGGAGAGTATCGTAACTAAACTTTTCTCCACTAGGTGACCATCCTGGTGTGATGATATCAGAGTAGAAAAGGGTACATCCTTTTTGCATATGTATGACTGTTTTTTGTTTATAACGTGCATCTTCATATCCGATAAGGGGATCAGGAATATACTCAAGATAACTCTCATCCTTTAAATTAAATTCAACTTCTTGATACGCATGTGTACGAGGCGTTCGATATATTTTAGTTGCCCCTTGGGTCGTTAAGGTGAGTTTCGCTCCTTTTTCTAATGCTACTTTCATTTGATAGCGGTCACCATCTAAATATCCACCACCCGGGTTTAACAGATAATAACACAATTGACCAGATTCATCATGATAGATGGGACGCATTACTTTAAATGCTCCTTGGAAATACACATTGTTTGCGACCGTCTTCCCTTTTCTATCTTCAACACCTAGGCGCAAAACTCCTGTCCAGTCCGCCATCTTACTCCAGTCCCTTTAATAGAGCATTTTTCTTAATCCAGTCAATGACCTCATCCAAACCTGTATTATCTTTTAAATTTGTAAACACAAACGGTTTATCTCCTCGAAAAACCTTTGTATCTGATTCCATCACATCTAAGCTTGCTCCAACATAAGGCGCTAAATCAGTTTTATTGATGATAAATAAATCTGATTTAATCATCCCTTGTCCGCCTTTACGTGGAATCTTTTCCCCTTGTGCTACATCAATAATGTAAATGGAAAAATCAACGAGTTCAGGGCTGAAAGTAGCCGCCAAGTTATCTCCACCACTTTCGACAAAAATCAGCTCAACATCTGGGTGTTTTGCTTTCAATTCATCGATAGCAGCAAAATTCATCGAAGCATCTTCACGAATGGCTGTATGGGGACATCCACCTGTCTCCACACCGATGATGCGATCCGCTGGAAGTACGCCATTTTTCATTAAAAATTTTGCATCTTCTTTTGTATAAATATCATTTGTAACAACAGCCATACTAATTTCATCGTGCAAATGACGAGTTAATTTTTCAACTAACATGGTCTTTCCTGCGCCAACAGGTCCACCTACACCAATTTTAATCGGTTCCATTACTAACACTTCCTCTTGTTATGACATAAAAATTCGAATATTTACACGTTCATGTTTCATCTGAGATAACTCCAGTCCAGGTGAAACAATCCCAAAATCCTCTTCATGTAAATGTAAGATTTTCTCTGTTGCTTCAATTAACGTATTATTAAATTCCTGAATCGTCTTTTGACCAGCCGTTTGCCCTAAAGGAATTGCTCGAACCGCGTTTTGTACAAGACTAGAGACAGTTGAATACAAATAGTATAAAATCGTTGTTGATTTTGGAACTTCTAAATGATGACCGACAATCGTAAAAACAATCGCTGGATGACCGAATGATTGCTTCTTATTAATGCGCTCCCGGTAATCTGACAGGATCGGGATATCATAAAGGGATTGGACGAGACTTAGCATCCGTTCACCGATTCGATGAGTTCCTTCTCTCGTTTCACGTGGTAAATTTTGCACTGCCAGCTTGCGGTCAATTCTCCACACTTGTTGAAAGTCTTCTTTCTCTAATGATTCATAAACAAGGCGAGAAGCTAGCCCATCTGAATAGATGAGTTGTTCGAATACATACGCATGAAGCCACTGTAAAAATGTTGCTTGATCATGAATTTTATCTTCTTGAATATAAGTCTCAAGACCATACGAATGACTAAAAGCACCTGTAGGGAAATTTGAATCGCACATTTGGAATAATGATAAAATATTTTTATCCATGGCTATGTCCTATATGGCGAAAGGCCTGTTTGACCTTTCGCTCTTCACGTTTGAACGGTATTTGTAGATCTTGTAGTAATTCTTCTACAAGATAATCATACTGAACAAGCATGACATCTTCTTCAAATTGGGCTGGAAGGTGACGGTTTCCTAATTGATGGGCGATTGTTCCCATCTCCTTGAGACTTCGTGGTTGGATGACTAATAAGTCATCAGAAAGAACATCAATGACGATTAGATTTTTATCATCCATATAAAGTACATCACCAGCGATAAGGTCCTTGGGGTCTTTTAAACGAATCCCAATTTCTTTTCCATGATCGGTCTTCACCCGCTGAATTCGTTTCACTAAATCCGCACTTTCTAAAAAAACCTTCTCAATATGGCGTTTTTCAATTTCTTCTTTATTCATTTTTTCCATATTTGTTACAATTTGTTCAACAATCAATACTTTCACCTCAGAATAGGAAATATCGCTGTCCCATCGGTACCTTATCAACAGGGTCACATGTAATTATTTCTCCGTTCACTCTTACTTCATACGTTTGCGGATCTACTGTGAGTTCAGGGGTTTCGGAATTCAGTTTCATATCCTTCTTCGTTAACTTCCGAATACCGCGAACTGGAAGAATGAGTTTTTGCAAACCAAGCCTTTCATGTAATTTTTCGTCATAAGCAGCTTGAGAAATAAACGTAATATTCGAACTTGATCGTGCTTTTCCAAACTGAGCATACATTGGACGAAAAATAACAGGCTGTGGGGTTGGAATCGACGCATTAGAATCTCCCATTAAGCCTTCTACAACAAACCCATTTTTCAGAACCATTTCAGGTTTTACACCGAAAAAGGCTGGATTCCAAATAACAAGGTCCGCTATTTTCCCTACTTCAATCGAGCCAACATATTCAGAAATCCCATGAGTAATCGCAGGATTAATGGTATATTTTGCTACATAGCGTTTCGCACGGTTATTATCTGAAAGCTTGCTGTCTCCTTCCATTGTTCCTCTTTGTTTCTTCATTTTATCGGCTACTTGCCACGTTCGTAAAACAACTTCGCCAACCCGTCCCATTGCTTGAGCATCTGAACTAGTCATACTAAAGACACCCATGTCTTGAAGAATATCTTCCGCAGCGATGGTTTCACGTCTAATCCGTGAATCAGCAAAAGCAATGTCTTCAGGGATCGATGGATTTAAATGGTGACACACCATTAACATATCTAAATGTTCATCGATTGTATTAACCGTATAAGGCAAAGTTGGATTAGTCGAAGATGGCAAGACATTCATATAACTAGCCGATTTGATTAAATCGGGAGCATGTCCCCCGCCTGCCCCTTCCGTATGATACATATGGATCACTCGATCTTTTAGTGCTGCCATTGTATTTTCTACAAATCCAGATTCATTTAAGGTATCAGCATGAAGGGCAACCTGTACATCGTACTCATCTGCAACACTTAAGGCATGGTCAAGGGCTGAAGGAGTTGCTCCCCAGTCTTCATGAACCTTCAATCCAATCACACCTGCCCGTACTTGTTCTGCAAGAGGTTCTTTCGTTGCTGCATGTCCTTTTCCTGTGAACCCAACATTAATCGGTAACTCTTCAGCTGCTTCAAGCATACGATGCATATGCCATTCACCAGGTGTGACCGTAGTCGCTTTTGATCCTGCAGCAGGACCTGTTCCTCCCCCGATTAAAGTAGTAAGTCCGGCAGTTAATGCAGTTCTTACCTGATCTGGATTAATAAAGTGAACATGCGTATCAATTCCCCCGGCAGTGACAATCATCCCTTCACCAGCAATGATTTCAGTGCCTGCTCCGATAATAATATCCACTTTATCCATGATTAACGGGTTACCAGCTTTTCCAATTCCAGCAATTTTCCCGTCACGAATGCCAATATCTGCTTTATAAATACCCGTGTAATCTAAGATGACTACATTTGTAATTACGGTATCTGCGATTCCATCTCCTCTCGTTACTAGAGGATGCATTCCCATTCCATCACGGATAACCTTTCCACCACCAAAGACAACCTCGTCCCCATATGAGGTATAATCTTTTTCTACTCTAATGAATAAATCTGTATCTGCTAGACGAATTGAATCACCTGTAGTAGGGCCGTACATTTCAGCATATTGCTTTCTTGGCATCTTGAAACTCATTGGTTATCCCCCTTTTCTACTGACCCATCCACCATATTATTAAAACCATACACACGTCGTTCTCCGGCGTAAGGAACTAGTTCAATTTCTTTCTCATCACCAGGTTCGAAACGAACAGCTGCGCCTGCTGGAATGTTGAGTCGCTTTCCGATTGTTTCTTCTCGATTAAATTGAAGAGCTTCATTTACTTCAAAAAAATGATAATGGGATCCAACCTGCACAGGACGATCACCTGTATTAATTACCGTTACTTTGCTTGGGGTTCTCCCAGCATTACAAATGATGTCTTCCTCTTTTAAAAATAATTGTCCCGGCTCCATTTACATATTCTCCTTATCTATTTTTATTTAATCGGACTATGTACAGTCACTAGTTTTGTTCCATCTGGAAAAGTTGCTTCTACTTGAATATCATCAAGCATTTCTGAAATGCCCTCCATTACTTCATCTCGTGATAAAATGGTTGTTCCATACTCCATTAATTCTGCAACCGTCTTTCCATCCCGTGCACCTTCTAATACTTCATAAGTAATTAGCGCAACCGCTTCTGGATAGTTTAATTTTAGTCCTCTTTCTTTTCGGCGTTTGGCTAAGTCAGCAGCAACCACAATCATGAGCTTGTCTATCTCTCGTGGTAATAATTGCATAGGTAAGCCTCCTTATATTATTAATAAATTCAAATATTTGATCTCACCATATAAAGCATCACCAAAAAAAGGAATTCTAATCAATTAATAATCTTGTATTAAAATCTTTTTGTTCATTTGTCGTCCAATGTAATATTCCGATAGGTAATTTAACAAACTATGCTTAATGATTCTCCCTATGAACTATATAAAATGAAATATCCATCAGTCGGTGGGGATTTTTCCATCTCACACTGATAGTTAGTCAGGCTAGCAACCTTTCCAGTCACACTTCGGTTGCCATAGACGTATTTTATCTGCATTCATTAATTTACAGTCCTTTACAGGCATTTGATCACCGCCTGTTCATATTCGTTATACTCTACGTCTTTAGAAAAAAACTTACTGCCCGTTAAGCCTGATAAAATAAAATAATTAAGAAAAGGATTTTATGATGAAAACAGACAAGCAAACATCTTTAAAGGATGGAGTGTTCTTTCGCTTACTAACAGCATCTCTCAAAGGGATTTCTCAAGTTATCTTGATTGAAAATGCGATAACTGGGCTTCTTATTCTTATAGCCATCAGCATTGAATCCTACTATTTAGGAATTATTGCACTGTTATCTTCTATCATCGGTACTTTAATGGGGAAATTTGGTGGTGCAGCTGAAATGAGTATCAATCAAGGTTTACTGGGATTTAATTCTGTGTTAACTGGAATGGCATTGGCACTTTTCTTAAGCGGTCCTTATATGTGGGTAATTGCATTAGTTGGTTCAGCTGTGGCAGCCATTTTTACGGCAACGATGATGCATTTTATGCAAAAAACTGAAATTCCCATTCTCACATTTCCTTTTATTATTTTGACATGGTTAATTCTACTGGCCACATACAAATTAAAAGGGATAACATTGAGTTCCGAATTGGAACCTCAAAATTTGATTTATTGGGAATTAAATATTGCTGGAGAAATCAATTTAGCAGAAGGAATATTCAATGGGATTGGACAAGTATTTTTCTTGGATAACAGCATCTCTGGCTTCATTCTATTTATCGCTGTCTTTGTAGGTGGAAAAAAGTTGGGACTTTATGCTGTCATTGGAAATGTAGCGGCCATTATCATTGCCTACATTTTAGGGGGGGAACATTCATTAATTGCATTAGGTCTTTATGGTTATAATGCGATTTTAACGATTATTGCGGTTTCTGTTGTTTTTAATCAAGAACATAATCGGTTTGCTCTGTTATCAGGTATTATCGCAGCTTGCTTAACTGTCCCTATAGCGGCGGGAATTAGTACATTTCTTTTACCTTATGGACTCCCTGTCTTAACCATGCCGTTTGTACTTTGTTCCTGGTTGATGTTAAGTGCAAGGAAAATAATGCCCAACCTGTAATTTGGATTACTTTATTAATTAAATTCGGTGTCCCGCTATATGAAAAAGGAGAGAAATGACAATCATTATTCCTCTCCTTTTTTCAAATGACTATATTTTATTCTTCTATGTCGATCATATAATATTGAATGGATGATTCAACAGAATTAAGGTGCTCACCTTCAAGTGTATTTCTCGGATGTGGATTAAACCATTGAACCTCCCCTTTATGATAAATTCCAGCATATTCATCCCCTCGAACATTTACCTTGAAACGATGACGCTCATGGAATTGATCTTCCAAAATCTTACCCACTTCAATATTTTCAAACAACATTACACCTCCCAAACTACTTGAATGATTATACTTCCTAAGTATGTTCACTTTTATATTATTAATAACCGCAATAAAGGGATACTTCCATCGAAGGGGGGTGGGATAAACTCCCTAAATTAAATTAAATTAAATTAAATCCAACTGAATTCCGTTTCAACAATTATGCATAATTGTAATCCCTTGGGGATCCACCAATATTTAACCTCTACCATTTTGATACGCCTGTTCTTAAATTTCCTTAAATCCTTTGTAACTATGATCGATAATTCTTTATAGCTCTCTGCCTCACCAGATTCATTTAACTTTGAAGGAGAATTGATCAACCTTTTTATAGAATAAGATTTTTTATAAGCTATAGTATTTCTATTTTATAGTGTAATCCTATAATAATTCTTAATTTCTGCCATTAAAAAACGAGGATTTATTCATCAAATATTCCCCGACTGTTTATTCTTCTTATAACTCCTATAATCATGATTACCATGGCTACATCTAATGCAAAAACGTCAATCCAATGATGAAGATGAATATCTAAATAGTTTTCAATTAGCATAAGCGAAGTCCCTGCTATAGGATCTTTAACGATGCTTAAAATGGCAATGTGAGCGATTAGTCCACTAGCTATCAATTGAATCCATGAGGAATTGATAAAATATCAGTAAACGAACTATATAAATAGAAAAGGGTAGAAACACTTAATAAGACCCCTATTGCAATAAAAAGAGGATTTGAAGATAGTTCTGCGGTAATGATGACACTATCTAAACAAATTGAAAAATCAGTAGCGATCACAATTAACATCATTTGTAGAGCTGAAATGTTTGGAATAATTTTTACTCTTTTGTTTTTTTCAAAGGACCACGCTAACCGAATCGAAATACATAAGATGATTACCCCTGTTATTAATCGTAAACCAGGAAGATCAACGAACGAATGAATAATTAGTACATAAACGGTTCGACTTACTGTAAGGCAGATTACTATATAAAGAAACAACGTTTTAACTGTATAACCATATTTACGAATTATTGCAGTAATTATCAAAAGATTATCCAGGTCATTAATGAAGTTCATAAAAAAAACCTTTATAATATCGCTCAAAAGAAGTCCCCCTGAATTCATTACTTCTTTTTTTTATTCAAAAAGAGATCTAGTTTATTGTTCCAATTAGCCATCCCACCGGTAATTCTTAGAATTTGTCCTAAAAAAACAGACTTCTACCAAAAATAATGTTCTTTCTGGTAGAAGTCATTAGTCTCTTAGTAATTAGGTAATCTACATTATCCTGTTCGATTTACTTTATTACACTATATACAGCTTGTTTTAAGTTTATGTCCCTTTCATTAGTTATCTGTTATTGTAAATAGAAATAACGATAGCCATAGCCATACAAGTTCCTCTCTCTTGAATGTCAAAATGTAATGGGTTTTTACCTTTACCATTTTCCTCTAAATAGAGATGTAACCATATTTTTAATAAACTGTAACCATATTTACAATAAGTTGCAATCTAAGTATGGAATAATGATAATTCAATAACTTTTATAAAGGTTAACTTAATACATTTTGTTTAGCCTTTTAGGGATATCATGGGGGGATCAATTAACAGTGTTATAAATATACTTATTTATTCAATAGATTAGGTGGTGCGAAATTGGCTCGGGCAAGGAAAAGAAAAGTGAGATGGGGCCGTGTTCTAGGCGCCGTTTTTTTCTTAGGGATCTTTATGGTTGGCCTTTTTAATGTGGTACATTACATAGAAGCATCATTTAAAGCACTAAGTCAGCCACTTAAGGCAGAAGCCGATCAATCCTTTCAAGGTGACAAAAAGATCCATGAAACGGATCCGATTAATGTTCTGTTATTAGGAAGTGATTCGCGTGGAGATGAACAAGCACGGACAGATACGATAATGGTTGCTCATTACAATCCACAAACACACAAGGTAAAGCTGATTTCATTTATGCGTGATATGTATGTCTCAATCCCTAACCAACGATCACAAAAGTTAAATGCGGCCTATACTTTAGGAGGTCCAGATTTACTAAGAGAAACAATTAAAGAAAATTTCGGATTAGATATTCATTATTATGCTACTGTTGACTTTCAGGGGTTTGAAAAAGCAGTCGACCTCCTAGCTCCAAATGGGATTGAGGTAGATATCCCCTATGAAATGTCTGCAGGAATCGGGATGACGTTAGAACAAGGTACACAAGTACTGCATGGGAAAGAGTTGTTAGGGTATGTTCGTTTTCGACAAGATCGTTTAAGTGACTTTGGACGGGTCCAACGACAGCAAGAGGTTCTCTCGAAATTAAAAGAAGAAGCAGCGAGTTTTAATAGCATTAAAAATCTCCCCGAGTTATTAGATTTATTACATACATACGTGGAAACGAATTTAGAAACTTCTACCCTCTTAAAAATCGGGAAAGATGTATTAATAGAAAATGGAGAGATCGAAACATTACGAATTCCAGAGGATGGTAGTTTTCAGAATAATCGTTATGAAGGGATTGGTGAAGTATTAGAAGTAGACTTTCAGCAAAATAAGGGAAGAATAATAGAATTCTTAGGGGAAAGCGAAAGTTATCCAGATTGATCATGTTCAACTTCATCAGTGGGGGGTCCCCTCACTTCCCTCACCCCACTAAATCGAAGAGCAATTTGCATACATCCTCCCACTTGCAAAAGTGGGGTACCTCTGTACCGGTTGCATGCTTTAGGTATAAAAAAGCATGTGTTAAATGAAGATAAGGCTTAATCTCGTTTGGTACAGATAACTAAAAAACTATATAATCAACTAACCTTTCGCAAGCTTGTTGCTTTCGACCAACGCTTAGATATCCAGCGTTTTAATGCAAAAATTCCACGAATCCATTCATCAAGTCCTTGCGCCAGCCAAACTCCTAATAGTCCCATACCGAGTGTAATTCCAAAAAGGTAACTAAAGAGAACAGCTACTCCCCACATACAAATCACACCAATGACAACAGGAAATCTGACATCTCCAACTGATTTTAACGACCCCATAAGAACAATGTTCATGGCTCGACCGGGTTCTATAAATACGATGGCCCATAGAACTGGAAGAGCGACGGCAATAATTGCCGGATCATTTGTAAAAACAGTCAAAATTGGCTCGCCAATTAACGCTACAGCAAGTGAAAAAACGGTTGAAACGATCATTGCTATTTTTAAAGTCCTAATCCCTCGTTTTAAAGCTCGATCAACGTTTCTAGCGCCAATATAACGGGCAATCAAAAGCTGTGTCCCTTGGGCAATCGCAATCGTAAAAAGAAAACAGAGCATGGAGATATTGAAAATATACATACGGGCTGCCAAGGATGCATCCCCGAGCAATGCAATAAAACCTGTTATAGCAACTTGAGAAAATTGATAGGAAAGATTCTCTCCCGCAGATGGTACACCAATTGTTAGGAGTTCTTTCACATCCGATTTGTTGATGACGATCGCATCTTTAAAATAAAGTCTAAGATTTAGCTTTTTATAAACAAAATAAAATAGGGCGACAATAATAAAGACTCTCGCGACAAATATAGAATAGGCAACACCAGCAACGCCTGTAATAGGGAGACCAAACCAACCCTTAATGGCAATAAAGAAACCAAATATACTAATAACATTCATTATGACCGTAACAATCATCGTTTCTTTTGTATGTCCATAGCTTCTTAAAACAGCACTTATTGCTAAAGACATTGCTTCAAGGAAAAGGGATAATCCTGTAATGGTAAGATAAGTATAAGCAAAGTCATAAACCTCACCGGTTAGCCCGTAAAATTTTAAAAACACACCACTCAGTGAAACGACAAGGGTCGTCATGACGATACCTACCCAAACATTCATTCCAAAGGCTGATTTTGCAAGTTGACGGGCACGATTCAATTGATTGGCACCTAAGTTTTGGCCAATCAAAATAGTGGCTCCGATGGCAGTAACATTAAATACTAATATAAATATGTTCATAATTTGATTGGCTACACCGACGCCAGCAACGGCGTTATCAGAATAACTACTCAAAATTAAAGTAGCCATAATTCCCATACTCATATGCAGAGATATTTCAATGAAAAGAGGCCATGTGATGCTAAAAAGTGATTGATCTTGATAGTGATTTTTTTCTGTGGCCAAGTGTTTCCCCTTCTTTACTTATAATAGTTACGTAGTATACTATAACCTCATTTCACTCCTATGGGAATAGCAATATGCTTTTACTAGAATGTTCTGGGATAAAGTGAACTACCATCAATAAGGGTTACTCTTATTAAAAATAGAAGAAAAACGCATTTAGAAAACAAAAAAAGCCTTTTAATAAAGGCTTAAGGAGTTAACACTATTGGAGACCCAACCATTATCAGCTGATCTGCGAACACTTTTAATAAAATTACTAACTTATTTAAGCTTTTCAGCCAATGTGTATTTGTTTCGCAATCATTTCCTTTTATTGATCGATTTTTTCTAACCGATTAAAAATGCGATATTCAGGATGGTAGAATTCAAATCAACTACCTAACAGTTAAGATTGCTTTCCTATTATTAGTAATTGTCCTTAATGATTCAAAAGTTATTCATTTGCATATTGTTTATTGATTAATGATTTTGTTACTTCTTTTTACTCAAAAACAACATCATTTAGTTAATTTTAACTTAATTCTTGTTTGTTTTTTAAAGCATTACAATTGCTATAACTATGAAAATGTTCTGCCCTATTTAAACATTTTCATTTGGGATAAATTAATACTGTTTAGCATTTTAAGCTCTCATTTTGTTATAACATGCTTTAAATAAAAAGTAATGACTTGACCACTAATCTAATAGGCTTAATGACAACCTTTAATTCCTGTTGAATTCCTCCCTTGTACCGTAATTGACGCTTACTTTATCAATCTTATAAATGGTTAGTAAAAACCATTTTGATAAGATGAATGGAGATTATAAAGTTCGTTTTCCGAAACGAATACTTTATGGTTGAGCCTCCACTAGTGTTAATTCCCTTGTAGAATTTCTTTATCTTCTCTACACTTTTATTATACACCGTAACACTCAATTGTAAACGCTTCAATTGTGAAAATTCTGTGAATTTATTTAAAAAACAGGGAAAAGAAGGTAATCACTTTAATATACAGTAATTTCCTTCTCATAATACAATATAATTCAGTAAAATGACTGGATTTAATGACTTTAGCATATATTAAATTTCCTTAATCTAGATGAGCCCTAGCCCATCTTTATTAGTTTAAAGCACAGCTAGCATGCTGTTGTACTATTTCTTCCCCTTCTAATCCGATGATGCGTTCTGGGTTTGTGTAAACGTTTAGGGCTTTTTTACGGATGAATCCAACAGCGGTAATGCCTAATTCGTTTGCTAGGCGCAATGATAGTTCGGTTGGGGCTGATTTTGAAAGTACAACTCCGCATTTGATTTTTGCCACTTTAATTAGTACTTCTGAAGAAATACGTCCACTAAATACGATGACCTTGTCTTCCATTGAAATCGAATGTTTGAGGCAGTAACCATATATTTTATCTAGTGCGTTATGTCTGCCGATGTCCGTTTTCGCGACAATAATTCCATTTTTATCACATAGTGCCGCATTATGGACACCACCTGTTTCCTGGAAAATCGTAGAGGAATTTTGCATTGTATCCATGAGGCGAAAACAATCCCCTATAGAAATGACTTTCTCCTTCGTTTCAATTGGCTTTACGGTTCTTGCATCATTATAGAAATAAAAGCTTTGGCGGCTTTTTCCACAGCAAGAAGATACAATTCGCTTGGAGTGGAATTTTTCATTTAATTTATTCACTCGATGTGTCGTCACAATTGCTTTTCCAGTTAATTCAATAATTTGAATGTCTTTAATATCCTCATAACGACTAATGATCCCCTCTGATGCCAAAAATCCAACTACAAGGTCCTCAAGATCTTCTGGGCTACAGACAAGTGTTGCGAATTCTTCCCCATTTAAAACAATCGTAATTGGATACTCTGTAACGATCGTATCCTCGACAAGTTGAACCTTCCCGTTTTCATAACGTAACACTTGGTTAGTTACAAGTAGTTCCTGACTCATTTTCCCCTTCTCCCCCGTTCTATTTATTTTGCATTTAAATCAACGGATTCATCGAAAACAAAAACCGTCATCGCAATATCTTGATCAATATTAATATCCGAAAAAAGCCGCAGCACCCTTGCTCCGATTAAATGTTCAAACTTTGCCACTACTTCTGGCTTTTTATAGATTTCCTTTACCATTTTTGTCCGTGCCTGATGAACCATTTGTTTGCCTTGTTCCGAGGTAATCATAAACTTTTCAACATTGGTCAAATTTCCTCTCATTTCACTAATGGCCCAGTTTCCGGTAAAACGAGTGCTAATTTCCTTTGGCCCATTACCAACATACTCTTTTCTGATCTCCCGAACAAGCATACTAAATTGGTGTTCTAAGTTTTTTGCCATCAGTAACGACTCCTTCATAGGTTGGTAAGTCAAATATTGATTATAAAGAGGCGTTCCATTCGGTCATAAAGTGAAACTTCCATCAGGGGGGAGGTTCTTTCTCCTCCACTAGTGGTTAGTTACGCAATGCCTTATTGATTTATCTAAGAGCTAAAGCCCAAAGATAAATCTTATTTCACCAATCAAAGCTTTACGGGCAGTTGAACTCCCTTCTATCTTCTTTTATTGTACTCAGAATTTAGATGTGGGTGCCTAGGTGCCCGTTAAGCTTGATAAGTCCGAATGGAATTTCCTCTTATTATTTTATTACCCTTTTAATCCTTCCCCAACTCCTTTTAGGAGATTCATCCCAAAAGTAATGGCCCGATTCATATCTGGATCCTTTAATGCCTTCATAAGATCTAGAATGCTCGTTTGCGAATCTGATTGAAGCCCTTGTTGTGCTTTTTCTAACCCTTTAGCGACACTGCCCATTAGCTTTTTGGTCGTTTCTGGATCCATTTGCGTTAATACGCCGCCAGCAGCCATGGCGTTGTTAATCAGATTAGTAACCGGCTCACGCGTGATTTGTCCAACCGCAATTTTTGCCACTTCTTCTTTTGTTTTAACAAGGCTGTTTGCTGCCTCTAAAATTCCGCTGTTGTGTAATTCCTGTAATAGTTGGAGTGTTTCAAGCAAGGAATCTTTATTTTCCGCTACTTCACTTAGTAGACTTTCTAAAGTTTGTTCCTTTTTTTGCTCTTCTGTCAGCTCAATTCTTTTAATTTTTCTAATTGGCGCAGCCACTACGCATTCCTCCTGTCATATGAACCAGGTTGTACATGTTCATTTATAGTTGAAATTGGAACATAGTCGCCACGTTCCCATTTACGATAAATTTCAAGTCCCATTTGCGGTGTACGTGTCGCATGACGGTGATTGTATTTAGGAAGCGGATTTTCTCCTCCATCTACTTCTAAAACTTCCATGCGTACCTTCGCTTGTTTATACGCAGGTGTGTTTGTAACAACATCAAAGCCGTTTCCTGTCAATAAGTTTACCGCACTTTCATGACTTGCTGAGTGCATTGGTACATAAACAGTTTTGCCTTCCACACGATCGGTTACAAGAACTGGAAGCTTGATTCTTCCGTATGGTGATATCAAACGAACAAGCGATCCATTTTTAACCCCGCGCTCTTTTGCAAGCTCAGGAGAAACTTCAACAAATACTTTCGGGAACTTATATTGTAGTCCTTCTGATTTGTGCGTTAAGTTTCCTTCGTGGAAGTGCTCAAGCAAACGACCATTATCAAGAGATAAGTCGAATTCCTCTGGGAATTCTACTGGCGGCACATAGTCAAACAATCCAAAACGAGCTTTCTTATCAGGGAAGTTAAAGCCATCCAAGTATAAGATTGGAGTATCTGTTCCATCTTGAGATCCCCAACAGAAGCTACCCCATCCCTCAAGGTAATCATAGTCACATTGTGAGAAGAATGGTGTTAGGCTCGCCATTTCATCGAAGATTTCACTTGGTCCAGCATAGTTCCAGTTGAAGCCCATACGATTTGCAACCTGTTGAAGAATCCACCAGTCTTGTTTGCTATCGCCTGTTTCTTCTAGAGCTTGATATAAACGTTGAACACGACGCTCTGTATTTGTAAACGTTCCTTCTTTTTCTAATGAAGGTACTCCTGGTAAAATCACATCTGCAAACTCAGCTGTTGTTGAGAAGAAGATCTCTTGAACAACAAGGAAATCTAATTTTGCAAGCATATCTTGTGTATGGTTGGAATCAGCATCGACCCATGCCATATCCTCCCCAACGATATACATGCCTTTCAAATTGCCTTTATCAATTTGTTCTAGCATTTGAATGTTATCTAGACCCGGTTTTGCAGGCAATGTTACTCCCCATGCTCTTTCGAATTTCGCACGGATTTCATCGTTTGCCACTTGTTGATATCCAGGGAAAATATTTGGCATTGTACCCATGTCTGATGCACCTTGTACGTTGTTATGTCCACGTAATGGGAACGCACCAGCATTTGCGCGCATCATGTTTCCTGTTGCAAGAAGAAGGTTAGCAATTGCTACAGATGTATGAGATCCAGCAATATTTTGTGTAACTCCCATTCCCCAACAAATTGCTGTTCCATCTGCATCACGAATCATTTCTGCCATTTGGATTAAATTCTCTTGAGAAATTCCAGTGATTCTCTCTGCTTCTTCAAGTGTATATGGTGCCATCATTTCTACGAATTCACCATATTGGTTTACATGCTTTTGAATAAATTCTTCATCATGCCAACCTTGATCAATGATGTACTTTGTAACAGCAGATAACCATACATAGTCAGTACCTTGATTTGGACGAACAAATAAATCAGCACGGTCACCCATTTCATGTCTGCGTACATCCACTGTAATTAACTTTTGGCCATGCAGCTTTTGAGCACGCTTAATGCGTGAAGCAAATACAGGGTGTCCTTCTGCAGGAGCACATCCAACAAGGATCACTAGGCCTGCACCAGCGATATCTTGAAGTGTTCCAGTGTCTCCTCCAATACCCCCTGTTTGCTGTAAGCCCCAAGAAGCCGGTGATTGACAATAACGGGAACAGTTATCAACGTTGTTTGTTTCAAATACTTGACGAGAAAGCTTTTGAACTAAATAGTTTTCTTCATTTGTTATTTTCGAAGAAGAAATGAATCCTAATGCATCGCTTCCATAAGTATCTTTAATCCCGCCTAATTTCTCAGCAACAAGAGTTAAAGCTTCATCCCAAGTTGCTTCTACAAACTGGTCACCTTTACGAATCAATGGTTTTGTAATTCTTTCTTGTGAATTAACGAAATCCCAGCCGAATTTTCCTTTTACACATGTAGATACACTATTAACTGGTGCATTTTCAGATGGCTGAACTTTTAATATGTGGCGATCTTTTGTCCAGACCTCGAATGTACAGCCAACCCCACAGAATGTACAAACAGTTTTTGTCTTTTCGATTCGCTCGTCACGCATTGCTGCTTCTGCTTCTGAAACAGCTAAAATCGTTTGATAGTCGGGTTCTACCGCTTTTACTAGGTCAATCATCGGTGTAAGTAAATCATCACTCATAGAAGTCATAAACCCAGCTTCACCAAGCATTGATTTTTCCATTAAAGCATTACACGGACAAACCGTCACACACTGTCCACAGGAAACACAGGAGGATTCGTTAATGCTTTTTCCGCCATCCCATAGGACACGAGGCTGTTCAGCTTCCCAGTCAATAGTCAATGTTTCGTTTACTTGCAAGTCTTGACAAGTTTCAACACAGCGACCGCACAAGATACATTGATCTGCATCATAACGATAGAATGGATGTGACATATCCACTTCATATCCTTTTGAGCGATGTGGACGTGTTTGGTGCTCAATTCCCATCATCTCTACCGTATTATGTACACGGCAATCTCCGTTGTTATTATCACAAACCGTACAATACAATAAATGGTTTTCTAAAATTCTATCCATTGCTTCTTCTTGTGATTTTCTTGCAATCTCAGAAGATGTAAGAATATCCATTCCATCCTCAACGACTGTTGAACAGGCGCGCATAATGTTGCCATCTACTTCACACATACATGTATCACAACTTTGCACTGGACCAAGAACTTCCGAATAACAAATATGTGGATGCTGGATGTCCTGTGATAGAAGATAATCTAGGATTCGTGTTCCTTTTTCGATTTCGTGTGTAGTACCATTAATTTGAACACTAACCTTTTCTGTAGAATTTGCCTTTTCCAAAGCCTTCGCTTTTTCCAAAACATTCACCATGTCCGTCATGAATGAGTCCCCCTTTTTCATCAAATCCCATAAGAAAGTTTTAAATATATTAATATAGTAAACTGTTTCACTATGAGAACTATCTAAACAAAATTCATAATAACGAGCCTTTTCAATTACTACTAATCAGTTTTAAATTTTTCAAAATCTCAACAGCTGTAAAAATCAACCTGATTTGAAAACCATTAGATTTTATAATAGGCTTTTTAATCTTGCATACGAATGATTCTAATAACGCTTTCAATATAATTATTAGATTTTTCAAATTAAGGCATATAAAAAGGCCACCATAAAACAGGCTCTATGCATGCATACTTGCATAGATACCCCTTTATGGTGGGCTAAATTCTAAGCATTGTAAAATACCAGAAATCCTTCCCGCCAAAATTTAAATTAGAAAATCAGGATGAATATGCAACATAATGGTACACTTCATCAATGATTCTTCTAATTAATTTATAATTAGAATTATTATTATTACTATTAACACCATTACTATATCACAAACATATCCATTTTGTGAACACTTTATGACTTTTTATTTTTTTAAAAGGCAATAATTATAACTATTTTATGGTAAAGTGCGTGCAAGGTTAAATTCCTTTTCCAGATTATGGGTATATATAGAAAATTATGTAAAACCCGGAAAATTTGTATAGGGAAAGGAAAAAGGATTCCCCTAAAGAGAATCCTAAATTATCTATTTAAACTCTATTCCTTAGTTACAAAATTAGGGGTAAGTGAATATTTCCATTAATTAAATTCCTAAACCAAAAGAGAAGAGAATAATCGCTAAGATGGTTCCAAGTGCAGGGACAATTACTGTTAATGCCCCTACTGCATTATATGCTTCTTGATGGGACTCCCCACAAATCCCTCTAATCGTTGTGACAACATAGCCATTGTGCGGAAGAGAATCGAGCGCACCTGACGAAATTGAAACGACGCGGTGCAAGGCTTCTGTATTAACTCCCATATCCATATAATGCGGGGCAAGAAGTGGCAAGGCAATGGCCTGACCGCCGGATGAAGATCCCGTCATCCCTGCAATAACACTAACTGCAATCGCCCCCCCAATTAATGGACTTCCCGGGATATTTGTCATGGCATTTACTGCGGTTTCGAAGGCTGGCACTGCTTTTGCAACCCCACCGAAACCTACTACCGCTGCTGTGTTAGCAATAGCAATAAGGGCTCCTGTTGTTCCATCCGAAACAGCATTCCAAAAGGATTGAAAGTATTTACGATTCAAGATGTATGTTGCAATACACCCACCTAATAGTGCGATAATTAAAGCGGATTGCATTAAAGCATCATGGAAAATAAATGAAACCACTAATACAACAAGCAAAGGAATTAAACTCATTATTGGATTTGGCAGTGCGCGGTTTTCAGCTGCGGCCGGGTCACTGTCTCGACTAATGAAACGCTCCCCCTTTGCGACCGCTTTAGCGATCATTCGTTTAAGCCACCAATATCCAAAAACAGCCATAAATACAGCAACGATTGCACTAACTTCCCAGCCTGCATAAGGAGTAGTGCCTAAATATTCAATGGGAATCCAGTTTTGAATTTCCGGTGAACCGGCAGATGTCATTGTAAAAGTCACGGAACCAAAAGCCAATGCTCCAGGAATAAAACGCCGTGGCAGATCAGCTTGTTTAAATAAACTTAAAGCCATTGGGTAGACACAGAAAGCAACAACAAACAAACTGACTCCACCATACGTTAATACTGCACAGGCAATGACGATGGCTAACACTGCATTTTTCATGCCAAGCTTGCCAACGATCCACTCTGATACACTACTCGCTGCCCCGCAGTCCTCCATCAACTTTCCAAATATTGCTCCCAGTAAGAACATGAGGTACCAAGAGGTCACAAATCCTGTAAATCCGGTCATATAATTTCCAACAAAATTTGCCTCTCCTTCCGCCACTAATTGCGGAAATAGGGGCATTCCACTTAAGACGGCAACAAATAAAGCACTTAGTGGACCAGCAATCAGAAGATTCATCCCTCTCATTGTCAGGAAAATGAGAATTGCAAGACCACCAATTAACCCAATCATGCTTAACATTAATTTCCCTCCCCTGTAATATTCGTAATCGCTTACAAAAATGTAGAAATGTAAAAAGTCCTACACAACTATTTATATAAACAAACCTCTTAATCTAGAATGTTCTTTGAATTTTTTTTGTAAAAAATAGGATAATCAACTAATTTACGTCACTGCACGCATATGGCCAAATATTACATTTCAAAAGAACAGAGAAATCTACTTAAAAGAATGCATTAAAAAGGACGCCTTTCATGTTCAGAAAAGCGCCCAGTAACTGGGGATATGTATTCTCCGATTGTTTTCCATACTTTTAATTAATAAATCCAAATTGCTTGTCCAACAGGCTGGTTATAACATTCCTTACTTTCTGCCAAAATCCGCTTTCACTTCTCCCCATTTTTCGGTTTCCCATTTTAATAGTTGATTCTTATAATCATTGTCTTTTAGCCATTTTTCTGCTCTTTCAATCAATATCCATACTTGCTCAGTATCTTTATTTCTTTTTAGTGAAGTGTTCGCTTTCTTGTTTCTTACCCATTTTAAGGCAGTTAAGGAATCAGAATAGATTGGGACATCCATTTCCCGTTGTTTTAAAAAGCCTAGTCCATGGACAATCGCCAGAAATTCACCAATATTATTCGTTCCTAGAATTGGTCCAAAGTGAAATAAAACTTGGCCTGTTTTTGTATAAACCCCTTTGTATTCCATTGCTCCTGGATTCCCGCTACAAGCCGCATCTACAGATATACTTTCTTCTATATACGAGGATGGGCCTATAAGTTTGGATGTTTGTTGTGCATTTCCTTTCGGCTTTTGGGATCGTTTTGGTCTGCTCTCCCAACCATTTTTGAATGCCAGTTCTGCTTCTTCTAATGTGGGGAAAGCTTTGTATTTAGCTCCCGGTACACCTTGTACTTGCTGTTTACATTCTTCCCATGTTCCATAGATCCCTTCTTTGTTTCCCCTCCAGACGACATAGTATTTTTTAGAGTTTTTTCCCATGCTTAATGCTCCTATCAGATTTTCATCTATAATTTGTTTTCGATCGGTTTCTTTCCTTGGAGTGTACAGTGATTTTACCATAGATGATTGGAATATTTTAGTACAAAGGGCAATTCTTCCTACTAACACGAAAAACGCTGGGAATCCCAACGTTTCTCAAATCCACAGGACTTTATATATCAAAAGACTGTTTCACCAATAGCATCCTTGTTATCCCCTATAAACACTTTCACATGTTCCAGCGATTGGTTCATAAAAACAATGCAGCTTAAATTGACCTGTAAAAGGCTGGTCATACCATGTTGGAGGACATGGAGCATATGGATTAAAGTACCAAAGTGCATATTTGGCAGGATGGTCTCTCCAAAACTCCAAATTCTGTCTGGCTAATCTCCTTTCTGATTCTCTAGGCCTTTGATAAAAAACATTGCCTTTTTGCACGGCTTCAAACGAATAATTTCCACCTTGCACATGAAAAATAACTTGTTCTACGTTTGTCAATTCTTTAAAGTCAGTACAATCGGCTACTACTCGATTAACTATAACATTGCCAACATAGAGCATTCCTTGTTTGCCTTCACCTTCTGCTTCTGCCCTCATCATCCTGGCCATTAAGTCTACATCTTTACTTCGATATGCGATTCTTGCCATTTTACCACCTCCTACATATCGTATGAAAGTCAGCTTACAATCATGACCAAAGAACAGATGACTTCCTATTCATATCGGACCTGCCTCCTATTAAAATTTGTTTCAACCTCTCTCGAATTTTTTATTAAATTCCTAGGAATCGGCAAAGGGCTCTCAAAACATTCTTAGGTGTAAAATTAGAACTAAACTGATATAATATGTATAATATTCAGAAAATAAAAAATCACTGGGAGGGATGTTTATGATTATCGGGATCCCAAAGGAAATTAAAAATAATGAAAATCGTGTAGCAATCACACCTGCTGGAGTAATTTCCTTTGTAAGTAATGGTCATCGAGTATTAGTGGAAAAGGACGCAGGAATTGGAAGTGGATTTACGAATGATGACTATTTACATGCAGGTGCCGAACTCATTGACAAAGCCGCAGATATATGGCAGCAATCGGAAATGATTTTAAAAGTAAAAGAACCTTTAAAAAGTGAGTATTCTTTTTTCCGTGAAGGTCTTATCCTCTTTACATATCTTCATTTAGCCGCAGAACCCGAACTAACAAAAGCACTTAAGGAAAAACATGTGATCGCCCTTGCGTATGAAACGATTGCCATCGGGCGTACGCTACCACTCTTAACCCCCATGAGCGAAGTGGCCGGACGGATGGCTACGCAAATTGGTGCACAATTTCTTCAAAAAACAAATGGAGGTCAAGGAATTCTCCTTGCTGGTGTTCCCGGTGTAAGTCGCGGGAAAGTAACCATCATTGGTGGCGGTGTTGTTGGAACAAATGCCGCAAAAATGGCCATCGGACTAGGTGCAGATGTGACCATTATTGATGTAAGCGCAGATCGATTACGTCAATTGGAAGATCTGTTTGGAAACGAAATTCAAACGTTAATGTCCAATCCTTATAATATTGCAGCGGCTGTGAAAGAAACAGATTTATTAATTGGCGCTGTTTTAATTCCTGGATCAAAGGCACCTAAGCTTGTGACCGAAGAAATGGTAAAAACGATGAAACCCGGATCGGTGATTGTAGATGTTGCCATCGACCAAGGTGGGGTAGTTGAGACATGTGACCATGTTACAACCCATGACAGCCCTACATTCGTTAAACATGGCGTTGTTCATTATTCCGTTGCTAACATGCCCGGAGCTGTTCCAAGGACATCAACCATTGCGTTAACCAATGTCACCCTTCCATATGCTTTACAGGTTGCCAACCAAGGAGTCTACCAGGCTGTGATGAAAAACAGCGGGTTAAAGCTTGGGGTTAACACCGCAAATGGAGAAATTACTTATGAAGCAATAGCTCGAGATCTAGGGTATTCATATGTCCCTGTTGAAAAAGCATTTGAAAATGATCGTTCTCCAAAATAAAATTAAAGCTCTCGACGTTACATAAAAAGCGTTGAGGGCTTTTTTATCTATTGTTTGAAGACTATTTAATGGTAACTACAATCTTACTATATGTTAAACTTCAATTTATTAGATAAATTTATGTTCATATAACTGGTTGCTAGAAGCACATTAGGATAATTTAGTGTAATTGATAATACGCGAAGACACGAATTACAAACATCGCTAGTTCATTCCTTTACTAAGTAAACTTATATTGTAAAAAGGGAACGGACTATTTATTAAAACATAAATTGAAAAACATAATGGAGAAAGGGACTCACATGATTTGGGGAACTGGCGGAAATATCGTTTTAGAAGAAGTAATGATGGATTATTATCAGAATGGATTAAATCTAACACGAGATTAATCTCGTGTTTTTACTAAAAAAGTTTCTTCTATTCTACTAATTTGTGCATTTCGTTTAAGTAACTATTATACCACTTTTTCTCACACAACCAGTGGGCAGCTCCTTTTTTTATGGACATAAGAGAGCCATGCCCCTGTGGTTTGATTAAGCTGGAAAAACTTTAATGAATGCACCCATTTTTGTATAGCGAAGAGGAATTCCTTCTCTTGTATAGGCAAAGCGAATAAGTTGTTTTGCTTCTTGTACCGTTTGTACGTCTGTATATCCTTTTATTTGCGCTTCCATGATCTTTTGTTTTTTCTTATATTCAGGTGTTCCTTGAGTATACTGATTCATCGACTTCTTCTCCCCCCTCTATAGATTAGTAGGGCGAAAATTTAAACGACGAATCGATTAAAGTAAGACCCCTGGGATGCAAGTGACTAAACTCCCTACTAATATATTATCAGACTTCTACTTTTTTGCGACTAATATGAGAACTTCTGCAATTAAAGCAGTAACCGAACCGGCCAGGAACGAATCACCCTCGTTATCTAGTACAATAGCACTTTTTATAAATATAGATAAATGATAGAACCCTCCAATGTTGATTTCACATATTGTATAAGAAAAGGAGTTGATTTTATTGACTACGATTGTATTAGATCCTGGACATGGTGGAAGTGACTCTGGTGCCGTAAATGGATCCTCTTTTGAAAAAGTATTCAACATGGATATCGCTTTAAGGGCCCGTGAATATTTACTAAGAAATTATGATGTCGATGTAATCATGACGAGAACAGCGGATTCGTCACTTAGTTTGCCTACTAGAACCAATCAGGCTAATCAAGCGAAGGCAGATTATTATTGCTCTATTCATATTAATGCTGGCGGTGGAACAGGTTGGGAGAGTTACATTTACAATGGTGCCGTATCTGAGAAATCCGTTAAAGCTCAAGAGACGATTCACAATTATGTGATGAGCCAAATTCGCCCCTATGGAATTAAAGACCGCGGGATGAAACGAGCAAATTTCCACGTACTTCGTGAAACGAATATGCCTTCTATTTTGTTGGAAAATCTATTTATCGATACCACCTTTGACTTACACCTTCTGCAAAACAAGATGTTCCTAGATACATTGGGGAACGCGATTGGTGAAGGACTGGCTCGAGCATTAGCTCTTCCAAAATTAACTGTAGATGTGCCTCTATATGTCGTAATAGCAGGTAGTTTTTCAACACTAGAAAACGCCCACCAACGGAGACTCTTCTTAAGAAACCATGGAATAGAGGCTTTTGCGGTTGCAACAGAAGTAAATGGAGTTACGAAATATCGGGTACAATCGGGTGCCTTTCGTAACCGAGATCTAGCTGTAGTCAGACTGGACGTTGTTAAAAAGATTGGAATTAATGACGCTTTTATCACTACAAGGTAGGGGGTGACAATATGTCCATAGTTTTAAAGAAAAATTATATTTATACAGTAAAAAAAGGCGATACATTATATTCTATTGCTCAAAAATTTGGTAGTTCTGTTGATGCCATCCGACGAGCAAATCATTTATATAGTAAGATAATCGATCCGAATCTTATTTATCCTGGAATTGTTCTTGTCGTTCCTAGTCTTTCAGAAACCGGAAATGTAATTTATATGGTTCAATCCGGAGACACAGTTGCTGAGATTGCCTCTCGTTGCAGCACGTCTGTTGATTTAGTTGCTGGTATTAATGATTTAGATAACCCCAACTTAATTTTCCTCAATCAACCATTACGATTACCTGCATTTGTATATGAAGTACAAAAAGGTGATTCCCTAGCATTGATTTCGAAAAAGTTTGGCATTCCCATATCAAACATATCAGGAGCAAACCAGAAACGGCTCGTTTATCAATTGGATCTCATTTGGGAAGGATTTCATCTCATTATGCCTTTACCAACCTCGCAAAATATGGTCGTTTGGTCTCCACTTCCAGGAACAACAATGGTGGATGGTCAACGATTAGAAGGTCAAGCAAGAGCGTTCGAAGCCAATGTTTTATCTTTGTTAAGAGACAATAACGGTACGGTTGTTTCTAGCGAACGTTCTATAATGGCTGATAATGGGGCACCTAAATACGGTAATTTCACAAGTACTTTACCATTCAACAAGACTCCTACCTCAGATTCTGGTGAACTATGGGTTTACACAAGAAGTGCTGAAACAGGTGGTATCCGAGACTTAATAAAAACAAAAGTTTATTTTTAAGAAATATCTTTGTAAAACAATGCCACTAAAAATTGGACAAGCTAAGAAGGACAAATGTGTTAACACCAATTAACCATCACCCAAGCGTTAAGATACCTTGGGTTTTTTCTCGCCTTAAAACAAAGAAATAACCGGAAATTTTGTGGATTTCAATTAATTGAGATAGGTGCCCTTTAATTAATTTTAATTGTTAACTTTTAATGGTTTTTAGTTTACAATTAAAATTATTCCATTCGTGAATCTGGGGGGATTATATGTTTAAGTTACGTGGACATCATTTATTTTGTCTTTTAGGTTATCAGGGTATGGGCTATTCTCGAGATTATGTTGAAAATATGACACAGTTGCATCAAACGTTGAGAGATCAACCAGAGACGTGGATTCAACTTATTGAAGGGCCTGATCAATTATGTGCAAAGTACCCAAATTCAGGTGAATACCACTGTCATGATCAACATATTACCGCAAGAGATCATGTGATTTTGGAGAAATTAGGACTTATAATCGGACAAATGATAAAATGGAAAGACATTGAAGCATCGATTCGGAATAATGTGGTCCCTTCTGATATCCAAACCGTTTGCGAAACTTGCTCCTGGCGTTCTTATGGGGTTTGTGAAGAAGGGATTCAAAATATTTTAGAGGGTAAAGGCCTAAGAAAAGTTCAATAGGCCTCCTCTCACCTTTTATCATAACAGGTCACCTCGACCTCACAACTAAATATTTAAAACCACGTCAGCACCCTTGTCACTCACTACCTTAACTTTGTAATAGAATCATTTTAACCTTAATGCACTTTTACGACAAAGACGGTAATAGTTGCGGGGGGTTACTCCGATTTTTTTGCTAAGCAGCGATCACATTCCATTAATTGAGATACGATCTTCTCTTTATATTTTAGCCCACATTCAGGACAATATTTTTCTGCAACCTGACTATTAATATTAACTGTACTTTTTAACACGAAAATCCTCTCCTTTTTATAACAATTTTTCGGTTCCGCTTTCTGTTATAGTACAGTGTATGTGAGAGACTTAAAAAAATGTGGGCATTTGCGAAAATATTTATTAATATCTATAAAGTTTTAGCGCGCTTCATCGTAGGAAGCATGGAATAATATTTTAGTTTTCTAGATCTGTTACTCAAAACAATATACCTTAGTCTTAGACAAAGCTCCGTCGTTCCTATTATATTCAGTTATAGTTTTAAAGCTGTGATGTATCACATCGTTTCGACTAATGATTCCTATTAAAACCCCCATTCTTTCTACCATTACCTTCTTTGCTCTTCCTTTAGTAAAAATGCCGGTAATCGTTTCAATATCTTCATCCCATGCCACTTTATAAACCTTTGTTTGGGCAAGCTCCATTACATTCATTTTTCTAATCTTTTGAGCTCGATCTACAAAATTTCCTTCTTCAATTTGATAATGACCCGTAAAGAATGGTGTTCCAAAAATAAGATCATTGGGCTTACCTATATAACGCAGAACATCCTCAATACTTACATATCCTGCAATTTCATTTCGATCATTTACTACAGGGACACCGCTAATCCCATAATAAAGAAACTTTTCAATTACAGCTTGCATATTATCCCGTTCTTTTACCTTAATCACTCGCTTCTTCATGATTTGATGTGCCTTCATTTCTCATAACCTCCTCTTCTACTTCAATAAACTGTAATTTACCTTACCCTTAGTTATTTCTATGTCCTGATCAATTTCTTATTAATTGGCCTTATACTATAAAAATTTTCTTTAATAGTAGGATTATAATTAATATTTCTTCAATAATGGTCTTCTTTCCTTCTTTTAAAAAGATTTTCACGAAATAGAAGGAAACATTTCTTTTGTTCTCCAAAACGGCAAATAGAAAGCCCCTTTTGAATTATCTTTGGTGGTTTTATTACAAAATTAAAACCGTATAAATATTTGATTTCCAAATTCCCAAACAATAAAAAGAATCGGGGCCCCATAATAGACCCCGATTCTTTTTATTCTTTTTCACCCACTACTGTAAACCTTTCATTAAGGTGCTTTGGATTCTCAATTTCATCTACTACAGCAATTGCATAGTCGGAATAGCTGATATAACTTTCTCCTTTTGAATTCACTAGAAGGTGGTCTTTTCCTAATTGATAGGATCCCGTTCTTTTTCCTTCTGGATCAAAAACCGCTGAAGGACTGATAAATGTCCATGTTAGATCCGTTGTTCCTTTTAATTCTTGCAGATTTCTTGCCTGGCCTTTTGCTGTTGGTTTTACGATATCTGGAAATTCAGGCGTATCGATAAGTTCAACCGTTTTCTGTTCATCCACATATAAACTTCCAGCTCCACCTACCACAATGATTCTTGTGTCTATTCCTTTAACCGCTTTTATTAAAGCATGACCTGCATCCACATGGGCTTGTTCTTCCCCAAGGGGAGCACCGAATGCATTCACGACCACGTCAAAGGATTTAAGATCTTCCGTAGTTAGATCAAATATATCTTTTTCTATGGTTGGTACGTTCAAATCTCTAAGTTTAGAGGCATTTCTTACAATAGCAGTAACCTTATGCCCTCTTTCAACCGATTCTCTTAAGATGAGACTACCTACTTTTCCACTTGCTCCGATAATTCCAATTTTCATATGGTTTTCCCCCACTTTATATAGAAAAGTTGTTTTCATAACTAACATTATTTACTATGCCATTTTTTTATTAATAAATACTTAACTGATTGCTTGCCTAATTTTCGGTGCTACTTTGGTTGCTAATAATTCAATACTTCTTGCAACTTTCTCAAATGGGAGTCCACCGATATCTACTTGGGCAAGGAATCGGGTGTGGCCAAATAATTCATGTTGACGAAGGACTTTTTCAACGATTTGGTCTGGGCTTCCTACAAACAATGCTGTATCCTGACCAGCCATTTGTTCAAATTCTTCCCTTGACATTTTCATGCCAAGACCACGTTGCCGATTCACATAATACCAATAATTTGAATAATACGGATAAAACTCATCCTTTGCCTGCTGGGTGGTTTCTGCGATAAAGGCATGTCCAGTTACACCTACTCTCAACACTTCTGGAGAATGGTCAGCCTTCATAGCCGCTTGATGGTAAAGATCGACAAGCGGTTTAAACCGTTTAGGATCCCCACCTAAAATGGCCAGTGCCATTCCAACACCGAATGTACCTGCTCTTACCGCACTCTCAGGGGAACCACCTACACCGATCCAAATAGGAATTTGACTTTGAATTGGTCGTGGAGATATTTCAGCTTCTTTTAATGAAGGGCGAAACTTTCCCGACCATGTAACTTTTTCATTTTTATTTAGTTGTAAAAGCAACTCCATATGTTCTGTGAAAAGTTCATCATAATCATCCGTTCGATAACCAAAAAGTGGAAACGATTCGATAAAGGCCCCGCGTCCTGCCAAAATTTCAGCACGTCCATTTGAGATTAAATCCAAAGTTGCAAAATCTTCAAATAGACGAACAGGATCCAATGTACTTAACACACTTGTCGCGCTCGTTAATTTAATTTTCTGTGTTGCTTGGGCAATCGCTGCTAGTACGATCGCAGGAGATGAGACCGCATAATCGAGTCGATGATGTTCCCCTATCCCAAACACATCTAGTCCAGCTTCTTCAGTCAACACTGCAGCCTTAATAATTTCATCTAATCTCTGCTTCGGATTTGGCGTCTCACCAGACAGAGGATCTGGTCCAATATCGGCTAGTGTATAAATGCCAATTTCAAAGTCCTTGTTCCTTTCTTCGATCAAACGGAATTCCCCCTTCTTAAATAGCTAATACGACCCGATTACCGGAAGGATCCTGAGTGATCCATTCATTCTCTTCTTTTAAAACCGATGCCCCAATCTGTTGCAATTGGTTAATGGCGGCTTGGCGTGCTTCCTCATCTGCATAAACAAGTGTAAATGATTCGAGACCAACACTATTTTCTGCAGGTCTTGGAGCCCCAACTCCACTCCATACATTAACCGCAACATGATGATGGTACTTTTCATCGGACATGAAGAGTGCCTGACCAGCAAATCGACTGACCACGTCTAGTCCAAGACCCTTTATATAGAATTCCTCTGCTTGATCTAAATCGGCAACATGTAAATGGATATGACCCATCACAGTTCCTTCAGGCATTCCTTTCCAAGCTTTTCCAGACTTGGCGCACGTCAACAGATTCTCTATATCGAGCCGAATCGTTGTCATGGCCACATTATTCCCTTCCCATTTCCATGTCGAAGGATCTCTGTCACTATAAATTTCAATCCCATTTCCATCTGGATCATCCAAATACAACGCTTCACTTACTAAATGGTCCGAAGCTCCAAATCGGATACCCTTATCAATTAAATGAACAACGATATCAGCTAAATCAGATCTCTCTGGTAGAAGGATCGCAAAATGATACAAACCTGTTGCTCTCCCTTGTTTAGCGATTACATTTTCAGGTTGTTCCAACGATAAAATACTCGTTTTTCCATCTGTTGTTAGTCTTGCTGCTGAAGAAGTTTGCTCTAAAATATCGAGGCCAAGAACTTCTCGATAAAATGTTAATGAACGCTCTAAATTCTCTACCTTAATTTTTACATGTCCTACGAATGTGGTTGGTTTTGAGTGAAATCCCATGGTAATCCCCCTTATATTGAATTTTGAACTATTAACTTTAATAATCTTAACCTCTTACATCTTTTAAAATATAACTTTCCCTATTTCTGTTCATACATTTTAGTTAGTTTTTTATATATAGTTACTTTATGTAAGTAAGTTTATCTATATAATTAAATTCAGTCAAGTAATTTACTTTATGTTTGTAATACAATAGGGGTTTTTGTGTTATAATGGCATTTAAAGAGGTGGAATAAACTGTGAGTCAACCAACAATATGTCCAAAGTTCGAAAAGGCTATTTCGCTTATAAGTCAAAGATGGACGGCCCTTGTGATTTATCAATTATTATCGGGTCCAATGCGATTTAGCGAAATTGTATCATCAATCGGAATAAGCGGAAAAGTATTATCCGATCGTTTAAAAGAGTTAGAGCATCTTGGAATTGTGAAACGGAAAGTAATTCCTGAAACACCCGTTATCATAGAGTACTCTTTAACAGAAAAAGGCCTTTCAATTGAACCTATTCTTAGAACCATTGAAAATTGGTCTCAAACCTGGGTTGAGTTGGAATCGGAAAGGGCGAAAAATGAATAAATGGCAAAAAGACATGAACAGAAGAATTTCTAATGGAAATTACTTGGTTCATGTCTTTTATAGTAGAATTGAATAATTTAATGTTGTCCCATTATATTTCAACTAAATAGACACGCCCCTATAACTTTAAAAGGCGTCTGATGATATAACTAAATTTACACTGACTTGTTTACCTTTTCCAACTCTTCTGATAACTCATCTTGTTTTGCATGTTTATTATTCAATTTACGTATCTTATAAATGGCAATTAGCATAATAAACCATACAGGGGTAACCATCAATGAAACGCGAGTATCCTCTGCGATCGCTAGTACAACTAGTATAAATGCTAGAAAAGCAAGAATCGCATAGTTAGAAAATGGATAAAGCGGCATTTTAAATTTATTTATTTTTGCTAAATCTGGTCTCGTTTTACGGTATTTCAAATGACTAATGACGGTAATCCCCTATATGAAGATGAAGCATACGGTTGAAATACTTGTTACGAGAGTAAATACTCTTTCTGGAATCACATAGTTTAAGATCGTAGAGATTAAAACAACTCCAGTGGAGAAGAATAATGTATTTGCAGGAACTTTACGTTTATTCAAATTTGCTAGCTTTTCTGGTGCATTTTTCTCTTTTGCAAGTGAATAAAGCATACGGCTTGTACTAAAGATTGCACTGTTACCCGCTGAAGCTGCAGAGGTAAGAACAACAAAGTTAATCATACCCGCTGCCGCAATAATCCCCATTGCAGAAAAAACTTGGACGAACGGACTTTCAGTTGGCACGATTGATTTCCATGGGTATACACTCATGATGACAATTAGAGCACCAAGATAAAAGATAATAATCCGAATCGGAATGTTATTGATCGCTCGTGGGATTACCTTTTCGGGATTTTCCGTTTCACCGGCTGTAAGCCCTACAAGTTCAATCCCAACAAAAGCGAATACAACCATTTGAAATGAGAGGATAAAACCATTCATTCCATTAGGGAACATACCGCCATGACTCCATAAATTCGTAAAACTTGCTGTACCTGATGAAGTTGCAAATCCTTTAAAGATCAGAAAAAGACCAACAACTATTAGACTTAGAATAGCCATTACTTTAATTAACGCAAACCAGAATTCCATTTCTCCAAAAAGTTTGACGGTTGCTAGATTCATTATTAATAATACAACAAGGCAAATCAATCCCGGCATCCATTGAGGCACATTTGGAAACCAATATTGGGTATAAAGACCAACGGCTGTTAAATCGGCCATTGTAATCGAAATCCAACAGAACCAATAGGTCCAACCCGTGATAAATGCTGGCATTTCACCTAAATAATCTCGAACGAAGTCAACGAAAGAATGATAGTTTAAATTACTTAAAAGCAGCTCCCCTAATGCACGCATGATGAAAAAGCAAATAATTTCCTGTTACCAAATAAGCAAATAAAATAGAAGGTCCCGCTAAGTGGATAGACTTACCTGCCCCCAGAATAGACCTGTTCCGATCGCTCCACCAATAGCAATTAATTGCACATGCCTATTTTTTAAACCTCTTTCCAATTTCTGTTCTTGCATAAAGTCCCTCTCCCCGCTTTTTAGGATGTTTGCTAAGTTCTAATTGATTAAAATCTAACGTTTGTTGCAAGATTAAATATCTCCCATCCACTTCAAGAACAATATAATTTAAGTTTTTTTATACAGTAACGCTTACTTGGGTTAAAATCTTCCATAATAATATTCGCTAACCAGTTTAATTTACTTATTACTTCTTCTAAATAATATATTTATTTTCTATTATCCGCATCACCTCGTGCCTAATCATTTTATGCATTGAAGAAACTAGGTCTTTATTGATCTATTTTCTTCTAACCTTATTGTTATATAACTAATTTCTATTTTGTAAAAGTTATATAACAGAAAACAATAAATTTCCACTTAAATTTAAATTTTTTTAAAATACAATATATGAGCTAAATATTCAATACCGACAAAAACTAAGGGTCTTATAATTGAAAATAAAAAAGTCTATCGAATGAAGAAGATTAAAAATAAGGAAGAAGGAGGAAAGAAATTACGAAGTGGGAAAACAAATAATAATGAGGACAGCAAAGGGCTACCCTCATTATTATTTGTACACTTCATTTTAAAATTGTTCGTCCCTAAGAACCCCGTTCAAGATTAAAGGATCTAGTTACTCCGCTTGTTTTGCTAAGCAGCGACTACATTCCATCAATTGTGATTCCACTTTCTCTTTAAATTTTCCCCCGCATTCTAGACAATACTTCTCAGCCGCTTTCCTGTGAATGTTAACTGTACAATTTAACAAAAGAACCCTCTCCTTTTTACAACAATTTTGTCGTTCCACCATCTGTTATAGTACAGTATATGTGGAAAATTTAAAATAATGCAGGCTATGCATTACTTTTTCTTTTTTGAAATATTTAGATCGCTTATCCATTGCCGGGTACCTTGTTTAAACTGACAGGCGCTTGACACTTAAGCTCCTTTCAATTTTTTTCTCACAACTGCAATCAAAAAGAGGAGAGGTATGTAGCCAAAGAGGAAAATCGTTCCATAGTTTGCGTATAATCGAGCCCAAATAAACGAAAATTGAATGTCGATTAACATACTGTTTACAAAATGAAAAACGACAAGTATTCCAATTAATACATATGTCGGTTTTATTTTAGGAATCGTCATTTTAATCGAACGAATTGCTGACCATAGATAAATGCAAATAACAGGCATGACTGCTAATAGCCATGTAAAAATAAAGATAAACTCAAATCTCTCTAAAAATGGCAGTTTAATAATTTTAATCATTGTTAAAGTCGGCCATGTTAAACGTTCAAGCTTGCCTAGCGGAAAAAAGATGAACGTCATAACCGCAATAATTGTATATAAGAACGTAGTAAATAATAAGCCAAAATGCCCCCATCTTTGGGAACTTACTTTATCTTTAATAAAGGGAAAAAAAACGAGAACATTCTCAAATCCTAGATAAACTGGTACAGCTTCTCTTGCTGAAATGAAATGGTCTTTTACTCCCTGTAGATAAATGGGCTGGAGATAGGAAAGTTCAACATAACTAAGTAAATATAGCAAAGAAAGAATCATGAAGCTAGGAATGATGACTCCAAAAAAAGCAATAGCTGTGATAATCCTAAATCCTCCTGCAACAATGTAAAAAATGAGAAAAGAAAATAGCAAAGAAAATTCCCAGCTTGGAATTCCATCAAATACCCAAACCTGAAGAAGATCAATATAGGTATATAATGCAAAAAGACTAGAAATTAAAAAGTAACCTGCTAGGAAGATATTTAACATTCCTCCAAAAACCTTTCCAAACACATCCTTATGGAAAGATAGAATATCACCGGCACTAGAGTGCTTTAAAATAGATAACATCATGATAAAAATTACATGCATGACGAAACCTATTGCTAAAACAGAAAGCCAAGCATTATGGCCTGCTCCTTTTACGATCTGGGATTGAAAGGTTAGGGCAACAACCCCTGTTTGTGCGGAATGCATTAAAAAGAACAGAAAGTAGGGCGATACCATTTTATTTTCTTTTACCGTTGAGTTCATAATAATCCATCCTAAATATTAGCCTTCAAGGCCAGAGTGTGTAATTTTTATATTTACATCTACATGGATTGGCAAGTCAGGATATTGCTTATAAAAGGATTCCTTGTCCCATGTCTTATCCTTTGATCGTAATATATTTCCAATTCCGATCGGATCTACTTCATTTCTTTGTAAAGTGTTCAATAATTCCTCCAACCCTTTTTCTATCCTCATTTCAACTAATTTTTCTATCTTTGCAATTTCACCCTTTTTTTCAACGTTGTATCGATTTGGTAATTGATTTAAGCTCATTTGTAAATTTATACGACAATGTAACTCTTCCTCTTTCTGATCCCAATCCCAATTTTGCTTACTTTGAAAGGCCTGTACAATAATCATTTCACCTCGATTGTGAGAGCCATCAAGCTCCATTTTATAGGTTGCTTGTGTACGTGAATCCTTAATAAATGAAAATAAAACCGTTTGGTCTTGATTTAAATGAAGCTTCAATTTGTCATCTTTAAATACACCAACCCCTTCAACTGTGAGCCGGTCGTTTTTATCTATGGAAATCATTGGAACATAAGCATCCATTCCTTCTCCATAAAAGTGATTTAAAAATATGTGAAGGTTCATTCTAGGCAAATTCTGACGTTCTATATTTTGTTGAATCCGCTCATACAAGGTGAGGGATTTCTCCTTTTTAAAAATATTCAGTGCTTTCCGAGCAGAATCTGTAGCTGCTGCAATTTGTATATGAGTACCGAGCCGTGGAGTCACAATGAGCCGTTCAACCACATCCCGAATCCCTGCTTTAGCGTAACTATTACCAAGTAAGATAACCCTTATTTTTGCGATTTCAACGGGGGTGCTCGTATGTGTCGACATTTTTGATATTAGTAAAGAAGGATTTAAGGCATGTTCTTCTAAAGATTGAATTTCATCACTGTCCTTGCTCTTCGTATATTCAGGAAATAATGCCGTTCCGATTATTTCCCCATTACCTCCTTGGTCAAAACCAAATACGTGAGCAATACTCATTTTGTCAATAATTCTCGTTCTTGCGCAGCCGAAAAGAATCATGATACAAATGAACAGTAAGATTAAGAGTCGTTTCTTTCTTCCCATGTTTATCCAACCTTTATCAGATCATTATTCAGTATTAAGACCATCTTTCGGGTCCTTATTTGAAGCTGGTGAATATTTTTTTAAACTTAAAGGCCTAAAAAACCGAGGACGGTTATCGTATTTTAAAAAACTAGGCCTTACAAAAGAACTAGCAATTCCACCTTTTCGATAAGGAAAAATCGGAAGTAGATACGGAACTCCCAATGATTGAAGTCGTGCTAAATGTCCGACTAACAAGAGTAAGCCCACATAAATCCCTAATCCACCCCATATGGCGGCCAATAAAATAAAGGGATACCGTAATAACCGAACTGCATTAGACATTTTATAATTCGGTGTTGTAAAGGATGACAGGGCTGCAAGCGCGACAATAATGAGCAAAATATTACTTGTGAGGGCCGCCTCAACGGTTGCCTGCCCAATAACAATCGCTCCAACGATCCCAAGGGTTTGCCCAATTTTTGATGGCAGCCTGGCCCCCGCTTCTCTCAAAAGGTCAATGGTTATCTCTAAAAATAATACCTCAGCGACAGGCGGAAAAGGAACATTTGCCCGTGAGTAGATAATCGGACCTAATAATTCCTTCGATACTACTTCATAATGAAAGGTTAATATTGCGACATAAAAGGCAGTTGAAAAAATCGAAAACAACATCCCAAAAATTCGGATCAATTTAAAAAAGGATGCAATGATGGATGGAAGATAAAAATCCTCTGGATTAGAAAAAAATTCCATCAATGTAGCCGGTCCAATGACAGCGTAGGAAGATTTATCACTAATAAGAACAATCTGACCCTGTGTAAGTGCTCCTATTGTTCTATCAACCCGCTCAGTTGTTATATATGTAGGGAAAGGAGATGTGCTGTTATCCGAAATCATTTGTTCAAGCTGTGTATTGTCATAGGAAACATCGATATCTAATGCCCGTAGACGTTGTTTTGCTGTGGTTACATATTCCGGATTGGTAACACCCTCTATGTATATAATCGCTACTTTTTTCTCCGATCTTGTACCGATACTCATCTCTTCAATAATTAGATCGCTCGTGCTCAAATGCTCTCTAATTAAATGAAGATTCGTGGAGATATCCTCAATAAAACCAACTTTTGGTCCAATCACGCTAAATTCATTTTGAGTATCATTTACTTCACGTTGTCCCAGTCGAGGATAACTGATATTGACGAGGGCATATTCCTTTTTATTGTTTTTAAAATAGACAACAGCAGTTCCGTCGTGCAGTGCTTTACCTACTTCAATTGGATCTTTAATGATTTTAATATCATCGATTGGAATCATATTCCTTATATCGGAAACTTCTTTTATTTCGGATCCCTTATCTTTTAAAAAGGGTAATACTGATTTTTGAAGAATGTCTGAATCAATTAATGTTTTATAATAACTGATGATGATTTGTTCATTATTGACTGTAAGTGAAATTGTTGAAAAATCGCTTGATCTCTTGGCTTTATTAATTACTTCAGTAAACGTATTCTCTTCTGTTTCATAGCTTTTTTGGGCTTGTGGTCTAACTCTTCTCTTTCTAAACATTTCTTCACCTAACCCAGTACAAGTATTCTAATGATAATTATAGTATTCAACAATAGTACTGGAATTATGTTCAAAATAATTAAAAGTATAGAAACGTTGGAAGGTTTTTGTTTTCCATCTAAAAAGTTTTTTAATAATAGAGGAACTTTAGCAGCTGATATTTGAGGGGAAGTTGCGATCAGGGATCGATAATCCCGTTCTGAACAATAGACACCTGCCCACCATTAAAAATCTATGCAACGGGGGCAGGTCCTCTTCTAAGTGAAGGGACAGAATATCTAATCTAACTTAATTTTTTTCTTGGTAATGAATAGAAATTCTTGGAAAGAAAAATGTAATAACAAGCTTAGTTTATAACAATCTTTTTATCTTTTAATATTAATCTCTCGTCGTTCAATTTCCTTCCATAATAAATCGATAAATTCCTCATCGTTGATTTAATGGTGTTGACTACATTAATCTTGCAACGGTAAAGGTGGATTTTTATCTAGTAGTCAACCCTGCCCCCTCTTTCCTAATATATTTTTCCTTGCCGAATCCATTTTGTTGCAACCCATTTCTCACCTTCTATGATCGGTACGCTTGAATGTAAGGAAAGGCGGTCTGTTTGTCCTTTTTGATTTCCATAATGAAAATATAAGGCAGATCCCTTTTTCGGTGAAATCTGTAAATTTATTTTTGGAAAAACGGTTTCCCCGCCTTCTGTTACATCATTTAAATAGATTAAAAGAGTTGCGACTCGCTGCCCCCCTTTGGTAGCATCGACTTTACTGTTTGGAAAATAGTCATAATGAGCTTTATATTCGTCGCCCTTATTATAATGTAAAACCTGCAAACTTTCGCCATGGTCAATCGGATAATTCGTTGTCTCTTGTATTCTTCTTTCAATTTTATGAATAAGAGGCGTTTCCCTTAAGGCATATTCTGTCCCTTCACTTGTCCTTCCTGCTACGATTGTTCTTTCTCCTGAAGCAGCATCAATCACTTGCGAATGGGTTAAACGACTTTTCGAAAGGTTAATGAGTTCATCGCATTCCTCTATGCTAAGAAAATTGTCTAAATACATCATAAATGGCTTTTCTAGTCTCATAGTCACCTTTACCTCTCGATCACTTGCAGAAATCACATTTCCTTTTTTACCAATTGGAGGAATTTCTGGTTGATACGGGACTTGTTCCCTATCTACTGTTACGATAGTTTGATTTCGTATCATTTGAAATAAGAGAGTGTAAGAAAACCTCGCATCAAATCCCTTTTTAATTAACGCATCGACAAGTAATTCTGGATTCACGCCACTTCGTAATGCATCTAAGATCCAATCCTTTAATTCAGTTGAAATGCGGGTTATCTTTTCCAATTCGATCGCCCTTTCTATCTATAGTCTTATCTTTATTTTACATCACAAAGAATTTTATTAGAAATCTTTACAATAAATTTAAAAAAGTACAAATTTTCAACGAGACATGCTAAAATATTCTTAATATAGACAACTATTAAATAGTTAAAGTCGAACTTTGGAAGGGCATGTGGAAAACTTGTATAGAATGGTAATTGAGAGAGAAGACGACGTTCACATGGCTAGTACATTAGGAAAACGGGTGTCGGAAGAATATGGTTTAAATAAAAGCGACCAAACAAAACTCGTTGTCTCCATACTAGAACTTACTCGGAATATTGTATTTTATGCAGGCAAGGGAGAACTCTTTATTAAGCCGATTCCAAACTATGGGATTGAAATTCAAGCGATTGACAAAGGCCCTGGTATTCCTCATTTAGACCAGGTATTGAACAATAACATCCGCTCCAAAACAGGTCTTGGCCTCGGCTTATCCGGTGTCAGGCGGCTAATGGACGAGTTTGAAATTAACAGTGATGAAAATGGTACAAAAGTTAGAGCTGTCAAATGGTTTCAGGGAAGGAGGTATAAGCAATGGTCATGACAACACCTAATCAGCAGCTATACGGTTTAATCGAATTAGAACCGGATGGGCTTATTATAAGAGCCAATCCGATAGCAAAAAAACGATTACTCTCAGATCATAATGACTCACAAAACCTCTTTCAAAGAATTAAAAACAATGAACTAAAAACAAAGTTACATGAGTGTTTCATGGGAAAAGTAAGTGAATTTACGATTACGATTGATTCACATCCCTATTTTTTTCTATTTCACCGTTCATATAAAGACGATATCTTAAATCGAATTCATATTTATTTTTTTGATGTATTAAATATTCAAAACTCCATTGAACAAAATAACTGGAATAATCATTTATTATCGTCAATTGGTGAAATGGCAGCTGGAATTGCTCATGAAGTTCGAAACCCACTTACAGCGGTAAAGGGATTTCTCCAGTTAATGGACCAATCTTATAATGAAGAGTATTCTCATATTGCACAAAATGAGCTGGAACGAGCAATCCATATTTTAAACGACTTAATGAGTGTTTCTAAACCAGAGTTTTTCCAAGAAAAACAGACAAGCTTTCATGTGGTATCTGAAATTGAGTCAATTCTGCTATTATTTCAAAACCAGCTCTATCCGATCAATCTAATTAAACACTTTGAAAATGAAAATGCAATCGTCGTCGGACGAAAGGATCAAATTAAAAAAGCCATTTTCAATATCATTAAAAATGCAATTGAAGCCATGCCAGATGGCGGAACTTTAATGATCGATCAAACCGAAGACGTTAAATATGTCCATATATGTATCTCAGACTCTGGTGTAGGAATACCCAAGGATAAACTAAGATTACTAGGTACCCCTTTCTTTACACTCAAACAAGATGGAAAAGGAATGGGATTAGCCCAAGTGTTTAATGCCATTCAAAGCAATAATGGAAAAATTAGTGTCACAAGTGAAGAGGGCAGCGGTACTGCCTTTACTCTCACATTGCCAAAAACAATAAAACATGTTGATACATTAATGGGAGGTCAAACGATGATCGGAACGATTGATTCAAGGGTGGAATTATCAAGGTTTTTAAAGGAAAATATTAATTTCTATACACAAGAATGGATTAAATATCTAGAAGAAAATAAACCGTATATTGCTTCTCTATTGAAGGATAGCGGGGAATTAAATTATTTTTTGGAGCAAGGGAATCCAACCTTGAAGACATTAGCCAATAATATGACAGAGTTAAAACAAGAAGAAATTATGGACCAAGCAAAAGAAAGAGGAATTAACAGTGCCAAGACAGAGTTTCCTATTCATTTGGCTTGGGAGCTGTTTCAATCTTCAAGAGGAATTGCTTGGAATGCAATCAAAACGTTTTATATAGAAAGCGGTATCAAGCTTGAAACCGAAGAGTTTTTCACATTAGAACGTCATGTAAATGACATCATTGATTTATATATTGATTCTTACACTGCTTACTATGTGAGCTATAAAGAAGAACTGCTAAAAAGCCACCGGGAAACGGTTGATGAATTATCCGTTCCAATTATTCCAATGACAGATAAAGTATGTATTCTTCCAATTGTAGGTACGGTTGATACGTATCGGGCAAAGAAAATTCGGGAAAGAACATTAGTACGAGTAAAGGAATTAAAAGCAGATCAATTAATTATTGATATTTCTGGAGTACCATACGTTGATACAGCGGTGGTAAATCATTTATTTAAAATCGTTAAAGGAATCAAATTATTAGGCTGCTCGACGATTCTAACGGGTATTAGTCCAGAAATTGCCGACACAATGATCGAGTTGGGGATCGAAATTGATAATGAAGTCAAAACATTATCAGACTTACAACAAGCTCTACGAAGTTATTTTCAAGAAAACAATCAAAAGATATTTTAAATCCCTTTCAAATCCGACTGGCAAAACTAATCTTAAAAGGCTGTCAAATAAAGACAGCCTTTTATTTGTTATTCTTGTGTAAAAGTTAGGTCGTTGCTTCGAATCGTCATTAATTCATGACGGTCATAATTATTTTGCACTAACAACCTCATCGCTTGCGTCCGGATGGACTTTTCAATTACATTTCGCATATAACGTCCATTAGAAAAACTTGTTGGATTTAACGCCGTTTTCACCCAGTGAAGATGATCCCTTAATTTCTTTTCTGCTTCATGGCTTAATGTATATTCTTTTTCTTTTAACATAATTTCAGCAATGTCCATAAGTTGATTAATTGTATAATCTGGAAAGTCAATGACAAGTGGGAATCTTGATTCCAGTCCTGGATTCAAGGTGAGAAAATGATCCATTTCTCGAGAGTAGCCTGCTAAGATTAAAATAAATTCATGTTGCTTATCTTCCATATGTTTGACTAACGTATCGATGGCTTCTTTTCCAAAATCTTTTTCTCCCCCGCGGCCAAGGGAATAGGCTTCATCAATAAACAAAATACCACCAATGGCTTTTTTAATCAGGTCTCTTGTTTTTTGAGCCGTGTGTCCAATGTACTCCCCTACTAAATCTGCACGTTCTGCCTCAATCAGATGGCCTTTTGAAAGTACATTCATTTTATGAAATAATTTTCCAACGAGTCTGGCAACAGTGGTTTTTCCTGTTCCCGGATTTCCTTTAAACATCATATGAAGGGCTTGTTTCCCGCTTTTCAGGCCACTTTCTTCTCTTTTTTTATTAATATAAATCCATGCATATATTTCTTTTACTAATTTTTTCATTTCCTCCATGCCGACAAGGACTTCTAATTCCTCTTCAATCTCTTTTAAAGCGGCATGTTCAGAAGGAATGGTTTTGGGAGTGATAGAAGGCTTTTTGAGATTTTCTGTAATCGGATTTCGCTTCTGTTTGTTTAGAACAATACTGATTTGACCATTGTTCTTCATTCGCATCGGTTGTTCCAAACTCCTCACCTCTCAATCTACAAACAGTATACGCTTAATTACCACTATTTGTGACAATCGCCCAGTTTATATCCGGATCTATTGTTTTTTTAAAAATAGTTGAACAAAAAATTTCCTGTCACATATGTCCTATTGTTAAGTGCTTCATCTGAAAAGTAGCACTTTATTTTAATTGTATTCATGAAGTTGCTTGTTCATTAGTGAAAGTTTCATTTCTTTTCCTACATAACGAAAAAAGCATTTACACCAATTTAGGGGATGTAAATGCTTTTTTTCGTTATTTTGTTTGTTGGGCTACTTCTGTTTCGATGGTAACATTTCGTTGTGGAGAGAATGTTGAGATCGCATGTTTATAGACAAGCTGTTGTTTCCCTTCACTTTCTAACAATACAGTAAAATTATCAAACCCCTTAATTTGACCTCTTATCTGGAATCCGTTTAATAAAAAAACGGTACAATTTATTCCATCTTTACGAAGTTGATTTAAAAATTGATCTTGTATATTCACTGATTGCTTCATGTTAAAAAGCTCCTCCTCTTTTATCTCTACTAATATGTATTCGATTTTATTTTAAGCTTTCCTTCAATATAGGCTGAAATTTCACTATTTTTTTTTGTAAATTCATTTGAGCTTGAAGTTGCTGATGTCATATCAAACCATTCAACATCCATTTTGTTGCGAAACCAGGTCAGTTGTCGTTTTGCATAGCGCCTGGAGTTTTGTTTTAACTTTTCAACCGCTTCTTGGATTGGCACATCACCATCGAAATATTGATATAACTCTTTATAGCCAATCCCTTGAATAGACTGACAATTCCTCAAACCAGATCGGTATAGACTTTCCACTTCATGCAGAAGACCTTCATTTATCATCAGGTCCACTCTTTGATTGATCCTTTCATAAAGTTTTTCCCGTTCCATTGTTAGCCCAATCACAGCTGTATCAAATAACATCTTCGGGGATTGTGTTCTGACAAGCTCTGTCATTGTTTTGCCTGTACAATGAAAAACCTCAAGCGCGCGAATGACCCGTCTAAGATTATTCGGATGTATCCGATTCGCACTGTCTGGATCAATGTTTATTAGATGTTCGTGGATGTATTGATTTCCCTTTTCATTGGCTAGCATTTCCATTCTTTGTCGGAATGCTTCATCTGAAGGAGCCTCTGAAAATTGAAAGTCATACAAGACCGATTGAATGTATAGTCCTGTTCCCCCGACAATGAAGGGTTGCTTGCCCCGGCCAACTATATCACTGATTTTTTCCCGAACTAGCTCTTGAAATTGGGCAACCGAAAAAGATTCATGTGGGTCTAATAGATCAATAAGATGATGCGGAATTCCCTCCATTTCCGACGTTTTAATTTTCGCTGTTCCAATGTCCAATTTCTTATAAATTTGCATGGAGTCACCACTAATGATCTCTCCATTAAAAGCCTTTGCAAGCTCAATACTCATCTTTGTCTTTCCAACAGCCGTTGGACCTATTAATACGATAAGCTTACCTTCTGCGGTCAATCGTTTTACACTACCTTTTCATATAAGAATTAGATAACGAACCACAATCGTTCCAAATTATGGCTATTTTCACCTACTATTATGATAACATATTTATGAAAAAATGCAGTCAAACATCTACTCATTATGACCAAATTATTCGGAACTATTCACGAATCTTTTTTCATCTGTAATCCTTTTATTGTAATTGTCACATTTCTGTCATTTATTAAAGAGTTCGTCATACTCCTATGACTTCTTTTACATTTTATTTAAGACTTCATAACATTGCCGTCATTCGTCATTTTTCGTGTTAAAGTGATAAAGAATAAGAATGAAGTGAAATTAGGTGAATATATGTTATCTAGTCCTGAGATTGGTATTGATTTAGGAACTGCTAATATTTTAGCATATAGCAAGAATAAAGGAATTGTCCTCAATGAACCAAGTGTTGTGGCGTATAACAAAGCTACGAAAAAAATTCTTGCTTTTGGAAATGAAGCAAAAGAAATGATTGGCAAAACACCAGAAAACGTTGAAATCATTCGTCCACTTAAAGATGGTGTGATTGCCGACTTTGATACAACAACGGAAATGATCCGCCTTGTATTTAAGAAAACAGCTAAAGAGCTAGGTATGTCACTTCGTAAACCCAATGTAGCCGTTTGTACTCCTTTTTCATCCACCAATGTTGATCGGAGAGCGATTATTGATGCGGTGAAAAATGCAGGAGCGAAAAAAGTTTATACGATTGAAGAACCGGTTGCTGCGGCGATTGGAGCGGGCATGCCTGTTGATGAACCGGTTGCGAATGTAATTGTAGACATTGGTGGAGGGTCAACAGAGATAGCGATTATTTCCTTTGGCGGTGTGGTTGCTTGCCATTCCATTAAAATGGGTGGAGATCGTTTTGATGAAGATATTATTCAATATGTGAAAAAGAAGTATAATATTTTAATAGGTGAACCAACAGCCGAAGCCATCAAGAAGGAAATTGGACAGGCCTTACGACAACACGAGGAATTAACAATGGAGGTTCGTGGTAGAAACTTAGTCGATGGACTTCCTAAAACGATTACGCTTTCCTCTTTTGAAGTTTACGAAGCCTTGAGAGAAAGCCTATATCAAATCTTTGAAGCACTACGAGCTACACTGGAAGATAGTCCGCCAGAGCTTAGCGGAGATATTGTTGATCGTGGAGTCATCCTAACTGGCGGATGCTCTTTACTAAAGGGCTTAAAAGAATGGTTATCAGAGGTCATTGATGTCCCTGTTGAAATTGCCGAAAGTCCGCTTGAATGTGTTGCGATTGGTTCCGGAAAATCATTACAATACTTAAGTAAGCTTCCAACGGTTGCCACTTAACAAAAACGTCCATTTATAGGGGTTACTCCTATAAATGGACGTTTTTTAATATCTATTATTAATTACATAATAATGTTATGTTTTATCTATCAACCATTCATTCTCATATCCTGCATTTTAATAACATGACCGAAGAGCCATTCTATATCAAGGATTCCTCAATGAAACAATTACATAACACGTTTGAACATTTTTTCAAGTTCATATACAGATGTATGAATCATTATCGGTCTACCATGTGGACATGTGAACGGATCGGAAGCTAATCGTAGTTCGTCTAATAAAGCTTGAATCTCATCATTCCGCAAGTGACGATTTGCCTTAATGGATCCTTTGCAGCTCATCATAATCGCGGCCTCTTCACGAAGCTTTTTAATATCCACTTTTTTCATTAAAAGAAGCTGTTCGATCATCTCTTCAATGGTCTCCTTTTCCTCTCCTCTTGGGAACCACTGTGGATGCGACTTTACAATGTAACTGTTATAGCCAAAGGGTTCAAGAAATACGCCGACTTTTTCAAGTTCTGATCGGTACTCTTCGATTTTAATATACTCATCTGATGAAAATTCAAAGGTGATCGGAACAAGCAATTCCTGTAGCTCTGAAGCTACTTCACCGACTTTTTCCCGATAAAATTCATATTTAATTCTTTCCTGTGCAGCATGCTGGTCAATGATATATAATCCTTCCTCATTTTGAGCAAAAATATAAGTCCCATGCATTTGTCCGATCGGATATAACGGTGGAACACGGGAAGTCTTTTCTTGTTCATCAGGTTCTTCATATGAAGCAACTTGATGATCTTTTTCGATGTTTTGATCAAACTCAGCTTCACCCGTTGATTCAATCGTTTGAACTTCCTTTACGATCCCAGCATATTCAAATGAACTTTCTGCTTGATTTTCATCATCTACTCGCATTGGAGTGTCATCCTCTTTTTCTATTGATCTCTGAATAGATGAGAGCTTTGGATTTAGCGTAGGAGTCTCGATTTTATGGGTTGGCACTGGAATGTGATCAAGTTCTAACTTCGTTTGTTGAGATAGCTCCTTTTTCCCCTTTTCCCTAACAATTCCTGCTGGAATTAGTTCTTGCTTTTTAAATGCTGCCTTGATTGTATTTGCGACCAATTCATTTAATTCTTGTTCTTTACTAATCCTTACCTCTAATTTGGATGGGTGAACATTCACATCCACTAAAATCGGGTCCATCTCTATCGTAAGAATGGCGATGGGATATCGGCCAATGGGCAATAGGGTATGATATCCCTCTTGAATCGCTTTAACGAGCGAATAATTTTTGATAAATCGCCCATTAATCATCGTTGAAATATAGTTTCTCGATGCCCTTGTAATTTCCGGCAAGGCAATATACCCACTCAAATGAAAGTCAAGACTCGTCGCCTCAATGGGGATCATTTTTTTAACCGTATTCAGGCCATAAATCGCTGCTAATACTTGTCTAATATCCCCATTCCCAGTTGTATGAAGTAATTTTCTCTCGTTATGAAAAAGCCGAAAGGAAACTTCCGGGTGTGCGAGAGCTAATCGATTGGTCGTATCTGTAATATTCCCGAGCTCCGTATGAATCGTCTTCATATATTTCAAACGGGCCGGCGTATTGTAAAATAAATCCGTTACGGTGATTTCCGTTCCTTTACGGCTGGCGGCTTTTTCAAGCGAAACGACTTTACCGCCATCAACGATGATCTTTGTACCTGCATCACCAGTTGAAGTAAGCAACTTTAACTTTGATACAGATGCAATACTTGGCAAGGCTTCCCCACGAAACCCGAGCGTTCGAATGCGAAAGAGGTCATGCTCATCTTTTATTTTACTCGTAGCATGTCGTTGAAAAGCTCGCGGAACATCTCCCTCTTCGATTCCATCGCCATTATCACTAATTCTAATTTTCGCTAAACCCGCTTCTTCCAATTCGATATCAATGGCTGTGCTGCCGGCATCAACGGCATTTTCAACGAGCTCTTTGACAACGGATGCTGGACGTTCGACCACTTCACCGGCTGCAATTTTATTGGAAAGGGCATCATCTAACTGAATGATTTTCCTCATTTTTATTCACCTCCATCCAATTAACCCTTTATTTTTTTGTGTAGTTCATAGAGAACATTCATTGCGTCCATTGGTGTCATGTCTAAAATATCCAAATCTCTGACCTTGTCTAACACCTTTTTTTCCTTTGCTGTAAATGTTTGTGTTTTCCCTTTTGCTTGTTCCTCACTAAAGAAGGACAATTGCTCTTCTTCAATCATTGAATGATCGGTTGCTTCTATCGGTTTCGTTGTAATTGTTTCCTCGGCTTGTCCGACATTCTGTACGAGATCAGGAGATTCTTCTTGATGCCGCTTCGGATCTTGTTTTTCTAGCGAAGCCAAAATCTCATTCGCCCTTGTGATCAGTTCCCCAGGCAGTTGGGCTAATTTAGCTACATGAATTCCATAACTTTTATCTGTTGGGCCGTCCTTTATTTTATGAAGAAACACGACTTTCCCATTTTGCTCCATTGCACTTACATGAACATTCTTAAGATTGTCTAATTCTTTTTCCAATACAGTTAGTTCGTGATAATGGGTTGAAAATAATGTTTTGGCGCCAATAAAATGATGAATATACTCAATAATGGCTTGCGCTAACGCCATTCCATCATACGTAGAAGTTCCACGACCAATTTCATCGAATAAAATGAGACTGTTCTTCGTGGCATTGGCAATCGCATTTTTTGCCTCCAACATCTCAACCATGAACGTACTTTGTCCGGAAACTAAATCATCTGCTGCCCCAATCCGTGTAAAGACTTGATCAAATATCGGCAATACTGCCTCACTAGCCGGAACAAAGCAGCCAATTTGAGCAAGAATCGCGGTTAAGGCAATTTGCCGCATATACGTACTTTTTCCTGACATATTCGGACCGGTAATGAGTAAGACTTCCCTTTCTTTATTCATCACACAATCATTTGGGACATAGTGGTCAACATTCATCACTTTTTCTACAACCGGATGTCGTCCGTCTTTAATGACCATGACACGTTCATTTGAAAAATTAGGTCTTATAAATGAACGTTCTTCACTAATTGTTGCAAAGCATTGCAATACATCTAACTTGCTTACTGTTTTAGCTAAGGCTTGCAGCTCAGGAATATACTCTTTTATGTGCTCTCGAATTCCGGTAAATAAGTCATATTCTAAGTCCATGCTCTTTTCTTCTGCTTGTAAAATTAATGCCTCTTTTTCCTTCAATTCAGGCGTAATAAACCTCTCCGCATTTGAAAGAGTTTGCTTTCGTTCATATCTTCCCTCTTCCAATAAGTGAAGGTTTGCTCTTGTTACTTCAATAAAGTAACCGAACACACGATTGTAACCGACTTTTAAGGATTTTATTCCTGTTTTTTCCCTTTCTTCTCTTTCCAATTGTGCAATCCATGTTTTTCCATTTCTACTTGCATCACGATAGGTGTCCAGTTCCTCATTATATCCATCTTTAATGATATTTCCTTCTTTAATGGATATAGGCGGATTGTCTTCAATCGCCCTTTCCAATAGGTCTGTAACTTCTTCACTTGAGTCCATCTGTTGTGCTAATTTTGTGGCTTCTTCACTATCCAATCTTTCGACAATTTCACGAATCAAAGGGATTTGTTGGAGTGATTTTTTTAATTGAACAAGATCCCTGGCGTTGACATTACCAAATGCCACTCTGCCTGCCAGTCTCTCAAGATCATATACTTCTTTTAATTTCTCCCTTATTTCCTGACGTTCGAAAAATGCCTTTATAAGTGTCTCCACTAAATCATGACGTGCCTTAATGGCTGAAGGATCAATGAGAGGCCGGTCAATCCATTGTTTGAGTAAGCGCCCTCCCATGGCTGTTCTTGTTTCGTCTAACAGCCATAATAACGATCCTTTTTTCCCTTTCGAACGAATCGTCTCAGTTAGTTCAAGATTTCGTTTTGAATAATAATCAATTTTCATATATTGATAGATTTTATACGTTTTAACAGGCTGCAAATGTTCGAGGCTGCGTTTCTGCGTACGGTGTAAATAGTTGAAAAGCCTAGCACTTGTACTTTGCAGTTTAATCCCATCAATATCGGATAGAAGCGGTTGATACTCTGATCTAATTTCTTCATCTTCTTCATTTGAAATGGTCATCACTAAACGCTCGCAAATGAACTTTTTCCACTCCTCTTTAAAGGATGAAGAAACCACGATTTCTTTTGCTCCTATTAAGGAAATTTCGTTAAAAACCTCGTTAAAATCATTATTTAATACAGTTGCTCGCATTTCACCTGTTGATAAATCAGCATAAGCTAAAGCAAACGTTTCATCTGTAAAATGATTGATCGATGCAATATAATTATTTTCCTTTTCTGATAGGCCTTTCCCTTCCATCATCGTCCCCGGGGTTATCAGTTGTACAACTTCACGGCGCACAACTCCTTTTGCATGTTTCGGGTCTTCTACTTGCTCACATATCGCTACTTTAAATCCTCGCTCAATTAATTGTTCAATATAAGATGCCGCAGAATGATAAGGTACCCCACACATCGGGATCCTTTCTTCCCCGCCTCCACCTCTTGCTGTTAAAGTAATTTCTAGTTCTTGTGATGCTTTAATGGCATCTTCAAAGAACAGTTCATAAAAGTCACCAAGACGAAAAAATAAAAAGGCATCTTGATAGTCTGCCTTTACTTGTAAATATTGTTGAATCATTGGCGTATAACCGGCCATTTTTACCTCCAAAAAAATCAAATTAAGCCCCACCGAATTGGCGCTCACGCACGAAAATTTCAATTAAAAAATCCGAGGCACCGCCAGAGGCTTAACCTCATTCAGCTCTAGTTTGAAAGACCCTGAAGAAAATAACTTCATTTTGTACTCATACTTTAACTTTCAAAATAGGCTGCCGAATGAAGTTTTCCATATTTCTTCTAGACTTATTATATCATAAAATAATCTGGAACTTGGTGGGAGCTTTTAACAAGAAAAAACTAGGAAGTCGATCCTTCCTAGTTACAAGTTAATTTCCTTTTTTATCTAAGAAATCTGGATCAAGATCTTCAAAGTCTTCATCGTTTACATCATCAAATCCCCAATCAAAGTCTGATCCATGGCGTTTCTCAGGATATACATGAACAATTACTTTTGTCTCTCCTAACACTTCGACAACAAACTCTCTTTCAACATGAACCACAATTAGATCTCCATCTGAAATCAAACACTCTAAACAATTTGGTTGTTGGATGACTTGGGCAATGACATCCTGTTCGTCAAGGCAATCTTTATCTCGGTATTTTAGTTTAATGACATCACAATAGTCTACTGTTTTTGTTACCACTTCTGTTCTTGTATTATTGTTAAAAGAATACCAAATGTTTATATCGTAAGAGCCGTTAATCTCTACTTTCTTTCCAATCTTTTCCGCTTCATACGTATGATTAATAATCCAACAGCCAAGAATACTTGACGGGTTGTGTAGCGGCTTAACTGTGTGGTTAGACTTTGTAAATTTACGTCCTTTCGCCACTACCGCTTTTGTAATAATCTCTCTGTACTCTCCCATTGCGAGCGAAACCTCCTCATTTATTTTCAATTCATCCTATGCTAATTTGTAGGCTAGTGTGCGATGTTTTTTCACGATTATCTGAAAAATATAGGCATGTAGCATTGTATGTTTTTTAAACGAGAAGGTTCCGGAATGAAATGAACGAATCTTTAAGCACAGCAAAAAAAGGTTTGGCAATGAATCATCCAAACCTTTTTGTCATATCATAATGTTAATGGTGGGAACAACTTTTATTTTTAATTTCTGCTCCAGTTTCACCACTTAATAAATTCCCGCCTGTTGATTTAATGATCTCATCTGTTACGCGATTCGATATCGTTGTTGCAACTAATTGTAATAAATCATTTACTTCTACTTGAGATTCTTTAAATTCATTCACAATCGGAATTTCATCCAGTTCCTGTTCCAGGGCAGAGATTTTTCCTTCAGTCTTCTTCAAGGCTTCCACTTTACCATAATGTTGAAAATTTACCGCTTGTTTTTGAAGTGCCTTTATGGTTGAAATATGCTGACGTACTTTTTCATTTTCATGTATTTTCGCTTCAGCTTTTTTAAAAAAATCAACTTCCTCTGTTTCGGCAATCATTTTGGCAAGATCCTTTGCCTTTTCGACAATATCATCTTTTGTAAATTTCCCCATGGTTACACCTCAAATTTTTTATTTATTTATTCTACCATTTCTCCATTTAACGACCATGTTCTAGTCTCTGTAATTTTCACTTTAACAATTTTGCCAATGGCGGTTTTAGGACCTGTAAAATTAACTAGCTTATTTCTACGAGTATAACCAGCTAATACATCAGGATTGTTCTTGCTCTCACCTTCTACTAAAACTTCCACTACTTTGCCTTCATATTTCTTCATGGCCTCAGCAGATAATTCATTAACAAGAGCATTCAATCGCTGTAATCGTTCTTTTTTGACTTCCATCGGGACGTTATCTTGCATTTTTGCTGCTGGAGTTCCTTCACGAGGAGAGTAAATAAACGTGTACGCACTTTCATACCCTACTTCGCGATACAGGGACATCGTTTCTTCGAATTGCTCGTCCGTTTCATTTGGATAACCAACAATGATATCGGTTGTTAAGGCTACATCTGGAATCGCAGCTTTAATTTTACGAACTAATTCAAGATAGTGCTCCCGAGTATATTTACGAGCCATTATTTTTAACACATCAGTGGAACCTGATTGTACAGGTAAATGAATATGCTCAACTAAATTGCCGCCTTTAGCTAATACTTCAATTAGATGATCATCAAAATCACGAGGATGACTGGTTGTAAAGCGGACTCTAGGGATATCAATTTTTCTAATTTGATCCATTAAATCGCCTAGACCATATTTCATATCTGTAAAGTCTTTTCCATACGCATTTACATTTTGACCTAGCAATGTGATTTCTTGATATCCTTGAGCAGCAAGGTGACGTACTTCTTGGATAATATCCTCTGGTCTACGACTTCTTTCTTTCCCTCTTGTATATGGAACAATACAATATGTACAGAACTTGTCACAACCGTACATAATATTGACCCATCCCTTAATATTACCACGTCTAACCTTCGGAAGATTCTCAATAATATCTCCTTCTTTAGACCAAACCTCTATCACCTGTTCCTTTGACATATAGGCTTCATTTAAGATTTGTGGAAGACGATGGATATTATGGGTTCCAAAAACCATATCGACTTGTTGATATGTTGTTAAAATCTTATTTACGACCGATTCTTCTTGAGACATACAGCCACAAACACCGATTAATAAATCAGGTCTTTCTAGTTTTAAAGGTTTAAGATGACCAAGTTCACCAAACACTTTATTTTCTGCATTCTCGCGGATGGCACATGTATTTAACAAAATAACATTGGCATCTTCTACTGTGTCTGTTGGTTCATATCCGAGTCCAAGGAAGATCCCTGCCATTACCTCTGTATCATGTTCATTCATTTGACAGCCATAGGTACGAATATAAAACTTTCGACCTTGACCAAGGCCTTTGAATTCTTCCGGAATCTCAAAGTCTTTAAAATAGGAAACCTCTTCTTTTCCACGTTTTTTGGCTTCTTTTAAGGATGGCGCTACATAAACCGTTTCAAAATATTTGCTGTAATCCTTTGCGGATTTTTTGTCCGAAGGATCGATAACTTGTTGTCCAGCTTTTCTTTGTTGCTCGTTCATTTAAATACTAACCCCTTTCATATGAAAAGAAAAAAAATCATTCATATACATTGTAAACACACAACTACTCATTATAAACGCTGGATTTAAAACTAACAATAGTAAAACGGATGGAAAACAATATGTAATGGGGTAAAATCATCTTTCGAAGCTGATGATCGTAAAAATCCGTGACATCGACCGGAGACCTAAGCATTTCAGCTGAAGGTCGCATCCCTTTGAAACAAGGAAGGATTGCATTCCTTCTCCACATATAGAATTGGAAATTTTTTAAACCTTCCGAAGTCTTTGGGTACAAAAAGCATGTGCTGAGAAAAGTGTAAAATATAAAAAAAGCAAGTGATCGCATTGTCTATCACTTGCTTTTTTCCTATCCCAATGAATAGGATTATTTAAACTCTGCTACCAATTGTTTAAAGTGTTCTTCATTTAATTGAAGGTCTGCATGTACTAACGGCTCTTCAGAATAACCCTTTAATAATTGTTGGTATGACTGGCGTTCAGTATTTTGATAGATTAAACCTGTCACTAGTCCATTATGTTTCATCAATGTCTGCATCGCTTCTTCACGGTTAGATGGATCATAGCCTTCAACATCACTTAATTTAGTGAGATTTTCCTTAAACCAATCATACGTATTGATTTTATTATATGTGACACATGGGCTGAAAACATTAATTAAAGAGAAACCTTTATGGTTGATTCCGGCTTCAATTAGTGCGGTTAAATCCTTTAAGTCCGTTGAGAAGCTTTGTGCCACAAATGTAGCTCCAGCCGTTAAGGCCATTTCCATCGGGGAAACTGACTGCTCAATCGAACCATGAGGAGTCGATTTGGTCTTAAACCCAACAGCTGAACGCGGGGATGTTTGTCCCTTCGTTAAACCGTAGATTTGGTTATCCATGACAATATACGTGATATCGACATTTCTACGAATGGCATGAATCGTATGTCCCATTCCAATCGCAAATCCATCTCCATCGCCACCAGAAGCAATTACGGTTAAATCACGGTTTGCCATTTTAACACCTTGAGCAATAGGGAGAGAACGGCCATGTATGCCGTGTAATCCGTATGAGTTAATATACCCAGATATACGTCCTGAACAACCAATTCCAGAAATAACTGCTAATTCTTCTGGTTCTAATCCGACATTTGCTGCCGCACGTTGTATCGCAGCTTGCACGGAGAAATCTCCACATCCAGGACACCAGTTTGGTTTTACATTATTTCGAAAGTCTTTAAATGTTGCCATTTAGAACAGCTCCTTGCATTTGGTGTATATCTTTGCATTTTTCATAAACTTCATTTGGTTTAAATGGATTTCCGTCATACTTTAAGACATTATTGATTTTTGCTGCATGCCCGACATTCATTTTGATAATATTTGCAAGCTGTCCTGTAGCATTATTTTCAACAACTGCTACGGCTTTTGCATTCTCTACAAGTGGTAAAAGTTCATCTGTTGGGAATGGGTGTATTAAGCGAATGTGAGCATGATTCACCTTCAACCCATCTTTCTCAAGACGATCCATTGCTTCTTCAATTGCTCCGCGAGTTGAGTTAAAACCAATGATTAATAGATCTGATTTTTCATGTGGTGCATTTTTATAAACAGGTGTATCAAACTTAATGTTTTGCATTTTTCTAAAGCGCTTATCCATTTGAACTTGTCGATTTGCTGCTGCTTCAGATGGCTTACCTGTCTCATCATGTTCAACACCTGTTACATGATGGATTCCATTTTTAACCCCTGGAATGACTCTTGGAGAAACTCCATCTTCTGTTACTTCATAACGTTTGAAGTATTCTTTATTTTCAGTATCTGGTAAGTCCTCAGTGATTAATTTCCCACGACGAATTTCGACTTTGCTAAAATCTAATGGTTCAACCGTTTGCTTTCCAAGTGATAATTGTAAATCAGATAGTATAATAACCGGACATTGATACTCTTCTGCTAAGTTAAATGCTTCCGCTGTATCGTAAAAGGCTTCTTGAACCGTACTAGGAGCTAATACAATTTTTGGAATTTCACCATGAGTTCCATAAATCATTTGCATTAAATCCGATTGTTCTTGTTTTGTCGGTAATCCTGTTGATGGACCGCCTCTCTGAGTATCGACAATAACAAGAGGTGTTTCTGTTATACCAGATAATCCGATCGCTTCCATTTTAAGGGATAACCCAGGCCCCGCAGATGCAGTTAAAGCACGTACGCCACCATAATTTGCCCCAATTGCCATTGTTACGGCTGCGATTTCGTCCTCTGTTTGAATAACAGCCCCTCCTAATGGAGGCAAGTTTGTAATTAAGTATTCCATAATTTCAGAGGCTGGTGTGATCGGGTATGCTGCCATGAAACGGCATCCACCAGCAAGAGCACCTAGAGCAATCGCATCGTTACCAATCATGAACAAGCGATTTTTTCCGTCAGCCTCATTTAATTTAATTGTATTTGCAGAGTCACCGATCAATTCTTTTAAATGATCATAACCCGCCTTGATCGCTTCCATATTCTTATCTACTACTTGCTGACCCTTTTTGCCAAAAATCTCTTGAACTACATCTTTAAAAACTTGCATATCTAAGTTTAAGATTGCACATGTTGCACCTATCGCAACCATATTTTTCATTAAAGATGTCCCTAAGTTAGTTGCGATTTCTGTGAATGGAACCGCATACAGAGTTCCTAGAGAATCATCAGGATTTTTCGGATTAAATTTAGAATCTGCTATAATAATACCTGTTTTATTTAATTCCTTATAGTTAACTTCAATTGTTTCTTGGTCAAAAGCTACTAAAATATCAAGATCGTCTGAAACTGCACGTACTTGTGATGTACTCACCCGAATTTTATTATTTGTATGACCGCCCTTAATTCGCGATGAAAAGTGACGATACCCATATAAATAATAACCTAATCGGTTTAATGCAATTGAAAATATTTCCCCTGTACTTTCGATTCCTTCCCCTTGTTGCCCTCCAACTTTCCAAGAAAGCTGATTAACCATATTTCCACCCCTTTAGTTACGAAAAAAGTTTATGTCCCTATGTAGCTAGTATAGCATCTATCCGAATTTTCTTCTAATTAATTTGCTCACTTCTAGCAATTTTCTTTATATTTGGAATTCGAATAGTTCTAAACGATTTCATTCTATCCCCACAGCATAAAAAAAGCAATCATTTTACACTAAATTTTGTCTAAAATGTGAACATTCTCATTTATTGAAAGTATTTTATTTGTTTTCTATTTACAGGCTCATAATTAAATTATATCTTATATCATTCCTTTCAGATCCTGCTCAACCTTAAATAAAGTGTTTTTTCCTAGCCTCCCATCAGATTGACTGAAAAAAATCATATTCTCCTATAATTAGATCTATATTCTAACCATGTATTATCATTCTCTTTTACTCTTAGAATATAAAAAACCTGCTTCACAAAGTTAGCAGGTTAAGATGCTTCAGCAATAATACCTCCATAGTTACTTAAAAGCAGGCAGATATTATTGAATTCGCGGACACTCTTATTCTCTTATCTAGGTTCAATAATTAATTTGATTGCCGTTCTTTCTTCTCCATCGATTAAAATATCTGTAAATGCTGGAATACAAATTAAATCTACTCCGCTAGGTGCAACAAATCCTCTTGCAATGGCTACAGCTTTTACAGCTTGGTTTAATGCACCCGCACCAATTGCTTGAATTTCTGCTCCACCTCTTTCACGCAGAACCCCAGCAAGCGCACCAGCTACAGAATTAGGATTAGACTTTGCTGAAACTTTTAATATTTCCATTCCTAGCTCCTCCTTGTATCGTTCCCCCACTTTGTTCACGATTTCAATTGGAACAATTAGTTATATCATTCCACTGATACTATATTCAGTAAACTTAACACATATTCCAGCTTGGTCAAAAATAAAGCAAAACTTTCATAAATGGAGGGTTTTCTTTTATTCCCTACTGATGGCTAGTAGAAGCAAGCAGCCGCATGCTGGTACACAGACGTTAGTCTGTTTTGACTTTTCAAAGCTTAACGGGCAAGTTGATCTCCCAGTTTGTTCTTTTATTGTACAACAGAATCTTAAGGTCGGGGGTCTTACTACCCTCCCGTTAAGCTTGATAAAAAAAAGAAACAAAATAACAAGTGCCAGGCATTTACCGAAAAGTGGATAATGCCTGGCACTTCAAATACGCTTTTATGAATAAAACGGATGATCTTCATTGATTTGAATAGGTGTAATTTTTTTCGCCTTGCCTGTTTTTTTATCGATTTCAATACATACTGCACTAAGTTGAGCCCTACCTGTTTTAGGAGCCTCAAAACGTGCTGGTAATCCTGTTAAAAACCTTTTTAAGACAATGTCTCTATCCATGCCCAATATTCCATCATAAGGTCCAGTCATGCCTACATCTGACATGTAAGCCGTCCCATTTGCTAAGATCCGATGATCGGCTGTCTGTACATGGGTATGTGTCCCAATGACAGCAGAAACTTTTCCGTCTAGAAACCAGCCCATTGCTTGCTTTTCACTTGTCGCTTCTGCATGGAAATCAACAAAGATGATCGATGTCCTTTCTTTTGCTTCTTGTACTAATTCTTCCGCCTTTTGAAATGGACAATCGATTGCCGGCAAAAATGTTCTTCCTTGCAAACTAATAACTGCAATTTCATCGTTATTCATTTTTAAATAGACGATACCCTTACCTGGATTGTTCTTAGGAAAGTTTGCAGGTCTCACTAAATACTTTGCGTCATCAATAAATTCAAATATTTCACGATTATCCCAAGTATGATTACCTAGAGTAACTGCTTGTGCACCTGCTTCTAGAAATCCACGATATATTTTCTCCGTGATTCCTTTGCCACCTGCCGCATTTTCCCCATTAATGATGGTTACATGTGGACGATATTTTTCTTTTAATTTCGGTAGGTATTCTTTAACCATATCCCGACCCATTGAACTTACGACATCACCGATAAATAATATATTCATGTTAAAGCCTTTCTATTTATAATTAAGCATTTTTTGAATTGAAGTTAAATAAAAGCGGTGTATGATACACCGCTTTATTTTGCATATTCAACTGCTCTTGTTTCACGGATTACCGTGACTTTTATATGACCCGGATAATCTAGTTCCTCTTCGATCTTTTTGCGAATATCACGAGCAAGACGATGGGCTTCTAGATCATCAATTTGTTCAGGTTTTACTAATATCCGTACTTCTCGACCAGCTTGAATCGCAAATGACTTTTCTACGCCATCATAGGATTCTGATATCTCTTCTAACTTTTCAAGACGACGAATATAGTTTTCTAGTGTCTCTCTTCTTGCCCCAGGTCTTGCAGCCGATAAGGCATCAGCTGCTGCCACGAGGACAGCGATAATAGAGGTAGGCTCTGTATCTCCATGATGAGATGCAATACTATTAATAACAACCGGGTGTTCTTTGTATTTCTTCGCAAGTTCCACACCGATTTCAACATGACTTCCTTCTACTTCATGGTCAATGGCTTTCCCAATATCATGAAGCAAACCTGCACGGCGAGCCAATGTTTCATCTTCACCAAGTTCTGCTGCAAGCAATCCAGAAAGTTGAGCTACTTCGATTGAATGTTTAAGCACATTCTGTCCATAACTTGTTCTGAATTTTAAGCGGCCAAGGATTTTAATAAGGTCTGGATGTAATCCATGGACACCTACTTCAAAAGTGGTATGTTCCCCTATTTCACGAATATGCTCGTCAACTTCACGTCTAGATTTGTCTACCATTTCTTCGATTCGTGCAGGATGGATTCTTCCGTCTTGAACGAGCTTTTCAAGAGCTAAGCGGGCAGTCTCTCGTCTCACTGGATCAAAACCAGATAAAATAACCGCCTCTGGTGTGTCATCAATGATTAAATCAATGCCAGTCAATGTTTCCAGTGTACGAATATTACGTCCTTCCCTACCGATGATACGTCCCTTCATTTCATCATTTGGTAGGTTTACAACTGAGACTGTCGTTTCTGCAATATGATCAGCTGCACATCGCTGTATCGCCAAAGACAAAATTTCTTTTGCTTTCTTGTCAGATTCCTCTTTTGAACGAATCTCACTTTCTTTTATCATTACAGCGGTTTCATGTTTTAGTTCATATTCAACGCGCTCAATAATGATGGCCCTTGCCTCTTCACGAGTTAAGCTAGAAATACGCTCCAACTCTGATTGCTGCTTCTGAACGATCTCGTCCACTTTGCTTTCCATCTCTTCAATATGCTGTTGTCTTTTGTTAAGAGAATCATCTCTTTTCTCTAAAAGTATTTCACGTTTTTCTAACGATTCATCTTTACGGTCAAGATTTTCCTCTTTTTGCAATAAACGATTTTCTTGTTTTTGCAGTTCATTTCTTCGTTCGCGAATTTCACGTTCCGCCTCAATACGAAGTTTATGATTTTCATCTTTTGCCTCAAGCAAGGCTTCCTTCTTTAAAGATTCTGCATCACGTTTGGCATCTTCTAATATTTGTTCTGCTGCACCTCGTGCACCTGCAATCTTTGCTTCAGCAATCGATTTTCGAACAAAATAGCCAACAACTACACCGACGATTAGAGCAAGCAAAATGGAGATGATAGTAGCTAAAAGGTCCATCATTTCACCTCCTTCTGCTATTAAATTCTTGTTACTGTTTTAAGGTTCAACTTGTACATTTTTCAAAATCAAAATACAGCTCAAGGCTTTTATTACAGATAAAATGTAAAAATATACATTTTAATTGTAAAGCTGCAATTTTTTAATGTCAAGTGGTTGTCTTTACGGGTTTTACTAATATTTTCTAAAAATGGCAAAGTCTTTGTAAAAAGACTTTGCCATCACTTATTTAGTCAACTAAGTTTAGTTCATCTTGTTCGGCTTCCTCTTTATCTGGAGAAGCGACCTGAACACCATCTAATCCATAGTAATTGCGGATTTGCTGTTGTACTTCGGCACGAATATCAGGATTTTCTTTAAGAAATTGCTTTGCGTTCTCTCTTCCTTGACCAACACGTTCTCCATTATATGAGTACCATGAGCCACTTTTTTCAATTATATCAAGCTCGGCACCAATATCGACAATTTCTCCTTCTTGAGAAATTCCTTCTCCATACATAATATCTACTTCAGCTGTACGGAATGGAGGCGCGACTTTATTTTTGACAATTTTAATCTTAGTTCGATTTCCAACAATATCATTTCCTTGTTTAATCGCTTCAGCGCGGCGCACTTCTAAACGAACAGTTGAGTAGAACTTAAGTGCACGTCCACCCGGCGTCGTTTCCGGATTTCCGAACATAACTCCAATTTTCTCACGGACTTGGTTAATAAAGATTGCAATCGTATTAGATTTATTAATTGCACCTGAAAGCTTACGAAGGGCTTGTGACATGAGGCGCGCTTGTAATCCCATGTGGGAATCACCCATTTCCCCTTCAATCTCTGCTTTAGGTACTAAAGCTGCAACGGAGTCAACTACAACGATATCCACCGCACCGCTTCGAACAAGAGCTTCTGCAATTTCTAGTGCCTGCTCACCCGTATCTGGCTGAGATAAAAGCAATTCATCAATATTTACTCCTAATTTTTGTGCATAATCAGGATCGAGCGCATGTTCGGCATCGATAAACGCTGCTTGTCCACCTTTTTTCTGAACTTCTGCGATTGCATGAAGGGCAACGGTTGTTTTACCGGAACTTTCAGGACCATAGATTTCGATAATCCGTCCTCTTGGATATCCGCCTACACCAAGTGCAGTATCTAAGGCTAATGAGCCACTAGGAACGGTTGAGATTCTGCGATCTGTTTGCTCTCCCAGCTTCATAATTGAGCCTTTACCAAATTGTTTTTCTATTTGTTTTAATGCCTGTTCAAGGGCTACTTGTCGATCACTCACAAAATTTCCTCCTTTAATATAAAAACAGTATCGTAAATCCCCTACTGATTTTATTATTAATCTATGTTTAATATATATCTTTTTTATCTTTTTGTCTATCAAAATATCGAACGTTTATTCGTTATTTTTCATTGCCAAATCCTACTTAAAATTGAATAATTAGTTATGTTTCTATTAATATTATGTAATCATTTGCTATTAAAATTGAAAGGCAATGTTTCGTTAATCCGATATTGAAAAGAGAAGAGGCTGTTTTTAAGTTAACAGCCTCTCTTCCAAATCAGTTAATATTTTTTAATAAATAGTGGCATCCCCATTTAACTGTACGAATACGAATGTTTGTACGATTACCACTTAACGCTAACTTCTCAACTATTGTTGGTTTTCCTTTTATGCTAATTCCAACATAGACCGTTCCAACGGGTTTTCCTTCCAATTCATCAGGCCCTGCAACACCTGTAAAGCTAATGCCAATGTCTGCATTCATTATATTTGCCACGTTTTCTGCCAATTCTTGTGCGCATTGACTACTCACAACGCCATGAGAGTCAATCGTTTCTTTTTTTACCTTTACTACATTTTGTTTGACTTCAGGTGTATAACAGACAATCCCGCCTTTTAATAGCATTCCAGCACCTGGAGTCGCTGTTAATTCTTTTTGGAACATTCCCCCTGTTAAACTTTCAGCTGCTGCGATCGTTAATTGGTTTTCCTGCAAGACTTTAGAAAGTTCACTCATTAACGATGTTTCATTATAACCGTAAAAGTAATCCCCTACACGGTCTAAAATAAGTCGTTCTGTCCTTTCAATCATTTCAATTGCTTCTGTATCAGATTGATGCTTAGCTGTAATTCTTAATGTTACTTCATTATTTCCAGCTAGTGGCGCAATGGTAGGGTTTGTTTGTCCATCGATTAAATCTTCAATCTCTGTCTCTAACTGAGATTCCCCGATTCCAAAGAATCGTAACACTCTTGAAACAATTCTTTCTTTTAATTGTAGCTTCTCTATCAAATACGGTTGAGCATATGTTAAAAACATTGGTTCCATTTCTGATGGCACACCTGGGAAGAGCATATATGTATGGGTTTCTGTTGAATATGCGATCCCTGGTGCCATTCCGTGATCATTCGGTAGAATTTCTGAGCCTTCAAACACCAATGCCTGCTTTTTATTATTCTCTGTCATTATTCGACCTGTACGATTATAGTGCTCAGCTATCGTTTCTAAAGCTTTTTGATCCATCACAAGCTTCCGATTTAAATGGTCCGAAATGGTTTCTTTTGTTAAATCATCCTTTGTCGGTCCCAGTCCTCCCGTGAAAATGAGCAAATTCGAACGTCTTTCGGCTATTTCAATTACTTGCTTTAAACGAGCTGGATTATCACCAACAACTGTATGATAAAAAACATTAACTCCTAAGTCAGCTAAGTTTTTAGATAAAAAACGAGCATTTGTATTGGCAATTTGCCCTAACAATAATTCAGAACCAACAGCAATGATTTCTGCGTTCAAAAAAATCCCCCTTTTCGTATTTTATCACCCTTTATTTTGATCTCATAAACGGCTCTTTATTTTTCCAGAAATAATCGAGTCCCGACCAAACTGTAAAAAATAACGCCACCCAAAGTGCAATCATATCAAATGGAATCCCAAACCATTCGAAGAAAATATTATGTAATAATAACGAAGAAATAGCCACAATTTGAGCCCAAGTTTTAATTTTACCAAGCATATTAGCAGCGACTACTTCTCCTGCACCTGCCAAGACTAGGCGCAGACCTGTAACAGCAAATTCTCTACTAATAATAATAATGACAATCCAAGATGGTGCCATCTGCAGTTCTACTAATACAATCAGAGCGGCAGAGACAAGCAGTTTATCTGCAAGCGGATCAAGAAATTTCCCCATATTTGTTACTAAATTGTATTTACGAGCATAATAACCGTCAACCCAATCTGTGGTTGCCGCTATAATAAAGATTAAAGCACCAACAAAGTGTGTAACCGGCATGTTTGCTCCTAAAAACGTCATTTCTCCCCATGAGAAATCTACAAGCATAATAAATACAAAAATAGGGATCATAAATATTCTTGAAATCGTGATTTTATTAGGTAAATTCATTTACTACTCCTCCAATGAAACCTCCAATGTGTTTGGAAATAACTTACTTTTTATCTTGAATCTAAAATCGTGAAAAAAGTCATCAGAATGTGATGACTATTGATCGTCTTTTACATAACGAATGGTAATATTTTGACGAACAACCTCTGTTGGAGAAACAGCGTACTCTAACTTTTGGTCATTTACATAGATTTCTGTATCACTTGATCTTCCTGCTACAATCGTTATTTCTGCTTCTTGCGACAAGTCAAACGTTTGACTTTCTGTTTCACCACCTGCTTTCAATAATCCTTGAAAGAAAGAATTTCCACTCCCATTGCTAATACTTACCCAAGTTTCACCCGTTGACACCACTTTTAATTGGAATGTATCCGCACTTTTTAGCTCATAAGTAGATCTAGCGCCACTTGATTCAACAACGGTTAATTCTTGATTAACAGGTTCTGGTTCTGGTTCTTTGGTTTCCTCAGGTTGATTAGTATCATCTTTTGACTCTTCTTCGGCTTTTTCTACTGAATTGTCATTATTGTCCTTGTTATCATTTTCCAACTCTTTAGATTGCTCATATGTAACTTCTTGATTATTTTTCCCTTTTTCAGAAGCCAGATTTGTGTCAGTACCAGTGTTTTTTGAGAAAGCCCACCAAATAAAGACAAAAATACTTATAACAACAGCCACAACCAATAGCTTTGGCAATAAATCGATCACTTTAGAGTGATTCTCATGGAGCATTTGTTTTGTTTGAACCCTTGATAGTTGACCCGGAACATCTTCTGAATGCGTACTCGGAATCTCATTGTCAAATTCCTTGAACAGTTCTTCCGGATTTAGTCCAACCGCTTCTGCATATTGTTTAATAAAAGCCCGAACATAAAATGCTCCTGGCATCAAACTATAATTTCCTTCTTCAATGCCGATTAAATATCTTTTTTGAATTTTCGTAATTTCTTGTAAATCATCTAAACTTAAATTCTTCGACAATCTAGCTTCTTTCAATCGAGTACCAAGCTCTGACATTTGTAACACCTTCCTACTACTTAAAAATCAAACTCTCCGAATTCTGCAGTAGAAAACAAATTGTTTTTTTCCACAATATCGTATGAAATTTCTTCTTCTGGATGATGGCGAAGCTCAATAATATAGTCAAAATCATCCAAAGAATACTCTGTATTTTGCACAAAAATATCGGGATGCTCGATTACTTTTACTGCAGGTAATCTCATAATTTCACGTATAAGCTGCCAATGTTTTTCATTTGCTCTTCTTGTAGAAACAATTCCATCAATAATGAAGAGATTGTCCTCACTGTACTCCTCTTCAATTAGTTGATTGCGAATCGTTTGCTTTAATAAAGTAGAAGAAACAAAAAGCCATTTTTTATTGGCACACACACTAGAAGCCACGATGGACTCTGTTTTACCAACCCGTGGCATTCCTCTAATTCCAATTAATGTATGTCCCTTTTGCTTGAAGATTTCTGCCATAAAGTCAACTAATATTCCTAAATCATTGCGGACAAAGCGAAAAGTTTTTTTATCATCAGCGTCTCTTTGTATGTATCGGCCATGCCTGACAGCCAGTCGATCCCGTAATTGTGGTTTCCTTAATTTAATTAATTTTATTGTATCCATTGTCGTTAATATTGACTCTAACCTTTTAATTTGTTGGTCATCTTTCGCTAAAATGAGAAGTCCCCGTCTTTTTTCCTCTACTCCATTAATCGTTACAATATTAATAGACATCATCCCTAGAAGTGAAGAAATATCCCCAAGCAATCCTGGCCGATTGGCTTGTATTTCGTATTCTAAATACCATTCCTGCTTCTCCATTTCATTCCCCCTATTTCCTTCCCCCATTACCCCCTAGTTGTAAAATAAAAACCGTTCCATACGATATCTCATTATCGTATCATAAAGTGAAACTTCCATCAGTGAGGGCTTTCTTCCATCCCCCACTGATGGAAAGCCGAGGCCTGCAGCATGCTGGTCACGAAGACGTTGCCGTAGGCGTATTTAGTCTGTGTTCCACTTTCGGAGCTTTACGGGCAGTTGATCCCCCACCTATCTTCATTTATCATACTTAGAATCTTGAGTGAGGGTCTTACTGCCGGTTAAACCTGATAAATTCCAAACATCCCATAATTTTCATTAATACCATATTTATAATAGCTGATTTTACTATAAGATGAAAGAAAAAAGAGGATCTTTGCTCATAGATTGAACAAGAAATCCTCTATAACATGATTGGGAGATTAAACCCTAGTAATTCTCTTAATTATCTTGTACTAATTTAACCATTAATTTTGCAATGGCTTGTTGCTCTTCTGGTGTAGCAACAGACCATAAATCTGCAAGAACTCTTTCCTGATGGTTTTTAGGATCTACTTGCTTTGCTAAGTAATCACCAACTTGGTACGCAATTTCATTGATCGTAGATTGAGACATTCCTTGTTGCTGTGCCTCTTGTAGGCGATCACCTAAAAAGTCTTTCCATTGTTCCCAGTTTTCTAAAATAGACATATTTAAACCTCCTTAAATAGTATTACCTCGTTATTTTGTTTAAAGGAGGTTTAAATTATGCATGTTCCATCTAAGATTCAAGTAAAGAATAAGCGGGCATGGCTTATGTATACCAACCACCGTTAACACCTATAATCTGACCTGTAATATAAGATGAGCGCTCAGAAATTAGAAAAGATACAGATTCCGCTATATCTTTTGGGGCCGCTAACCTTCCCATGGGAATTTCACCTTTCACCATCTCGAGCTCTTCACTACTGAACTGTGAAAGCATCGTTGTATCTACCGCTCCAGGTGCAATCCCATTGACACGAATTCCATTCAAAGCCAATTCTTTACTAAGGGATTTAACGAAAGCAATTTGGGCACCCTTTACCGTTGAATAGACCACTTCACAGGCTGCACCTGTCTGTCCCCATATGGATGTGATCAATACGATGCTGCCACTTTGCTGTCGAATCATTTTGGGCAGTAACTCTTTCGTTAATAGCAGAGGAGAGGTCATGTGAATCATTGTCATTTTTTCTAAAGTAGCTGGATCTGTTTCAACAAATAACCCATAATGGCTTACCCCGCTATTGTGTACAATCGCATCAATGGTAAAAACATTTTCAACAATTTTTTTATAACCTTGAGGAGTGGATAGGTCCGCTTGTATCGGGATATATTCACCGTTGTAAATCGACAAAGCTTGAAGCAAGTCTCGAATGGATGAGACATTTTCGTTGTAGTGTAAATAAAGGGAATACCCTTCCTCGGCTAGTTTCATCGCGATGGCTTGACCAATTCCACCGCTCGCTCCTGTAATGAGAGCAAATTTATTCATTGTATCACTTCCTTGAAAATAACAATATACTCCCCTTATTTTACCACTACACGAAAAAAACGCCGACCATGCGGCGTTATTTTTTTGGAACAATTTGACAAACGGTAAATCGGTCTTCTGAAATAAATTCAGCTGCCGTTGTTTTGATTTGATCCAATGTGAGCGATTCCAGTGTTGGTACAATATCAAACAAATTCATTTCATTAAAGGCATAGCGAGTAAATTGGTTAGCAATATATTCGGGTGAATTGATCGCACGAAGGAATGTCCCGATCTTTTTCTTAATCGTCCGCTCTAACCCTTCTGCCGTAAAAGCATCCCCCTCTTTCGCGGCAAGCAACATCGTTTTAAGCTTATTTGCTAATTCATCTGGTTTACGAGTATCCCCGCCAATGATGGCAAAACCAAAGCCATTCTCCTGGCTATAGTCAAAGGAGAAAGTATCATCGATCAACCCTTCTGAATATAATTTATGATAGTTATCCGAACTTTTTCCAAATAGGATATCGAGGATAATATTTAATGATAACTCATTTTTCAACTGGTCTAATCCAGATAAATCTATTTTATTTGCCTTGATACCAACCATACATTTTGAGGTTTGAACATTCATTGGCAGGATTTGCTTGTCACGAGCTACTCCAACAGGTTCTTCCTCAAACTTACGTTTAATCTCGTGAATTTCAGCAAACTGCTTTTTATTTTGATTTTCCTTAATTTGCTTCATCGTCGCTTCAACATCAACAGGTCCAACAACGAATAACAACATATTGCTTGGATGATAAAACGTTCGATAGCATTCATACAATAAATCTTTTGTAATGTGAGAAATCGATTCAATTGTCCCAGCAATATCAATGCTAACAGGATGATTATGATACATATTTTCGATCACACCGTAATATAAGCGCCAATCTGGGTTATCATCATACATCGTAATTTCCTGGCCGATAATTCCTTTTTCTTTTTCAACTGTTTTTTCAGTAAAATAAGGTTCTTGCACAAAGTCCATCAAAGTTTCTAAATTTAACTCCACATCTGAAGTGCTTGAAAATAAGTATGCTGTTCTTGTAAACGATGTAAACGCATTCGCTGATGCTCCTTGTTTACTAAACTGCTGAAACACATCCCCATGTTCTTTTTCAAAAAGTTTGTGTTCTAAAAAGTGAGCAATTCCATCTGGAACTTTTAGATAGTCTTCTTTTCCGAGAGGAATGAAATGATTATCAATGGAACCGTATTTAGTCGTGAACGTAGCATATGTTTTATTAAATCCCTTTTTCGGCAAAATATATACTTCTAGACCATTAGTAAGCTTTTCATGATAAAGCTCTTCATGAAGTTGGCGAAATTGAATTTTTTCCATTCTTATTGCCCCCCTTCAGTTAAAAAGTAGATGGTATCTAAATCAATTTTATTTGCAACTTTCATAATGTCTGCTTTTGTTACCAAATCCATTTTGGTCATCCAATCATCAAGAGAAAAAACAGCCTTTGAAACCACATTATGATAAAGTATTTCGACGATTCCCCTTGACGTGTCAATGGTTTCTAAAAGTTGGTTCTTAATGACAGCCTTTGTTTGAACGATTTCTTCATCTGAGAAATCTCCTTCAGTCATGGCCTTCATTTGTTCCTTAATAATGGAAACTGCCTGATCATAATTTTTATTATCAATTCCTGACATCACGAGCATCAATCCTTTATGGCTTTCTAATCGGCTCGCAACATAATAAGCAAGACTCGCCTTTTCCCGGACATTTAAAAATAATTTGGAATGAGAAAAACCGCCAAATATTCCGTTATAAACTTGCAATGCATAATAATCGTTATCCCCATAATAAATATTTGTTCGATAGCCAATATTTAATTTGCCTTGCTTAACATCCTGAGTTTCTTTAATTTCTTTAACAATACCACTTGATTGCTTGGATTTACGATCTATGCTTTTAGGAGAACGGCTTTCAAAGCTCATTAATTGTTGGACTAACTTTTCTACTTCATCGCTATTCACATCTCCAACTACATATAAATCCAATTCATCTTCTAAAAGCGCTCGCTCATAGTATTGGTAAAGGTTAGTCGGTGTAATGGGCTCGACATCCGCTAATTCCCCATGAACATTTAAAGCATATGGTTCGTCTTTGCACATTTCCTGGATTAGACGAAAGTTGGAGTACTTCATTTTATCATCATAAATTGATTGAATCCGTTGTTTTAAGGAACGTTTTTCATTATCGATTGTAGCTTGGTCAAAGGTCTGTGCCTCCACGTTTGGATTTTTAATCACCTCTGCTAAAAATTGGATGGCTTTTTGTAACAATGGCGTAGAATTGGATAAAAACTTTTCATTTGCGATTTCAACCGTAAAACTAATCACATGATATTCACCTTTTTTAGCTAAATCAATATAAAATAAAGCACCATATAAATCATCCAAGTAAGATCTTAATGCTGCAGTGGTAGGATAGTGTTTTGAACTACTTTGCAATACATGTGGCAGCAAAGCACGTTTCGTTACATCCTCGTGATTTAATGGGGCTTTCATTTTAAACACGATCGTATTTGTTTTAAATTTATCTGTAGGGATTACATGAAGATTCATCCCTTCTAATTCAATCACTTTTTCTGAAAAAACATCCATGAACTTTCCTCCTTCTATTCGCTTATTTAAGCTTATGCTCATACTATATAAGTTATTTTCTACCTTATCCAACATATTCCTACTATACCTTTATTTTCCTTCCCATATCAAGTTTATGGAAGCCTTAAAAGACATTATCTAATATAACTAAAAAAAGTGCAGACCATTCATCTGCACTTTACATATACCCTAATAATGCTAACTTATATCCTCTGAAGATTTCCCCATGAGTACAGTTCGAGGCTTACTCCCTTCATAAGGGCCGACAATGCCTCTTGCTTCCATTTCGTCGATTAATCTAGCTGCTCTTGTATAACCAATCCGAAATCTTCTCTGTAGCATGGATACAGAAGCTGTCTGCATCTCCAGTACTAAATCAACCGCATCAGGATAAAGTTCATCGTCCACTTCGCTATTCGTTTCAGGAATATCCTCTGGAATCATATTTTCTTGATACTGGGCTTTTTGTTGACCAATAACAAAGTCGACCACCTCTTGGACTTCTTCATCCGATAAAAAAGCTCCTTGAATTCGTACTGGTTTTGAGGCACCGACTGGATGAAATAGCATATCCCCTCGTCCTAATAACTTCTCTGCTCCACCCATATCCAAAATCGTCCGGGAATCTGTTGCAGATGAAACTGCAAACGCAATTCGTGAAGGGATATTTGCTTTAATTACCCCAGTAATTACATCTACAGATGGGCGCTGTGTGGCAATAATTAAATGAATGCCTGCAGCCCGAGCCATCTGTGCTAGGCGTGTAATGGAATCTTCTACATCGGAAGAAGCCACCATCATTAAATCAGCCAACTCATCAACAATAACGACTATATAGGGGAGAAGAGGCTGCTCAACATCTTCTGTCGCATTATGTTTTCGTATGTGATCGTTATAGCCTTCTATATTTCTCGTACCCGTATGGGCAAATAATTCGTATCTTCTTTCCATTTCATCTACTACTTTTTTCAAAGCTTGAGACGCCTTTTTGGCATTCGTTACAACAGGTGCCAACAAATGGGGAATTCCGTTGTATACATTTAATTCTACCATTTTCGGATCAATCATCATGAGCTTTACTTCATGTGGCTTGGCCCTCATTAAAATGCTTGTAATAATTCCATTTATACAAACACTTTTCCCGCTTCCTGTAGCACCCGCAACGAGTAAGTGGGGCATTTTATTTAATTCTGCAAGTACCGCTTCCCCAGTAATATCCCGACCTAACCCAATCATTAACTTTGCATCGGGTTTGTCCTTAGGATTAGATTCAATGACTTCTCGAAGCGAAACCATCGCTACCTCTGTATTGGGAACTTCAATCCCAATCGCAGATTTCCCTGGAATTGGGGCTTCCATCCGAATATCTTTAGCTGCTAATGCAAGTGCCAAGTCATCTGTTAAACTTACAATTTTGCTGACTTTCACCCCTGCACTTGGATGGACTTCATACTTTGTAACAGCTGGTCCAAGATGAACCTGTGTTACATTCGCCTTTACACCAAAGCTTTGAAAGGTTTTTTCTAATTTTGCCGCATTTTCATGGATCATTTTATACTCCCCACTTTGGTCCGTATGCTGTGGGAGCTTTAATAAATCCATTGACGGTAATTCATAGTCAACATTTTCGACTTCTGTAAATGTAATGGGCGGTGCATCGTCTTCTACTTCACGAGTCTCTTCCTCCGTCTTTTCAATTTCATCTATGGAAGGCTTTTCGTCAGAACTAGCCTGATAGACTTTATCGGTAAAACTAGAAATAATGGGTTCTGGCTTTTCCTCTTGTTCTTCGATGACAGGTTGTGGTGGCACGTGGTCTCTAATCGGTTTTTCAACAATCAATGGTTTCTTTTCCTTCTTTATGACCTTATCATTGCGATTGACTTTCCATTGCTGAATCCAATGGGACAAATCTTCCCGAAAGGCCAACCATTGTTTTTTTATCAATTTTAAAATCGTGATAAAAAATTTAACAATGGATTGTCCATACGTTTTTCCTGTTACTAAAATCACACCAACTATGATCATGACGAAAGAAAATAGTTGAGTCCCTGCCTCATCAAATAAAAAGTAGAATAGCGCGAACAAAACGGCTCCAATCATTCCACCACCTAAATCGGTCGCGTTTGTTTTTCCGCCTACTTCCATCCAGAATAAATCCCAAGTATTTGATATAACGCTAGGGTTTGCGAATTGATTTCCATTTGATAGAAGCTGAAAGAGTGTCACATGACTTAAGAGAAATAACGAGGAAAAAATAATGTAAATGCCGATCAATTTAATTGAAAACAAAAAGGGTCTTTCCCGTTTCCACATTAAATAACCACCATAAACCATCATTCCGATGAGTGCAACCATGTACCATTCACCAATAAAAAATCGAAAAAACTGCACAATTGTATTTCCGACTGCCCCTAATTCTGCCATCGAAATAATCGCCACAGAGACTAATACACAAGCAACTATTTCATATTTAATTGTTTGCTTAAGATGTTCTTTACTCGTGGAACGTCGCCTTTTTCGTTTGGCCATGGTATCACACCTTAATAAATAATATTACGAAAGAAGAAAGCAGCCTATTGGCTGCCTTGTCTTTACCCTATTTCTATTATATCATACCCAACACCGAACACATATGCCCTATATAAAAATTTTCCCAATCCTTCCAAAGTCTGGATGAAGTTAAAATTGTTTATTAGACAGTACGGTTCCTGGACAATATCGTTCATCTAAATAGTGACATGGATCGCTGCTCATGACCCGGACGACCCGATAATCACGATTTTCATCCATTTCGACTAACAAGGGAACCCCTGAATAGTCAATCATAGTCTGCTTCCCATACTCTAATTCATCGGTTTGAAAAATTAATTCTTGTGGGATGGTTGTATATAAGATCATTGCACAAGCCCCTCATTTTCTCCAATGCTCGAGTTATTTTTTAACTCAATTAATTCGTTTAATTTCCGCATCGCCTCTCCAATTCCGCCTACCGCATCAATTAAACCTGAATCAACAGCATCATTGCCAATCACATTTGTCCCAATATCCCGTGTTAAGTTGCCTTTTGCAAACATAAGATCTTTAAAATCATCTTCACTTATTTCCGAATGCTTTGTCACAAATCGGATCACCCGATCTTGCATTTTATCTAAATATTCAAAGGTTTGTGGAACACTGATCACTAATCCTGTTAGGCGAATCGGGTGGATTGTCATTGTAGCCGTCTCAGCTATAAAGCTATAATCACATGAAACCGCAATGGGCACCCCGATCGAATGCCCGCCTCCTAAAACGATTGATACGGTTGGTTTAGAAAGCGAGGCTAACATTTCTGATATGGCTAATCCCGCTTCGACATCCCCACCAACTGTATTTAAAATCACCAACAATCCTTCAATCTTTGGGTTTTGCTCAATTGCCACTAACTGAGGAATAATATGTTCATATTTCGTTGTTTTATTTTGTGGGGGCAAAGCTAAATGTCCCTCCACCTGTCCGATTATCGTAAGACAATGAATCTTAGAATCTTGTGCTAGTTGAGGTACGTTTGTTTGTCCTAGCTGTTGGATTTTTTCAATTAAACCTGAGGTTTGATCCTCTTTCGGTTTTTCTTGTTCTTGGTTTTGTCCTGCGTTTCTAAGCTTCTCTTTATCCATCTTACATTGACTCCCTTCATTGACATATAAAGTTAGTATGAGAAACAAACTAACTTTTCATGCAACATGAGAGTTCTTTGATGATTTAATCATTTTTTAAGATGGAAAGAAAATGAACTAAGATTTTAGCGGTTAATCCCCAAATCACTTTGCCGTTATATTGATAAAAATATTCATCAATTGGGTGGATTTGCCATTTATAATTTTCCCCACCTATTAGCAAATCTAAAGGAAAATTTTCTTCGGGAACAACTTTAAAGTGAATTTTGTACACTTCTGGTTCCGTAGTTAAGAAATAATTCAATGGAACAGTAAATACCTCTCCGACCTCCAATTGATTCGGTTTTATTTTATCAGGATTCTTTATTGTACCAACAAATGGATAAATAATATTTCCCGTCGCATTGGCCATAAAATCAAGGGGCATCACGTTTGCGATTTCCTCTTCGCTGATCCCCAATTCTTCGGACGTTTCACGAATGGCGCATTGACTGTGATTAGGGTCATCTTTTTCCATTTTGCCACCCGGAAAGCAGATTTCACCAGGCTGCCTTCTTAAATTCATGGAACGAACCTCAAATAACACATGGGTTTCATTATTCTTTTCAAGAAGAGGTAGTAAAACAGCAAATGTTTGTAATTCTTTATGACCTAATATATTCGGCTTATGACCACTTAATTTCGTTATCACCTTTGACAGTTCCATAACAAAACCTCCATTTTTCAAAGTAAGCTCTTTCCATAAGGTGATAAAAATGTAAAACAAGGCTGACTCTAGTCATGAGTCAGCCTTAAAGATGATCAATGGGGGTGAATGAACCCCCACTGATGGAAGTGTCACTTTATTTAACTTCCATTATAATAGGTAAAATCATTGGGCGGCGTTTTGTTTTTTCATATAAATATTGATTAAGAATGTCACGCATATCCTGTTTAATCATGGCCCAGTCGAACGTATCTCTAGAAATACTTTGTTCAACAATCGCTCGGACACGGTTTGAAGCTTCTTCAAGCAATTTCTCTGATTCTCTGACATATACAAAGCCTCTAGAAATAATTTCAGGTCCTGAAGATATTTTCTTTTCTTTTTTATTTAACGTTACTACGACGATTAAAATTCCATCTTGAGATAATAGCTTCCTGTCCCGTAAGACAATATTTCCAACATCTCCAACCCCACTGCCATCAATTAATACATTGCCAGCCGGGACCTTTCCATTTGGACGAATCCGATCATTTTTAAACTCAATAACCTCACCCTTTTCAGGGATATAGATCCGATCATCTGTTAGTCCACATTCTTTAGCCACTCGTTCATGTGCTTTTAGGGCTTTAAAGTCGCCATGAATGGGAACAAAAAATTTCGGTTTCATTAAGTTGATCATGAATTTCAACTCTTCTTGGCTTCCATGGCTTGAGGTATGATAGGATTTATTTCCTCCTAACACAATAGCCCCTGCTCGGTAAAGCATATCGACCGTTTTGGAAATAAGAAGTTCATTGCCTCTAATCGCATAAACGGCAAAAACAACGGTATCTCCTTTTTGAATATTGATATGTTTATGAGTCTGTTTTGCCATTTTCTGAAGGACTTCCAGTGGTTCACCGAGTTTTCCAGTCGTTAAAATAACAATTTCATCCTCTGGATAATTTTTGATTTCAGAAATGGGTATGATAATTTCATCATGAACATGTAAGTAATCTAGCTTTATTCCAATATCGAATATCACCTGTAAACTTTTCCCTACAATCGCAACTTTACGCCTGCTTTCATAGGCAGCATCGAAAATATGTTGAATCCGATATAAGTCAGACGCAAAACAAGCGGCAATGATCCGTCCTTTTGCATTATAGAAAGCATCATTCATTTCCTTGGCAACGATCGCCTCAGATAAAGTATATCCTGGTTTTTCTGCATCTGTACTATCAGATAATAAGCAGAGAACCCCTTTTTCACCTATTTCAACCATTTTGCCGATTTCCGGCTTATATAAATCATTTGCTGACTGATCAAATTTAAAATCACCTGTGTGGACAATGACACCTTTTGATGTATGAATACAAACAGCCACTGAATCAGGGATATTATGAGTCACTCTAAAAAATGAAATCTTTGCTGAATCAAATTCAATAACAGAATCTGATGTAATTTCAACAAATTGAACTTTATTATGAAAATCTTGTTCTTTCATTTTAACTTGTGCAAAGGCTATCGTCAGTTTCGTTGCATATACAGGCACATCGATCTTTTGGAGAAGATAAGATAATCCACCGATATGGTCTTCGTGACCATGGGTTAAAAAGATTCCTTTCACTCTATCTTCATTTTGAATTAAATAACTATAGTCTGGAATGACTATATCAATCCCAAGCATTTCATTCTCAGGAAACATTAAACCGGCATCTATGACAAAAATATCCTCATCTACTTCCACCACGTACATATTTTTGCCAATTTCGCCAACTCCCCCTAAAGCAATAAGCTTTATGGTCTCATTTTCTATTGTGTTCAAATCAAGCTTCCTCCTATGTTGTTTTACGCCGACCGAAATCAGATACTTTCATTATACTTGATTTAGGAAAATCATTACAACTATAAAAGTGGAAGTAAGAGGAAGCTTGTAATAGAAATAAGCAAAATATCAAATTCGCTCCGCCTAATTTGTGCCCGGATTTTTATCACGCTTCAAAATGCAAAATCCAGTGGCTTTCGCCTGACTAGGACGCCCTGTCCGTCGTCGAGCTCGTTCGATAAAGTGAAACTTCCATCAGTGGGTGTTGTTTCCCACTAATGGAAAGCCCGCGGCCAGCATGTATGCTCTTCACGCAGACGTTGCCGAATGGCGTACTAGTCTGTGTTCAACTTTAAGGTCTTTACTGGCAGTTGATTTCGTATACATTTCTACTATCAGTTTCTCTGAGTAACTAGTTGTAGTGAGCTTTCTGCCAGTTAAGACGCGGAAAAACACCATTAAAAATCCGAGGCATCAGCCGAAGGCTTACCTTCATTCAACCGGGGTTTGAACCCCTACTGAATCAAAAAACATTTTGCATTCATTCCCCACTTATAGAAGTCGGGAGTCCTGTACCTGTCGCAAGCTATTGGTACAAAAACATTTACTGAATAAAGTTAAAGAAACCCAGTCGTTTAATAGACGACTGGGTTTCTTTCTTTAATTATAGGTTTTCTAATAGTTTGCTTAATGCTAAACGTTCCTGCTCGTTAAGAGCCACGAGTGGTAAACGTACTGTACCAACATCAAGCCCTTTCATTTGTAAAGCTGTTTTGACAGGAACTGGGTTTGGAGAATTGAACAAACCAACCATGATAGGAAGCAGCTTTTGATGGATCTTTGCCGCATCGTGAATCTGGCCGTTTAAAAACTTTGTTACCATTTCCTGCATTTCGTTTCCAATAACATGAGAGGCAACAGAGATCACTCCCGAACCGCCAATTGATAATACTGGGAGAGTATTACCGTCATCCCCCGTATATAATTCAAAATCATCTGGTGTTTTGGCAATAATTTCCGTCATATCATTCAAATTGCCACTCGCTTCTTTTACCGCTACAATATTTTTAATTTGTGCCAAACGGATAATTGTTTCCGGTTCAATATTAATAGCCGATCTACCTGGGATATTATAGAGTAAAATAGGTAAATCTGTATTTTCTGCAATCGACTTAAAATGTTGATAAAGCCCCTCTTGATTTGGTTTATTATAATAAGGAGCGACTAACATGATGGCATCTGCACCTAAGTCTTCAGCTTTTTTGGTTAATTCTATTGATTCATAAGTATTGTTACTTCCTGTGCCTGCTATTACAGGCACACGCTTATCCACTACTTTAATGACATGATCGATCAACGCTAATTTTTCCTCTTTCGATAACGCTGGTGATTCACCAGTTGTTCCACAAACAACTAAAGATTCACTACCATTTTCAATTAAATAGTTCACTAGCTGAGTTGTTTTTGTAAAATCGATATGTCCTTTACGATCAAATGGAGTCACCATAGCTGTTGCAATTCGACCAAAGCGAACCATACAACCACTCCTTTCAATTAGATGCTCCCATCTAATTTACATCTATCAAATTCACTTTCTCTAATTCGAAAACATCATGTAGTGAGTTAATTGCGGATACTAAATCTTCCTGCTTAACTAGAATCCAAATTGTCGTATGGCTATCAGCTGACTGTAGAATTCTGATTCCATTTTGAGATAATGTCCCGACAATTTTGGATGTTACACCTGGAACTCCAGCCATACCTGCACCTACTACTGCAACCTTTGCACAATCACGCTCAATTACAGGGTTATAACCGAGATCTTGAAGAACAGATATCGCCTTGTTCGTCATTTCATCTGACACAGTATAGATCACTTGGTTCGGTGAAATATTGATGAAATCGACACTGATTCTATGATTTGCCATTGCCTTAAAAACTTCGGATTGTAAGTTATATTGTTCTTTCTTGGCAAATACCTTAAGCTGGGTAATGTTCGATAAATGGGCGATGCCTGTAACCGTTCGCTCTTTTATTATATGATCCTGTTGATTGTTTGTGATTAATGTGCCCTGATGATCTGAATAAGTAGACCGAATCCGAATTGGTACGTTCGCTTGCTGGGCAATTTCAACAGCACGAGGATGAATAACTTTTGCACCTTGATAGGCCATATTACAAACTTCTGCATAGGTTACCACGGATAATGGACGTGCATTTTCAGCTAACCGCGGATCAGCTGTCATGATTCCTTCAACATCCGTAAAAATATCAATATATTCAGCATTGATAGCGGCACCTAAAGCAGCGGCAGAGGTATCACTACCCCCTCTACCAATAGTCGTAATATCCCCAAATTTAGTTTGCCCTTGAAAGCCTGCCACGACCACTACATCGTAATGATTTAATTCGTTTAACAAACGATCACATTTCATATTTATGATCTTCGCATTGGTATGATCATTATTGGTTACAAAACCAGCCTGTGCTCCAGTTAAGGCGGTTGCTCGAATTCCTTCGCTCAGCAGCATATCGCAAAAAACGACACTTGAGATAATTTCTCCACATGAGAGCAATAAATCTGTTTCACGATTACTGATTAATCGATCAGACGATTGAATGAGTGAAAGCAGTGTATCTGTTGCATAAGGATCCCCTTTTCGACCCATAGCAGATACAACCACAACCACTTTATAACCTTTATCTAAGGCAGATTCAATATGGTTTCTTGCATGTTTCCGTCCATTTTCATCACGTACAGAAGTTCCACCAAACTTTTGGACAATTATTTTCATTGCTACACCTCTAAATCCATTCTATGATGGATTTTCATTTTTGCTATACTTTGCTGAAAAGTTTGGGCATCAATGGAAATGAATATCCGAAGTTTTTAGTTTCTATTTAACTAAACCTAATTTAATTAAACTTTCTGCAATTTGGACTGAATTCCAAGCAGCTCCTTTTAGTAAGTTATCAGACACAACCCATAAGTGGAAGCCTTTTGGATTATCAAGATCTTTACGGATTCTGCCAACAAATACATCAGTAGAACCAACGCAATCTGCAGGCATTGGATAAACTTGGTTTGCTGGATCATCCTGAAGAATAACGCCTGGAGCTGATTTTAACAACTCTTTCACTTCTTCAACAGTAACGCCTTCTTTGTCAACCTCAATATAAAGTGATTCTGAGTGACCAACTGCGACTGGGATACGAACACAAGTTGCTGCAACATTCAACTCTGGATTATGCATGATTTTCTTTGTCTCATTGATCATTTTCATTTCTTCATACGTAAAGCCATTTTCCTGAAATAAATCAATTTGAGGAATCGCATTAAATGCTATTTGATAGTGCTTTTTATCGCTGCCAACAGGTAAAATAGCTGGTTCAAACTCTTCATTATTCAAGATTGCTTGTGTTTGGGAATTCATCTCTTCAACAGCCACTGCACCTGAACCAGAAACAGCTTGATAAGTAGATACAATGATTTTGTTTAACCCAAACTGTTGGCGAATGGGTTCAAGTGCTACAACCATTTGAATGGTAGAACAGTTTGGATTTGCAATAATCCCTTTATGATTTAAAAGATCTTTTTCATTCACTTCTGGGACCACAAGTGGTACATTTTCATCCATACGATATGCACTTGTATTATCAACGACGATCGCACCAGCGTTGACAGCGTGGGAAGCTAATTCTTTGGAAATACTACCACCTGCACTAAAGAAAGCAATGTCCACATCTTTAAAACTATCGGATTTTGCCTCTTGTAACGTATATTCAACTCCATTCACCTCTACCTTTTTACCTGCAGAACGAGCTGAAGATAATAAAGTTAATTGTGAAATTGGAAACTTTCTATTTTCCAGTGTTTTGATGATTTGCTGTCCTACTGCTCCAGTTGCTCCAACTACTGCTACATGAAAACCTTTTGTCTGCTCCATTGTTTGTTTCCCCTTTCAAATCCGAAAAATAATGTTCTGGAAATAGTAATACTATATGATATTTTAATATAGTTTACAACATTCATACAAAGAAGGCGAGGTTTAAAACCAATCGCCATCTTTATAATACTTTCATATATTTTATCACAATAAATTAGTAAAGAAATCTTTTTACTCAAAAAAGTTTACCCTTATCAAAATTCAGTAAATTCGAAGAAAATTGTGGAAGATCTAACGCACGTAAAGCCCCAATTATGAAATAAGATTTATCTTTGGGCTTTGCCCTTAGTTAAATCAATCAGGCTCTGCGTGCTAACCATCAGTGGAAAGCCCCACTGATGGAAGTTTCACCTTATTCGTCTTTGAAGCGTTCAACGATGACAGGCTGTAGTTGTTTGCCTGCTATTGCTGCTTCAACCGTTTCTTGTAACATCGTCATCCGTGCCACCATTGAATTAGGTTTATTGACCGGATCATCTTGACCATATGGAATAAAGTAGATATTCTTTGTTGCCATCAATCGCATTAGATTCACGCCATTTAACCCTAATGCATCGTTAGTAGAAATTCCTAATACTACTGGCTTTTGATTTCTTAATGTCGCCTTAGCAGCCATTAGCACAGGTGAATCACTTAAAGCATTGGCAAATTTACTCATAGAAGCACCCGTTAATGGAGCAATTACCATACAGTCTAATGGAACTTTCGGCCCTAGTGGTTCTGCTGCAACAATTGAGTCGATAATTTTATTCCCTGTCAACTCTTCAATTCGGTTGACCCAGTCTTCCCCTTTTCCAAAACGAGTGGTTGTATTCTTAACCGTAAATGTGCAAACTGGAATGACTTCTGCCCCTGCATTTACTAATTTTTCAATTTCAGGAAATATTGCGTCATACGTACAATGAGAGCCTGTTAAACCAAACCCAATACGTTTTCCATTTAAACTCATTATTCATTCTCCTTTCGATTTTCATATACTTCTTCCAGTAATTGTGAAAGGACATTTGCTAAAATGGTTCCCGCCGTTTTCGGCGCTACGATTCCAGGCAGACTTGGAGCTAATAAAGCTTTAACTCCCCTTTTTTCCGCATAACGGAAATCAGTTCCACCTGGCTTTGAAGCCAAATCAATGATCAATGTGTGAACAGGCAGTTTGGCAATAACCTTTGGAGTGACAATTAAATGTGGGATTGTATTTATTAAAATGTCAGTATCTGACACACAATGGGTTAGATCATCAAGATGAAATGGTGTTAAACCCATCTCCGTAATCCGGGCAATATGCGCGGGTTTTCGTGCACCAACCTTCACTTTTGCTCCAAGCAAATGAAAAGTTCGAGCAACACTCATTCCTACTCTACCAAGTCCTAGGACCGTTACATTTGATCCATGGATGGTAATATCTGTATGTTGAATAGCCATCATAATCGTACCTTCTACCGTTGGTATAGAATTATAAATGGCAACATCGTCTCGACTAAATAGTTGAACATGACGACGTTTTGTTTTTTCTATAATATTATTTAAATAAGCATTTGTGATGCCGGAAAAAATGGTGCAATGCTCTGGCGTTTTCATGACCATCTCTTCTACCAGCCTAATTTTCTCATTTGAAAAAATAGTATCTACGTGGCCATCTGGACTAGTACCAGCAACCGGTAAGATAATGGCATCTAAAGCGGAAAAGTCAAGTTCATCAATTTTTTCCTTGCTTGCTCCTGTAAAGGCATGATCGAGCTGTTCAAATCCGATAAGTGATAGCTTTGTGTCAAGTTCTGTTAGTTTACGAATCACTTCGAGCTGCCTTGCATCACCGCCAATAATGGCAATTTGCATATCTGTCAGCATGAAAATTCACCTTCTTTATTAGGGCTAGATTCAACATTTAAAGAGGCCCCATTTTGTTTTGAACGGTCACTTATTCGTAATTTTTTCAAAGGAACTTCAAGTTGGATTACGGGACTACTTCAACATCATATGTATATTAGCGGAAATCTGTGACGGCAGTACAACTAATCAAATTTGAGTTTATATCAACTAATGAGGCCCAACAAAAAAAGTGACCCCGCAGCGAGTCACTTTTTTTCGATATTGTCCATATCCAATATAATCATATCACTACCAATTTTTTTGATGTGATTCCATCCGACACGTACTTCATTTCCTTGTTTTCTCATCCCGAACCACTTTAATGACGGGATAATTAAGGCTTCAATTTGACCATCACTTTCATTAATTTCTAAATCCGTTTGCCCTAGAACTCCTAACCGCTCCGCACGATTGATATCAACAATCTCTTTCCCACTTAATTCACTCAATCTCATGGAATCCCACCTTTTCAATCTTTTCCTTCTCTATATTCATACGATTCATGACAATGGATTAGACTATCGTTCCTATTTAATCACACAAAAAAACAGCCTATTTATAAATAGACTGTTTCATTCTTGTTATAGACTTTTTGGCAGTACTCCGTCTGGGCTTATTAAAGATACAGAAAAATCATCTGTAAAAATTCTTGTTGCCATTTCATTGACACTGCCCTTCGAAACGTTATCAATTTGTTCTACCATATCATCGAGAGAACGATGTCTACCAAGAACAAGTTCATTTTTTCCGTTTCGACTCATCCGGCTATTTGTACTTTCAAGACTCAACATTAAACTACCCTTTAATTGCTCCTTACTATTAGATAATTCTTTATCGGTGATCCCATCTTTTTTCAAGTTTGCTAAAGTTTCTTGAATCGTTTCATATAATACATCCAGTTGTTTAGCTCCTGTTCCACCATAAACCGTTACAATTCCCGTATCCTCAAATGCAGAGTGATAAGAGAAAACCGAATAGGATAACCCTCTTTTTTCCCTGACCTCTTGGAATAAGCGACTGCTCATGCTGCCACCTAAAATATTATTTAGGATAATGAGACTATAAATATCTTCATGTCCCACTTTAAGCCCCTCATATCCAAGACACAGATGGGCTTGTTCGGTATCTTTTTTACGTGCAATTTGGTTCATATGGAAAACAGGCTTTTCTTCGACTTTTGTTCTTTTTCCACCTTCATAAGAACCAAATAACTTTTCGACTTCTTTTATAAAAGATTCATCAATGTTTCCAGCGATTGATATGACCACATGTTCTGGAGTATACATATTATGCATGTATTCTTTTAACGTATTGCCTGTGAACGTGGACAATGTTTCTTCCGTACCCAAAATGGGATACCCAAGTGAATGCTCTTCATAAATGGCTTTACTTAAAAGGTCATGAACGATATCATCTGGCGTATCTTCATACATTTTAATTTCTTCATAAACAACATTCTTTTCTTTTACTAATTCTTCTTCAACAAAAGTGGAATTGAAGAACATGTCCGCAAGTACTTCCAATGCAAATTGTGAATGATTGTCTAATACTTTTGCATAATAGCAAGTATACTCCTTAGAGGTGAAGGCATTAACTTGTCCACCTATACTGTCAAACGCTTCAGCAATTTCTAATGCCGATCTCGTCTTTGTTCCTTTAAAAAACATATGTTCTAAGAAATGAGAGATCCCATTATTGGCTACTGTCTCATTTCTCGAACCTGTTCCAATCCAAATTCCAATGGCAACGGAACGAACGGTCGGAATGTTCTCTAGTACAACTCTTACTCCATTTTGACAAGTATATTTCTTGATCAAACAAACTCCTCCTGTCCTAAAACAAAGATGTTATTACATGCACTAATTGTACACTATTTGTTGTAAAGTATATCCTATCATTCTTATTTTTTCCAAGATCTAAACTTTTACTACTGTGTTGACTCTTTTTGTTCAGTCTGGTGAATGGGTTGATTAATTATTCTTTCTTCAGATAATAACTCTGAAACCGTACCTATTTGCAGTCTTTTTGCCTTAATACTTGTAATCAGTTCATCTAACGATTGCTCTGTTGACTGTGTAGGATGCATTAAAATAATGGCTCCATCATGAACTTTTGACATGACCCGATTAATTAATACGTCCGGAGTAGGTTTTTGCCAATCAATGGTATCTACACTCCACATGATTGTACCTAGACCTTCTTGGGCAGCAATTTGAACTGTATCGTCTCGATAACTTCCACTAGGCGGTGCAAACCATTTTGGCTCCGATCCTATTGTCGCTTTAATAACTTCATTTGTTTTAATAATCTCCTGTCTAATCTTTTCGTTGGAGATATTTTTCATATCCGGATGAGAAAAGGAATGATTGCCAACTTCATGACCCGCTTCATCAATTAACTTTGCCAGATCAGGATTCTTTTGTGCCCATCTGCCCTCAAGGAAAAACGTAGCTGAAACATGGTGCTTTTTCAATGTCGCTAACATACTTGATAAGTATTCATTTCCCCATGCCACATTAATTATAAAACTAACCATTGGCTTTTCGGGATGTCCTTTATAAATCGGTGATGGAGGAAGATCTTCTAAATGTGTATTCGGTGAGATCTGTTTATAAATCAATTTATTCTCATCAAATTTTCCATATTTTTTCATTTTGTCATAGGATGCTTTCACATCGATATCAATCCCATTGTAACCTGGAAGTGCCTTCCAAATAGGATCAATTTTGGCATCACTGGCAGCGATCTTGTATTCACTAGCCTTCATTTCTATTTCATGATAAAGAGGATTTTTATTTTTACCAACAAAAACGACATCCCCTTTTATCTGGCCAATATACTCTTTTGATAAAGGGTTATTCACAATCAGAAACGCCATGATGAATAGTATAACAACAACAAACCATTTTTTCATTCCTCATCCTCCTCCATATAAAATATGAAAAGGGAGGACAAGGTAGAACAGTAAAAGGAATATGTAATATTTTTACAATAATAAACAGTCAGGGATCCTCCACTGACTGCTAATTAGCTTAACTTTGAGTACTTTGCTCATGTTGGCGTTGTTCTTTCAAAACAGCTTTACGTGATAAATTAACTCGGCCTTGTTTATCAATTTCAAGCACTTTGACTAACATTTCATCACCGATCTTGACAACATCTTCGACTTTGCCAACACGTTCTTCCGCTAATTCTGAAATATGAACAAGCCCATCTTTCCCTTGGAAAATTTCCACAAAGGCACCGAATTTTTCAATTCGCTTTACTTTTCCTAGATAAAGTTGTCCTACTACGACCTCACGAACAAGATCCTCGATAATTTGTTTGGCTTTTTTATTCATTTCTTCATTCGTTGAAGAAATGAATACTGTACCATCTTGTTCAATATCGATTTTCACGCCAGTTTCTTCTATAATCTTGTTGATTTGTTTTCCACTTGGTCCGATTACATCACGAATTTTATCCGGATTAATCGTCATCGTTAAAATTTTAGGTGCGAAAGTTGATAATTGTTCACGTGGCTTACCGATTGTCGCGATCATGGAATCTAAGATTTCCATCCGACCTTTTTTAGCCTGTAATAAGGCCTCTTCAAGAATTTCACGTGATAACCCTTCAATTTTGATGTCCATTTGCAGAGCTGTTATGCCTTTTGCGGTTCCGGCTACTTTAAAGTCCATGTCTCCAAGATGGTCTTCCATCCCTTGGATATCTGTAAGAATGGTATAATGCTCATCAGATTTGACAAGTCCCATGGCAATCCCTGCAACAGGCGCCTTAATTGGTACTCCTGCATCCATCATCGCTAAAGTTCCTGCGCAAATACTTGCTTGTGAAGAAGAGCCATTGGATTCTAGAACTTCTGCTACAAGACGAATGGTATATGGAAATCCTTTTTCATCTGGTATTACATAAGATAAAGCTCTTTCACCAAGGGCACCATGACCAATTTCACGACGGCCTGGTCCTCTCATTGGACCTGTTTCACCAACACTAAAGTTCGGGAAATTATAATGGTGCATAAACCGCTTTTCCTCTTCAAGGCCAAGGCCATCAAGAATTTGCACATCTCCTAAAGCACCCAGAGTACAAATACTTAATGCTTGTGTTTGACCACGCGTAAACAAACCTGATCCGTGAGTCCGTGGGAGGATGCCAACTTCTGATGATAACGGACGAATTTCTTCCGGGTTTCGGCCATCTGGTCTGATTTTTTCTTCTGTAATCAGACGGCGTACTTCTCCTTTTACAAGGATGTCTAATACTTGTTTTACTCCTTTGATCACTTCTTCTTCCGCTTCTTGTTCTTCATATTTTGCAAGAACTTTTTCTTTAACACCGTTAATCGCTTCTTCACGAGCATGCTTTTCTTGTACTTGAATGGCCTGTATCATTTCCGTCTCACACAGTTGACGTACTTCTGCTTCTAATTCTGCATCAACTTCTGCAAGAACGACTTCCATTTTTTCCTTCCCAATTTCAGCAACAATCTGCTCTTGGAATGAAATCAATCGTTTAATTTCCTCATGACCAAACATAATCGCTTCTAACATGATTTCCTCAGGAACTTCATTTGCGCCTGCCTCAACCATATTAATGGCATCTTTTGTCCCTGCTACTGTTAAGTGGATATCACTTTTTTCTGCCTGCTCAACAGTAGGATTAATGACGAATTGACCATCAATACGACCCACAATTACACCGGCAATTGGCCCTTGAAATGGAATATCAGAAACACTTAGTGCAAGTGATGACCCAAACATGGCTGCCATTTCAGTTGAACAATCTTGATCTACACTCAAAACTAAGCTAACGACTTGAACTTCATTACGAAATCCGTCGGCAAATAATGGGCGAATCGGGCGATCAATTAAGCGACTTGCAAGTATTGCCTTCTCGCTTGGCCGGCCTTCCCTTTTAATAAACCCACCTGGAATTTTTCCAACCGCGTATAATCTTTCCTCATAATTCACAGTTAAAGGAAAAAAGTCTACATTCTTTGCTACTTTAGAAGCTGTAGCTGTACTCAAAACAGCAGAGTCTCCATAGCGAACTAACGCTGCTCCATTTGCTTGTTTTGCTAACTGACCAACCTCTACAGTTAACTCTCGGCCAGCCCAATCTATTGAATATACATGTTTATCTTGTTTCATTCATTTAATACTCCTCTCTGCCTTGTCTAAAAAGAGAATAACGCTTCCATACGAGCATATCATTTTATAATAAAAAGCACTAAATTTTGCTTGTTTATTCATATCCTTATAACTATCTATTATTATGTACCACTTTTCTAAAAAATAAGCGCGGATTGATATTCCTGTGCATAACAACCATCTAAATGGTATATCCTATTTATGTAAAAAGGGATATAAAAATGTTAAAAATGTTAAAAATCCCTTAAAATGGAATAATTTTAAGCTAATAAAAAAGCGGGAAAATTCCCGCTTTTCTTCGACTAACGACGTAAACCAAGTTTATTAATTAATACACGGTAACGTTGAACGTCTTTATTACGTAAGTAAGTTAATAAATTACGACGTTTACCAACCATCTTCAAAAGACCACGACGTGAGTGATGATCTTTCTTGTGCGTACGTAAATGCTCATTCAAATTGTTAATCTGTTCCGTAAGGACAGCGATTTGAACTTCTGGAGAACCAGTATCAGTGTCATGTACTTTGTACTCATTGATAAGTTCATTTTTACGTTCTTGTGTGATTGCCATCCTGTTCACCTCCTAAAATAATCCCCTGTTACCCAGCATGCGTTGGTGAGTCGCTATGCCAAGCAAAGGTTCAATTTAATACGATAATAAGAATACATCTTTTTATAACAAAATGCAAGTATCTATAGCATTTTTTTCAAAGTAATCCTTTGTTGTTTGCTTATCCTTCTCAATTTGTGCCTTTAATTCTTCTACACCGGAAAACTTCATTTCACTTCTTAATCTCAAAAACCAAATAACGGTAACTTTTTTGTCATAAAGATCTCCAGCAAAATCAAAAATATATACTTCTACCGATGGTTTATCGGCTTTTTCCTTATGGAATGTTGGTTTATATCCAACATTACAAACACCATTATAGATCTCTCCAGACAAGGAAATTTTGAGCTTTACTGCATACACCCCAGTGGGAGGAAGGAGATACTCTTCATTTGTATTAACGTTAGCCGTTGGAAATCCGATCGTTCGGCCTCTTTTTTCCCCGTGTATAACCGTACCGCTCGTATGATAAAAACGACCTAGTAATGGGGGTAATTTGTCTACTATTCCCTCATTAATGTATGATCGAATCAAGGTAGAGCTAATTTTCTCTTCCTGAAATCGAAGTTTACCAATTACAGAAAAAGTAAATTGCTGTCTTGAATGAAAAGGAAGGGTTTCCATTGTTCCTTTGCCCAACCTTCCATATGTATAATCAAATCCAGCTACCACATGTTTTACATTTAAATCAATTAAATAGTAGTCAACAAATTCCTGTGGCAACAGATTGGCGAACTCTTCTGTAAACCGAACAACAAAAAAGTAATCGATATTAAGATATTGAAGGAGCTTAATTTTTTCTTCAAGAGGGGTAATATATTTAACATGCTTAACACTCCTCCCAAGTACAACAGAAGGATGTGGATCAAAAGACATGACTGCACTTTTTAAGCCTTTTGCTTCAGCTTCTTTTTTAGCAGCATTTATTACTTTTTGATGACCCAAATGAACACCATCAAAAAAACCTAATGCCATGACAAGCTTCGGAATTTGATCGCGTTTTATATGGTGCGGATACTCTAGATAATATACTTCCACGTCTGTCTCACCTTTTTCTGTACTTCCAAACCTATCAAAGGACAGTACGTAATACTTTGGATGGCTTCATCCAGCCTACTTTTTCAGGATGATGTGCATAAATAGCTAATGCCTGTCCTGTCTCTGTCTCCACAACAATTAAAGAATTGTCATGCGTAAACATTGGCGGAGTGGGAAGAACTGCCCCATTTTTCACTTTCTCCGCTATTTTATCATTTATCGTATATTTCGGCAAATGAGTTAAAGCTGTCTCTAAAGGAAATAGAACTTCTTCAATTGAACCATTATTCTTTTTTTCCTCAACCTCCTCTAATGTCACACAATCATCCAACTTAAACGTTCCAGACTGAACTCTAGTTAAATCAGACATATGAGCAGGATATCCTAAAGCTTCACCGATCATGACCGCTAATGTGCGAATGTAAGTGCCCTTACTGCATGCGACACGAAAGCGAAAGGTTATTTGGTCCCCAACAAATTCAAAACAATCGTCTAGTAGTTCGAGTGAATAAATTTGCACCTCTCTAGAAGGGCGTTCAACCTCTATTCCTTGTCTAGCATATTCATATAAGCGTTTACCCTTAACTTTAACTGCCGAAAACATTGGAGGTGTTTGTGTAATTGTCCCTGTAAAAGTATGGAAAATATTTAATATCTCACTTCTAGAAATCATTCTTTCAACTTTAGCTTCTTCTATAACATCTCCCGAGGCGTCTTCTGTGGTTGTTGACTTTCCAAGAGTAACCTCTCCTTCATAAGCTTTTCCTGCATCTGTTAAATATTCTGCTACTTTAGTGGCTCTGCCTATACAAATGGGTAAAACGCCTGTCACATCTGGATCTAACGTACCGGTATGACCGATTTTCTTCATTTTTAAAATTTTTCTTAATTTGAATACACAATCATGAGACGTCATCCCTTTTGGTTTAAAAAGAGGGATAATTCCTTCCATTGGTTTAGTCCTTTCTTTAAAAAATGGATAGACGAATGTCTATCCATTTTTATCATTTCTTTGTTATTGATTTTTTTCTTCATTATGAATTTGATTCAGCAAGGTGTCAATTCTATTTCCATAACCAATGGATTCATCAAATTCAAAGGCGATTTCAGGAGTTTTACGCAAACGAATTCTTTGACCGATTTCAGAGCGAATAAACCCTTTTGCTTTGGCAAGTCCAAGCAACGTATTTTCCCGTTGTTTTTCATCCCCTAATACAGAGATATAGACGGTTGCCTGTTGCAGATCACCTGTAACTTGGACATCTGTCACTGTAACAAATCCTATACGGGGATCTTTTATTTTACGAGTAATAATTTCGCCTAATTCCTTTTTCATTTGCTCCCCAACTCGATTGGCTCTCACACTCATAATCACACCTCATTTACTAAAAGCCTAATCATAACTAAAGCCATTCTATACCGGTGATCGTTCTTTCAATTTCCGGAAATGAATCAATAAATTTAAGAACATTTTGCAGTTCCATTTCTACAGGATTGCGAGCTGAAGCAACAGCCGCAATAGCGATTTTACTTCTTTGCCAGCTATCCTGAAAGTCTACTTCTGAAATGGAAACATTAAACTTTTGCTTGATCCTTGTCAAAACCCTCTGTAGAACGGCTCGTTTCTCTTTTAAAGAATGGGCATCATAAATGATGCATTCAAAGGCTAACAAGCCAACTATCATTAACGTCCCACTTCTTCCATAATATATGCTTCAATGACATCATTTTCTTTTACGTCATTATAGTTTTTAATGGTAATTCCACACTCATAACCTTGACTTACTTCTTTAACATCATCTTTGAAACGTTTAAGAGCGTCAATTTCTCCTTCAAAAATAACAACGCCATCACGAATCAAACGGACTCCGCTGTCTCTTGTTATTTTACCGTCAGTAATATAACTACCAGCAATCGTACCAACTTTAGATACTTTGAAAGTTTGACGAACTTCTGCCTGCCCAATAATTTTTTCTTCATATTCTGGATCAAGCATCCCTTGCATTGCCGCTTCTATTTCTTCAATAACTTTATAAATTATGCGGTGAAGACGAATATCTACCCCTTCCGCTTCAGCTGCATTTTTCGCATTGTTGTCGGGACGAACATTAAATCCAATGACAATAGCATTTGAAGCAGCTGCTAAACTAATATCGGATTCATTAATCGCTCCAACAGCTGTATGAATGATCTTAATTTTTACACCCTCTACATCAATTTTGTAAAGAGAAGCAGCTAGAGCTTCTGCAGTACCTTGCACATCTGCTTTAATGATAAGATTGAGTTCCTTCATTTCTCCTTCTTTCATATGTTCAAAGAGATTCTCAAGGCTGACTTTTGTTTTTTCACTTCGTTGAGCTTGAAGCGCGGTTGTAGCTCTTGCTTCACCGACTGCACGTGCAGTTTTCTCATCTTCAAATACGACAAAGCGGTCCCCTGCTTGCGGAACATCACTTAATCCTGTAATTTCAACTGGTGTAGAAGGACCTGCGTCTTTCACACGGCGACCTAAGTCATTGACCATAGCACGAACACGGCCAAATGTATTACCAACGACGATCGGGTCTCCTATTTTTAATGTACCATTTTGTACAAGTAATGTAGCCACAGAGCCTTTCCCTTTGTCTAGGCGTGCTTCGATAACGGTACCAACAGCCTTACGATTCGGATTCGCTTTGTATTCTTCTACTTCACTAACAAGCAAGATCATTTCAAGTAAGTCATCGATTCCTTCACCCGTTTTTGCTGAGAGGGGTACAAAAATGGTCTCTCCACCCCATGCCTCTGGAACAAGGCCATGCTCTGTTAATTCTTGCATTACCCGATCCGGGTTTGCAGCCGGTTTATCCATTTTATTAACAGCTACAATAATTGGAACTTCAGCTGCTTTAGCATGGTTTAACGCTTCAATCGTTTGTGGCATTACACCGTCATCAGCAGCAACGACTAGAATGGTGATATCTGTAATCTTTGCTCCTCTTGCACGCATTGTTGTAAAAGCAGCATGCCCAGGAGTATCCAAGAACGTAATTTTCTTTCCATTTTCTTCTACTTGGTAGGCACCAATGTGCTGAGTAATCCCACCTGCTTCTCCTGCTGTTACTTTCGTATGACGAATGGCATCAAGTGTTGTAGTTTTTCCGTGGTCAACGTGACCCATAATCGTTACAACAGAAGGTCTTTCTACTAGTTCTCCTTCACCGTCGTCTGTAAAATAAACTTCAAGATCTGTTGTGTCAATCTTGATTTCTTCTTCAACTTCTACGCCGTATTCGCCGGCAATTAATTCAATCGCATCTTTATCTAGTTCTTGGTTAATCGTTGCCATGACACCAAGCATAAATAATTTCTTAATAATCTCTGATGGTTCACGATATAACTTTTTCGCTAATTCACCAACCGTTAATGACTCACTAAACGTAATTTTTGCTGGTAATTCTTTTTCTTTTTTCTTCTCGGGTTGTGAATATTGATGAGTGTTTCTGTTATTGTTTTGATTTTTTCCTTTGTTTTTATTATTCTTGTTATTTTGGTTAAAGTTATTATTTTTACCTTTATGATTGCGATTATTCGTGTTTCCACTTTGATTCGTTGGTTTTTTCGGACCATTGTTCGCTTTTTGACTTCCTGCAGCAGCCTGACCCGAACTGCGATTCGCAGTATTTTGTGATGGATTTGGAGCCGTTTTTGGTTTATTTGATCCTGTTTCATTTCCAGTCTTATACGTACTATCTAATTTCTTCATTGCATCATCCTCTATAGTTGCCATATGGTTTGAAACTTCAATCCCGATCTCTTTTAACTTAGTAATTACATCTTTACTAGATACATTATGTTTTTTAGCGTATTCGTACACGCGCATTTTTCCCATTCTTTCACCCCCGCTGATATTCATCGAGCAGCGTTAACAACTTTTTTGCAAACCCTATGTCTAAAATGGAAACAACCACGCGGGCCTCTTTTCCAATCGCATGTCCAAGTATTTCTCGATTTTCAACAATTCTCATTGGAACATGGTAGGATTTACATTTATCTGTTATTTTTTTAGTCGTATTGGCAGATGCATCTGCCGATAACAGTACTAGTTTCGCTTTTCCGTTCCGAATTTCTTTAAGAGATAATTCTTCACCAGATATAATTTTCCCCGCTCGATTTGCTAAGCCTACTAATGAAATCCATCGTTGCTTATCCATTAGGATACAGAATTCCCTTCTTCAATCAATAGTAATAATTCTTCATATATTGAATCATCAATTGAAACTTGCAAGTGGTTAGCTAAAGTGTTCTTCTTTTTTGCTGTGAGAATTGTTTCTTTATCCAAGGTTAGGTATGCGCCCCTGCCAGATTTTTTACCTGTTACATCAACCGATACTTCTCCTTCTTTCGAACGAACGATGCGTATCAATTCTTTTTTAGGCCTCATTTCACCTGTTACAACACATTTACGTAAAGGAATTTTTTTTCGAGTTGCCACCTTTATTCCCTCCCTTGGTATTACTTCGGCTCTTGTTCATCGTGATCATCAAAGTGACTTAGAAGTTGATCTTGATCTTCAAATTCCAAAATATGCTCACTAGGATCACTTTCTTCATTATTCACTTCTTCGTTGTCGTAATTTAATAAAGAATCTTCACGAGGATAAATCCCCGCGGCTCGTGCGTCAGTTTCAGATTTAATATCGATTTTCCAACCTGTTAATTTCGCTGCAAGTCTTGCATTTTGTCCACGTTTACCTATTGCTAAAGATAATTGATAGTCAGGTACAATTACCGTTGTTGCTTTTCCATCTTCATCAACGATGACATCAAGAACTTTAGATGGGCTTAATGCATTAGCAACAAATACGATCGGATCAGGAGACCATTTTACAATATCAATTTTTTCACCTTTGAGCTCATTAACAATTGCTTGGACACGAGTCCCCTTCGGACCTACACAAGAACCGACTGCATCTACTTCAGGGTTATCACTATGAACAGAGATCTTCGAGCGATCTCCCGCTTCACGAGCAACGGACTTAATTTCTACAGTTCCATCATAGATCTCAGGAACTTCAATTTCAAACAATCTCTTTAATAGACCTGGATGTGTTCTTGATACATAGATTTGCGGCCCTTTTGTTGTCTTTTCAACTTTCGTTAGAAAAACCTTTATTCGATCGTGAGGTTTATATCTTTCATTAGGCATTTGTTCATTACTTGGTAAAATTGCTTCAATCTTTCCAAGACTGACATAAATAAATTTAGAATCTTGTCTTTGAACAATTCCTGTCATTATATCTTCTTCACGATCAATGAATTCCGAATAAATAATACTACGTTCCGCTTCACGTACCCGTTGCGTCACAACTTGTTTAGCAGTTTGCGCAGCTATTCGACCGAATTCTTTAGGTGTTACTTCCAGCTCTACTATGTCTTCCACTTGATAATTGGGGTTGATTTTTTTAGCATCTTCTAGTGAAATCTCTAGTCTTGGATCAAATACTTCATCCACGACTTCTTTACGTGCAAAAACGCGCATTGTCCCGGTGCCTAAATTAACATCAATCCTGACGTTTTGAGCTTGATTATAATTTCTGCGGTAAGCCGATATTAATGCTGCCTCGATTGCTTCAATTATAACATTTCGAGAAATGCCTTTTTCTTTTTCAAGTAAAATAAGAGCATCTAATAATTCACTGCTCATAAGAATGGTTCCCCCTTAAGTCTTTTCATCCTCTTATTATGAAAAGCTGACAGCGAGCCTTGCATTTGCAATCTTTTCATAAGGGATGGTTACAGTTGTCTTTCTTGTTTTTATTTTAATTTCGACAGAAACGATATTCCCGTCAAATTCTGTTAAAACTCCTTCAAACTCCTTTTCACCATCTAAGGGTTCGTACGTCTTAATATATACATTTTTTCCAATTGCCTTTTCGAAATCCTGTTTCTTTTTTAAAGGACGCTCCGCTCCTGGTGAAGATACTTCTAGAAAATAGTTATGTGTGATCGGATCAATTTCATCTAATTTTTCACTTAATCTTTCACTAACCATCCCGCATTCTTCAATGTCAACACCACTTGGTTTATCAATAAAAACACGCAGAAACCAATCTTTTCCTTCTTTTACATATTCAACATCCACTAATTCGAGCTCCATCTCATCTAATATGGGCGTCACTAATTGACCTACAGTATCAATGACCTTGCTCATAGAATCCCTCCTTTACTAAAGGCAAAAACTTTTTAAGAAATGATAAAACTCCTGTAAGTGGCTTGCTATCTATTACATGTTGCAAAATAGATAGCGAGGGAACAGGAGTTACGAATCAAGCGTATTGTAAATAAAGCGGGATGAAAACAATCGTAAACAATACGAAAGAGTGGGTTTCCCCACTCTTAATTACCAGAGTTATCCTTAGTATTTCCAATAAAACTATAACATATCCAAAACTTTAATGCAATTAGAACAACGAAAGTTGGTTTTGGTCTGGAAGTGCCTCTAGACAACCCTGTTGTTCGAGAAATTCCATGATCGTTTTTGAAACCTTCCCTCTTGTTTGCAGATCTTCTTTTGAAAGAAATTCACCTTGTTCTCGTGCTTTAACAATATTGAAGGCCGCATTCGTTCCAAGACCTGGAATCGCATTAAACGGAGGGATTAGCGTATTCCCATCAATAATAAATTCATTTGCACTTGAACGATACAAATCGACCGTTGTAAATGAAAAACCACGCTCACACATCTCAAGAGCAATTTCTAAAACAGTTAATAAACTTTTCTCTTTAGGGGCTGCATCAAGACCTTTTGCGTTAATTTCCTCCACTCTTGCGCGAATGGCATTTGAGCCTTTTGCCATTGAATCAAGATCAAAATCTTCTGCACGTACAGTGAAATAGGCAGCATAATAGAGAATCGGATGGTGAACTTTAAAGTAAGCAACACGAACCCCCATTAATACATAGGCAGCTGCGTGGGCCTTAGGGAACATATATTTTATTTTCTTACAAGAATCAATATACCATTCTGGAACTTCATTCTTTCTCATTTCCGCTTCCATTTCATCTGTTAAGCCTTTCCCTTTACGTACGGATTCCATGATTTTAAAGGCTAAGGAAGGTTCTAAGCCTTGATAGATTAAATAAACCATAATGTCATCCCGACAACCGATTACCTCTGGCAGTGTACAAATATTATTATGAATAAGCTCTTGTGCATTTCCAAGCCATACATCTGTACCATGGGATAGACCAGAAATTTGAACTAGTTCAGAAAAAGTTGTTGGTTTTGTATCTTCAAGCATTTGACGAACAAATCGTGTACCAAATTCAGGTATTCCCAGTGTCCCTGTTTTACATATAATTTGTTCTTCGGTCACACCTAAACTTTCTGGACTACTATATATTTTCATGACTTCAGGGTCATCAGTTGGAATTGTTTTAGGATCAATCCCACTCAAATCCTGTAGCATTCTAATGACAGTCGGATCATCGTGTCCGAGAATATCCAGTTTCAAAACATTATCATGGATGGAATGGAAATCAAAATGAGTCGTTCTCCATTCCGCTTTTCGATCATCTGCTGGAAACTGAATCGGTGTAAAATCATAAACATCCATATAATCTGGGATAACGATGATCCCACCGGGGTGTTGTCCTGTTGTCCGCTTTACACCTGTACAGCCTGATGCAAGTCTTTCCACTTCAGCGCCACGGAGTTGAAGATTGTGGTCTTGTTGATACCCCTTAACATAACCGAAAGCCGTTTTATCTGCGACTGTACCAATCGTACCTGCACGATAAACATAATCTTCTCCAAACAGTACTTTTGTATAATCATGAGCGCGTGGCTGATATTCACCAGAAAAATTTAAATCGATATCAGGAACTTTATCTCCTTTAAAACCTAGGAAGGTTTCAAACGGGATATCTTGTCCTTCTTTTATATAGACTGCCCCACAATTCGGACAGTTTTTATCAGGTAAATCAAAACCAGAGCCGACTGAACCATCATTAAAGAATTCGGAGTGTTTGCATTCTGGACAAACGTAATGCGGCGGTAATGGATTTACTTCTGTAATTTCGGTCATTGTCGCTACAAAGGATGAACCGACTGAACCACGTGATCCTACTAAATAACCCTCTTCGATCGATTTCTTTACTAGCTTATGAGAAATTAAGTAAATAACCGCGAAGCCATTTCCTATAATACTCGTTAATTCTTTTTCTAGTCTAGCTTCGACAATTTCCGGTAACGGATCCCCGTAGATTTGACTAGCCATTTTATAGCTCATATTGCGGATTTCATCCTCCGCACCCTCAATTTTAGGAGTGTACAAATCATCCTTAATCGGTTTAACTTCTTCTATGGAATCGGCAATCTTATTGCTGTTATCGACCACAATTTCTTGCGCTTTTTCTTTACCTAAGAATGAAAATGCATCAAGCATCTCATCTGTTGTTCTAAAATGAACATCAGGAAGTTTGTGGCGATTAAGGGGATTCGCTCCACCTTGAGAATGGACTAAGATTTTTCGGTAGATTTTATCATTCGGATTTAAATAGTGAACATTTCCAGTTGCAACAACGGGAATATTTAATTTCTCCCCCAGTTTTACAATGTTTGCAATGATTTCCTCTAATGACTTTTCATTCTTAACTAACTCTAGTTCGATTAAATGTTGATAAACCTCTTTCGGATGCACTTCTAAATAATCATAGAATTCGGCTTTTTTCTCAACTTCTTCAAGGCCTTTTTGCATCATCCCTTCAAATACTTCTCCTTTATCACACCCCGAACCAATGATAATTCCTTCTCGAAACTTCTCTAACTGTGAACGCGGAATTCTTGGTACGCGATAAAAATAGTTTAAATGGGATAAAGAGATTAATTTAAATAGATTTTTGAGTCCAAGATCATTTTTGGCTAATAATGTACAATGATATGGGCGTGCACGCTGATAGGCATTTCCTTTCCCCATATTATCATTAAGCTGATCGTGGTAATCAATTCCCTTTTCAGCGGCCTCACGTAGCATTTTCATTAAAATATATCCAGTTGCTTCTGCATCATAAATCGCCCGGTGATGCTGAGTTAATTCAACATCCAATTTCTTCGCTAATGTATTTAAACGATGGTTTTTCAATTCCGGATATAAAAAACGACCTAACTCTAACGTATCGATGACTGGATTTTCCGCTTTATCCAAACCAATTCTCTTATAACCTGTATTTAAGAACCCCATATCAAAAGAAGCATTGTGCGCAACTAGGATGGCATCCTCTGTCCAACGGTGAAACCTTTTCAGCACTGCTTCTACTTCCGGAGCATCCTGCAGCATATCATCTGTGATACTCGTTAAATTAATAATCGTTGCTGATAAGGGTACATGTGGATTTGCAAAAGATTCAAAACGGTCGATGATTTCCCCATTACGTACCTTCACGGCTGCAAGTTCAATAATCGTATCATATACAGCAGATAACCCTGTTGTTTCAACGTCAAAAACGACATACGTATCATCTGCTAACTTCCGATGTGCTGAGTTATAGGCAATTGGAACTCCATCATCAACTAAGTTCGCTTCAACACCGTAAAGAATTTTTACGTCATTTTTTTTACCCGCATTAAAAGCTTCAGGAAAAGATTGAACGACTGCATGATCGGTTATCGCGATCGCTTTATGTCCCCACTTTTTCGCTTGACCTACTAAAGCACTAACGGAAGAAACAGCATCCATTGAACTCATAGGAGTGTGCATATGCAATTCAACCCGTTTTTCCCCTTCTGGTGCTTTATCCTCTCGCATGGGTGGTCGTAACTCGTTAATGTCATTTCCAATCATGACTAGATCACGAACAAATGTATCATTTTGAATACTCCCACGGACTTTCAACCACATTCCCTTTTGCACTTGAGTAAAAGCCTGAGCATCTTCTTTATCACGAGAAAACATTTTAACCATAATCGAGCTTGTATAGTCCGTAATTTTAAAGGTTAATAGAGTTCTACCACTGCGTAACTCTCTTGTTTCGGCACTGAATACATAACCCTCGATCGCAACACGACGTTCTTCATCAGTAATTTCTTCAAGTCTCTTATATTCCGAGTCATCTCTAATCGTTAAACCAATTACGAGAGGGCCACTACGTTGTGTCGTCTCATCCGCTTTTTCTTCTTGTTTTTGCATATCAACTAAAGCTTGGAATGCTCTCTCTTGATCTTCTTTTTGTTTCGCTTCTAGAAACTTTTCATATTCTTGATTGGATTGTTCTGTATCCAGTTCAGTTTCACACATCAACACTGGAAATCCATATTGTTGATAGATATCGGAAATAATATGAGTATATTTATTCTTGATTGACAAGCTTTCCATTTCACTATTTACTTTTATGAGTAATTTATTACCGTGAAGCTTTGGGAGTTGTCCATTTAACACTTTTGCCAAAGGTGGGGAGATTCCATCGAGTTCTTTTATGCAATGTTGCCAATAATCTATCGCTAATTGTTCAGAATATTCAGCGTCTATCACCTTAATAGAATAGGATATTTGAGCAATATGAGAAAACGTCTTTTCAAGTTGATCGACAAATTTAATTAAAATATTATAAGGTAGAATTTGTTGAAATAAAAAATGAAAATGCCATTTTCTTACTTTCTTATCAATGACCAATTTTTCAATTTGGGCATTTAAGAAGTGCGGAACAATGGCATGGTCAGTAAGTTGCAATTGTTGGAGTAAGAGCTGAAATCGCTCAATTCTTTCTGAGTCATTACTCATTAAGATCTCTCTCCTCCCATCAAAAAATTAATTCTGTCAGACTAGACAACCAATATTATAACATACCTCATTCGGTGTGAGGAGAAAAACTGTTATTGTACAAATCTTAAAGCTATTGTTTCACCAATAAAAAAGGTGCCGTGTACTAGAACGATCTAAATAAATAACTTAGATAAACGCTCGATACAAGACACCAATTAATGATTATAAAGTTGTAAGCAACTCTGAAATAGTGCTCACTAATTCGTCTTTATGAACTTCTTTCATTTCGCCTGTTTTACGAACTTTAACCTCAACAATTCCTTCATTTGCTTTCTTACCTACCGTTACTCTAATTGGCAGACCAATTAGATCGCTATCTGCAAATTTAACACCTGCACGTTCCGAACGATCATCATATAGAACTTCAAAACGATTATGTTTTAGTTCTTGATATAGTTGCTCAGACACATTTGTTTGTGCTTCATCCTTTGTGTTTACCGCAATTAGGTGTACGTGGAAAGGAGCAATATTTACTGGCCAAACTAGACCATTATCATCATTGTGTTGTTCTGCAATGGCCATTACTAGTCTAGATACACCAATTCCATAACATCCCATGATAAACGGCTGAGATCTTCCGTTTTCATCTAAAAACACGGCGTTCATAGCTTCACTATATCGTGTTCCTAACTTGAAAATATGACCAACCTCAATCCCTTTAGCGAAAAGGGTTTTTCCTTGACCATCTGGAGATGGATCACCTTCTTGAATAAAGCGTAAATCTTCATAGCGTGACACTTCAAAGTCACGATCTGGATTTACACCAATATAATGATAATCCTCTTCATTTGCTCCGCAAACACCATTAACAATTGCTTTTACTGCATGATCAGCAACCACTTGTACATTTGAAACACCAACAGGTCCAAGAGAACCAATCGAGCAACCGAGCACCTTTAGTGTTTCTTCTGCTTCTGCTAATTCAACCGTGCCTGCATTATAAAGGTTCTTAAGTTTTATATCATTTACTTCATGATCGCCACGAACAAGTACTAATACATACTGGTCATCCACTTTGAATAGTAATGATTTGATGCATTTCTCCACCGAAACATTTAAGAAAGAGGAAATATCTGCTATTGTTTTTTGATTTTCAGTTAAAACTTTTTCCATTTCTTTAACTTCTTCGTTGCTCTTTTCGTATTGTGTGACAACAGGTGCCATTTCAATATTTGCTGCATAAGAAGAGGTATCTGAATAGGCAATTGTATCTTCTCCGATATGAGAAAGAACCATAAATTCATGGGTACCCTTTCCACCAATTGCTCCTGCATCAGCGATAACTGCACGGAAATCAAGTCCAGCACGGGAAAAAATGTTGGAATAAGCTTGGTACATTTTATCATACATTTCATCCAAGCTTTCTCGTGATGAATGGAAAGAATACGCATCCTTCATAATAAACTCCCGGCCTCTTAATAGCCCAAACCTTGGTCGTTTCTCATCACGAAACTTCGTTTGGATTTGATAAAGAGAAAGAGGTAATCGTTTGTATGATTTTACGTCATCTCTCAGTAAAGTTGTGATCACTTCTTCATGTGTCGGCCCTAAAGCAAACTCCCGATTATGTCGATCATGCAAACGCATAAGCTCAGGACCATATGTATTCCATCTGCCGGATTCCTGCCAAAGTTCAGCCTGTTGTAAGGTAGGCATTAAAAGCTCTACTGACCCTGTGGCATCCAATTCTTCACGTATAATTTTTTCAATATTTTGTAGCACTCGCCAAGCTAAAGGTAAGTAACTGTAAACCCCACTTGCCGTTTGGCGGATATACCCTGCTCGAAGTAATAATTGATGACTTTTAATTTCAGCATCTGCTGGTACTTCTCTTAATGTAGGAATAAGTGTCAAACTCTGTTTCATATACTAGCACCTCAAAAGTAAGTAGATTATGTGTTCATTCTTTATTCTAAAAAAACATAACATGGTGGGGACATATTAGATCCTACCACCATGAAACATGAAACTTACAAAAAGAATCTCTGAATGTCATTCCAGGTTACAACTAGCATCAATAGCATTAATAAAGCAAAGCCCAAGAAATGAATCATCCCTTCTTTTTGTCGATCAATCGGCTTCCCTCTAACAGCTTCAACTGCAAAGAATAGAAGCCTTCCTCCATCTAAAGCAGGGATAGGAAGAAGATTCATAATTCCTAGGTTAATACTCAATACGCCTGCCCATCTCATCAAATAATAAATTCCTGATTGGGCAACCATGTCAGTAGATTGATAAATCCCAACTGGTCCTGATAACGCGTCAATTGAGAACTGACCTGTGATTAGCTTTCCAACCGCAGCAAAGATTTCTTTCGTCCAAAAGTACGTTTCTGTTGCTCCATATTTAACTGCCAGTATCGGAGACCTTTCCATTGGACTATAAACACCAATAATACCGATTGATTGTCCGTCTTCTAATTTATTCTCTTTAGGAATAACGGGGATTTCCATCTCTGAACCATTCCGGTCAATCAAAAAAGTTAATTCCTTTTCAGGGTTTTTTCGAATGACTTCTACTACATCTGTCCAGCTAGATATTTCTGCTCCATTAATCGAGTGAACAATATCCCCTTCTTTTAAGCCCGCTTCAAAGGCGGCCCCATCCTCGGTGAGTTTCCCAAGAATCGGATCATCAGCAGGAATTCCTTGCAATAAACCGATAATAATAAACACCACAAAAGCTAGTACAAAATTCATCATCGGACCTGCGAATATAGCCATTGCCCGTTGCCCGAGCGATTTTGAAGCAAATTGACGGTCATATGGAGCAATTTGAGATTCGATTCCATCTTCGACTAAAACAGCATTAGGAAGAATTTGAAATGTACGAAGTCTTTCCTCCTCATCCCCTTCAAGATAGCCTTTTATTAAAAGTTCATGTTCAATATCTGCATATTCAACTTCCATAACTAAAGCGTTTCGATATTTCTCTTTATTGTTTAAAACAATTTTTTGGACTTGATCTTCATGATCGAGTATTATTCCGACACGGTAGCCTGGCTTAATGTCCACCATTTCAGGGTCCTCACCAGCCATCCGAACAAACCCTCCAATCGGGAGTAATCGGATCGTATAGTTTGTTTCATTTTTGGTAAATGAAAGAACTTTTGGGCCAAACCCAATCGCAAATTCACGACATAAAATGCCTGCTCTCTTTGCAAAGATTAGATGCCCCAATTCATGGAAAAATACAAGAGCTCCAAAAATAACAATGAAGGCTATAACTGTTGTCAATAGATTACCACCTTTGTCAATAGATGAGTATCAAATTCATCCGCCGAATTTGTGCCCGGATTTTTTGTGCTACAAAACGCCATATCTGCATGTCTAGCCTAACTAGGGACGTGCTTCCGGTCCGTCGTCAAGCCCGCTCGGGTAAATATCATAAATTAATCCGAGACATCCGCCGGAGGCATTCCTTCATTCAGCTAAGAGTTGAACCCCGCTGAATGTAAAAGCTCTTTAGCAATCATCCTCCAATTGTAGAAGCGAAGATGAATGCTAAATAAGTTATACAACATTCTATTTTAAGATTTCAGTAATGTCCCAACCCATTGTCTCGTTTCTTGATCAATGGCCTCGATTTCATCTAAACTAGGATTTTTTACTACTTCGTGTCTATTCAAAGCTTGTTCAACAAAATCTTCTATTTGTAGGAATGTAATTTGTCCTGATAAAAAGGCAGCTACTGCAGCTTCATTAGCAGCATTTAATACAGTAGGATAAGAACCTCCAGCTTTACCCGCTTCATAGGCAAACTTTAAACAACGGTATCGATCAAAATCCATCTCCTTGAAATGAAGTTGACCCCATTGGGCTAAATCTAACTTTTTCCCTGATGAAAACGGAACTCGATCAGGATAAGTTAATGCATATAGGATCGGGACACGCATATCTGGGCTTCCAAGTTGAGCAATCACACTACTATCTTGAAATTCAACCATGGAATGAATCACACTTTCCTTATGAAGCAGAACATCGATTTTTTCGTATGGTAGATCAAACAACCAGTGTGCTTCAATCACTTCAAGTCCTTTGTTCATCATGGTGGCAGAATCAATCGTGATTTTTGCACCCATGGACCAATTTGGATGATTTAAGGCATCCTGTACAGTTACATCGATAAGCTCTTCTCGTGTACGGTCCCTAAAACTTCCACCAGAGGCTGTTAATATAATCCTGTCAAGCTGATCTTTGTTTTCCCCTTGTAAGCACTGGAATATGGCTGAATGTTCGCTATCAACAGGCAAGAGAGATACTTCATGTTTATTTGCCGCTTCCATAACAAGATGACCAGCGGTAACAAGGGTTTCTTTATTAGCAAAAGCAATGGTTTTTTTGGCTTCAATTGCATAAAGTGTTGGCTGCAATCCAACACTACCCGTAACTCCATTGACTACAATGTCTGCTTTATGATAAACAGCCACTTCTGCAAGACCCTTATCCCCATAAAGGAAACGAACGTTTGGAAATTCTGCCTGAAGAACTTCAGCATCATGTTTCTCGATTGTTGACACGAGTTCTGGAGTTAAATCGGTAATAATTTTTCGAGCCAAAGCAATATTTCTTCCTACTGACATCGCTACTAACGAAAATTGCTCTTTATATTGTTCAATAATATCTACCGTTTGCGTACCAATGGAACCGGTGGCCCCCAATAAACTTATTTTCTTCAAAACATCACACTCCTACCATCTAAAAACCTACTATTTCATAAGATATTACGGTTTCTTTATATAAATTCCTTAATAATGAGAATATCACTTATATTAATTGTAAAAAGTGGATCAATGGCCAAACAAATAGCAGGCTATCAAATCGATCAAGGATTCCGCCATGTCCCGGAAGGAGGTTCCCTGAATCCTTCACTCCATAATGTCGTTTAAATGCTGATTCAACGAGATCTCCAACTTGTCCAAAGGCAGACAATATAATCGTTATGAGGCCCAGATACATCAAATTACCGTCCATTTCGGTGACTAAACCATAGATCACACCGACAATAACAGCACTTAAAATACCACCGACCGATCCTTCAATTGTTTTATTTGGACTAATATCCGGCCACAGCTTACGTTTTCCCATCGCTTTCCCTATAAAATAAGCTCCTGAATCCGTCGCCCAAATAATAAATAATGAATAAAAAATATAGACAAGCCCTGCTTCACGTGTCTCAAAAAAATAATAAAAGCCCATTCCAATATATAAAATAGACATGATAGAAAATCCTACATCATCAAAAGTAATGCGATTCTTTGTTGCCACTGTATAGCTTAAAAATAACAGCACGGCAAATAACGTGATTTCTACTTTTGTTAAATGTATAAATGAAAATATGTAATTATATTTTGATGGAAGCAAAACAACCCATAGAATAATCATCGATATGATTCCAGGCACAGAAAGTAATTGGAGATTGCGCATTCTTAATAGTTCGTAGAGTGCAATAGTTGCGGTTGAATACGTTAAAATTAGAAACGGTAATCCCCCAACCACCGTTAAAGAAATGAGTATGATTCCAAAAATGACCGCTGTAATAATTCTTTGTTTCATCTAAATAGTCAACACCTTTATTAAACTCCGCCAAAACGCCGTTGTCGGTTTTGAAACTCTTCAATTGCTTGAATTAAATGTTCTTCTGAAAAGTCAGGCCATAGTACATCCGTAAACCAAAACTCCGTATAAGCAAGCTGCCAAAGCATGAAATTACTCAATCGGATTTCACCACTTGTACGAATTAATAAATCTGGATCAGATAAACCCTTTGTCATTAAATAATTCGAAAAAATTTCCTCATTAATTTTATTTTCACTTAGTATACCACTTTTTGTATCAATAACGATACTTTTAACAGCTTCAATAATTTCAGCTCTGCTTCCGTAATTTAAGGCAAAGTTGAGGATTAATCCCGAGTTGTTCTCGGTTTGAGACATTGCTTTTTCAACCGCACGATATGTATGAGATGGCAACTGTTCCTTATAGCCGATCATCTGTACTTTTACATTTTCTGATGTTAATTCAGGTAAATAAGTTCCTAAAAATTCTTCAGGCAATTTCATTAGATAATCGACTTCTGTTTTTGGTCGTTTCCAATTTTCTGTTGAAAAAGCATAGAGTGTTAATGCTTTAACCCCTAGTTTATTAGCCAGGATGGTAATTTTTCGTACAACTTTCATCCCTTCATGATGACCAGCTACTCTTGGCAAAGCCCGTTTCTTTGCCCAACGACCATTCCCATCCATTATTATTGCAATATGTTCAGGTACCGGTCTTTCTCTAATACTTTCCATTCGCTCTAGGAAATTAGAGGGGATTGTTTTTTTTCGTTTGTTAAATTTATCGAACAACATAAGTAACTCCTCCAGAAAGGTTATCTCACCCTCCGAAAAAGATGATTCCCCAAAATCATATTTTTTCCTGTTCACCCATTCCTATCATATCAAAAAAACTTCCAGATATCCTCTTAATAATAGAAAGGGACAAAAAATACTTTTGGTTAGTCTCATCATTTCCTTTTATCGTGTAAAAAAACCCCCTAATCAATAGAGGGTTCTTTCTTACCTGAATTTACACCTTTTATTATTAAGACAATCCATCCTTATCAAATAGGCTCGCCATTTCCATCCGGATTTTATCATGCTACAGCTAAATAAAGATAAGGTTTCTTAAACTTCAAGGATTTCCTTTTCTTTATCCTTAGTCATTGCATCGACTTGGTTAATATTCTCGTCTGTTAACTTTTGAATATCATCCGAATAGCCTCGAAGATCATCTTCTGTAATTTCTCCTGCTTTTTCAAGCTTTTTCAAGTCATCGTTTGCATCGCGACGAACATTGCGTACCGCAATTTTTGCTTCTTCTGCTTCTTTCTTCACAACTTTAACTAACTCTTTACGACGTTCTTCTGTTAAGGCTGGAATAGCAATTCGAATAATATTCCCATCACTTGTTGGGTTTAAGCCCAGATCAGATTTTAAAATTGCTTTTTCAATTTCACCAATAACAGTTTTATCATAAGGCTGTATAACAAGTAATCTTGCTTCTGGTACAGAAATACCGGCTAATTGGTTAACAGGAGTTGGAGCACCATAGTACTCAACCATGACCCGATCTAATAGCGAAGCATTTGCTCGTCCTGCCCGAATACTTGCTAATTCACGAGAATAAGCCGAAATCGCTTTTGCCATTTTATCCTTTGCATTTGCAATCACTTGTTTTGGCATATTATTTCCCCCTAACAATCGTTCCTATTTTTTCACCCATAACAGCTCGTTTAATGTTTCCACTTTCCATAATTGAGAAGACAATGAGCGGTATATTGTTATCCATACAAAGCGATGAAGCCGTTGAATCCATTACAGCTAATCCTTCCTTAATGACATCTAAATAAGATAGCTCATCGTATTTCTTCGCATTTTTATCGAGTCGCGGATCTGCTGAATAAACCCCGTCAACATTGTTTTTTGCCATAAGGATCACTTCTGCTTCAATTTCAGCCGCTCGGAGTGCCGCTGTTGTATCTGTAGAGAAATAAGGATTTCCAGTGCCCGCTGCAAAAATAACTACGCGTTTCTTTTCCAAATGACGAATCGCTCTTCTGCGGATATATGGTTCAGCAACTTGTCTCATCTCAATGGATGTTTGTACACGAGTTTCACAGCCAACCTGTTCAAGGCTATCTTGAAGGGCTAAGGAATTCATAACCGTTGCAAGCATCCCCATATAATCAGCAGTTGCTCGATCCATTCCCATCTCTTCGCCGATTTTACCGCGCCAAATATTGCCACCACCAACGACAACGGCTACTTCAACACCTAAATCCGCAAGCTCTTTCACTTGATCTGCTACAGACTTAATCACTGCTGGATAAATCCCAAAACCTTGATCTCCAGCTAACGCTTCTCCGCTCAGTTTTAAAACAACACGTTTATATTTTGGATTGGTCATATAAACCTCCATATGTATTATACTATTTTTTATCCCTTTGAAAAACAGGGAACACATCGTGTTCCCTAAAAAGATTTGTTCATGACCAGCTTACTTTTTCATTTGGTTCATTACTTCTTCAGCAAAGTTTTCTTCGCGTTTTTCTAATCCTTCACCAACTTCATAACGAACAAATTCACGTACAGTTGCACCTTTTGATTCAACAAACTTACGTACTTTTTGGTCTGGATCTTTAACAAACGCTTGGTCTAATAAACAAATTTCTTCAAAATATTTACTTAAACGGCCTTCAACCATTTTAACAACAATATTTTCTGGCTTTCCTTCGTTTAGAGCTTGTTGTTTTAATACTTCGCGTTCATGCTCTACTTCTTCAGGTGAAACTTGGTCACGTGATACATATTTAGGATTCAATGCAGCAACATGCATAGAAACATCCTTTGCTGCACTTTCATCTGTAGTACCTTCTAAAACAGATAGTACAGAGATTCTTCCGCCCATGTGAAGATATGCACCAAACGCATCGTTATCTGTTTTTGTTTTTACTTCAAAGCGGCGAAGAGTCATTTTTTCACCGATTTTTGCAATTGCAGCGCTGATGTGATCTTGAACTGTAGAACCGTTATCCATAGTAGATGCTAAAGCTTCTTCAACATTTGCTGGATTTTTACTTAATAAATGTTGGCCTAATTCGTTAACAAGGGTTTGGAACGCTTCGTTTTTAGCAACAAAGTCCGTTTCAGCATTAACTTCCAAAATTACTGCGTTATTGCCATCCACTACTACAGATGTTAATCCTTCTGCTGCAACACGGTCCGCTTTTTTAGAAGCAGAAGCCATTCCTTTTTCACGTAAAAAGTCAATTGCTTTTTCCATATCTCCGTCAGTTTGTTGGAGCGCCTTTTTACAATCCATCATACCTGCACCCGTTTTTTCACGTAACTCTTTTACCATTTGTGCTGTAATTGCTGCCATAATTAATTATTCCTCCTTAGGTTATGTATCTTATTTTCCGAGTAAAATGTACTTCCTATTCTTTAAAAAAAGGTGATAAAGGGAGACTCCCTCTTATCACCTTTCCCTACTCGGTTTGAATATTCTTCAATTAATATATAAAACAGAAAAGCATTTTGCAAGGTGTGCGAAGGAATTTACGCGTTTGTTTCAACTACTTCAGTTTCTTCACCTTGTTTAGCTTCTAGAATAGCATCTGCCATTTTACCTGTTAATAATTTTACTGCACGAATAGCATCGTCGTTTGCAGGAATCACTACATCGATTTCGTCTGGATCACAGTTTGTATCAACCATACCAACAATCGGAATGTTTAATTTATGTGCTTCTGCTACTGCGATACGCTCTTTACGAGGGTCAATGATAAATAAAGCATCCGGTAACTGCTTCATGTCTTTAATTCCGCCCAAGAATTTTTCAAGGCGTTCTTGTTCTTTCTTTAATTGAGACACTTCTTTTTTAGGAAGAACATCAAATGTGCCATCTTCATCCATTCTTTCGATATCTTTTAAACGTGCAATACGTTTTTGAATGGTTTCAAAGTTTGTTAATGTTCCACCTAACCAACGGTGGTTCACATAGTACATACCAGAACGGATTGCCTCTTCTTTAACGGAATCTTGAGCTTGCTTCTTTGTTCCAACGAAAAGAACCGTTCCACCATTAGCAGCAAGATCTTTCACCCATTTGTATGCTTCTTCAACCTTTTTTACTGTTTTTTGAAGGTCGATGATGTAGATACCGTTACGCTCCGTAAAAATGTACTTTTTCATTTTTGGGTTCCAACGGCGTGTTTGGTGTCCAAAATGTACACCAGCTTCTAATAATTGTTTCATTGAAATAACTGACATTAACTTTTCCTCCTAATTGGTTTGAATTCCTCCGCTCGTTTCATCTCTAACATGAAACTGTCGAAACAGCACCCTTCATGTCGATCAACAAGCGTGTGTTTTTAACACCGTTTTAAAATATAACATATGTAAGCCTGACATTCAAGTTATTCACGAATATTTCCTTGAAATTTAAGAAGTAGCTCGATTTCAGTCTTCCCTTTATTTAACTTTTTGGCAATATCTTCGATTGAATATCCTTCGTTTTTTAACTGTTTAATTTGTTCCCCAATCGAATAAGTGTAACCCTGCTCAAACTTCGCTGTATTTTTATCCATTATTCCGCTTGATTTATTTAAATTTGATGTTATTTTTTCATTTTGCTTTTGATAGGCGATCATTGCTTGATTGCTAAGTGCTTTACCAAGATTGAGTCGATCATTCTCCTGAAAATCAAGTGAGTCTATTTCAACATCATTTTGTTCAGAAGGTTTCTCGCTTACTTTGGTATCAGCATCATTGTTAAGGGATGAATGATTTTGACTTTCTTTATTAAGCTGGTTCACCTGGCTAATAAAACGATCATTTTCCTCTTTCATTTGTAGTAAATAAGCCGAGATTATGTCTTCCATCTCAACAATTGGATTTTTGAGGTTTTCCTCCATTTTAATTAATTTATTTTGACGCAAAAATAAAATGGCAATAATGATAAAAGCCAACAAATTTAACGTTAGGCTGACAGTTACTAAAAACCCAATCATAAAACCCCTCTATTCACATATAAAAGAAATGTCCATTCACTCCCATTTGATTTTCATTCATATCGTTTAAGGCCGTTTCGATGGCAATCGTGTAATCACTAACTTTGGATAATTCAAGAAATCCATAACTTAAACTGGCTCCAAGCATGTCAATACTAGTTGCGGGTAGGGGTGGATATAAGTTAAGCCCAGTAAAATCTGATAAGGTGGAAAGATATGAGCCTGCCAAAATATTGCCTAATTCTTGTAAAGCCGATAAGGCCATTTCTTCATATGGAGGCTGTTCAAATGAACAAGTATCATCTCCAATCAAATGTCGAATATAAGTATTGGCTTGTTCGATAGAAAGTATAAAAAATAGATTGCTAGGAGAATCCCCTTCAATTCGTAAGAACACACTTGCAACTACATTGTCGGCCCCTCCTGTCACCTCTATCATCTCATTGAAGGTCATAACCCGGACATTGGGTACTCTCATCTCCATTCTTTTATTTAAAATAAGAGAGAGTGATGTAGCTGCATTTCCTGATCCAATATTCCCAACTTCTTTTAATATATCTAATTTTTCTTTTGAAATCTTCTCAATAAATTTCATGTTTACACTTCCGAACCTTCCAATTTTACTATATCCAGGTCCAGAACTTTCACTAGATCAAGTAAAATTAATAAACGGCCGCTCACTTTCACAACACCCTTTACAAACTCATCTGCTTCTACACCAACCATTTCAGGTGAAGGCTCAATATCATTCTCATTAATATCAATCACATCATTAGCCCCATCGACAACTAAACCTACTTCAACATTGTCAGTAGCTACAATAATTACACGAGTTGTGTCCGAATACAGAGCTTCCTCAAGCCCAAACCTTTTCCGTAAATCAATAATTGGAGTAACAACACCACGAAGGTTAATAACTCCTTTCACAAAAGATACGGTTCCCGGTACTCTAGTTATACGCTGGACCTTTTCTACCCCACGAACTAAACGAACCGAGATTCCGTACTCTTTGCCACTTAATTGAAAAACAATAAGCTTCATATCAGCAGCACTTTCAGGCATCAACTACACCTCTTTTTAAGGTTTTAATTCATCACATCTTGTTTCACTTATTTTAATAGTTCGTTGCAATCAACAATTAAGGCAACCTGGCCATCTCCTAAAATAGTTGCGCCTGAAACGGCAAATATATTTGTTAAGTAGTTTCCAAATGACTTTAAAACAACCTCTTGCAGACCAATAAATGAGTCAACAACTAGCCCTGCCATTTTCTCTCCTTTACGTACGATTACGATGGAAATAGACTCATTGTCTTCTTTATAGACAGGTACTTCAAATAAATCTCTAAGGAATAATAATGGAACGATTTTTCCTCGAAAATCGATCACCTTTTGATTGTGCGTATGTAAGATATCTTCCTGCCTGATGATCGCTGTTTCAATAATCGAAGATAGCGGAATTGCGTATTTTTCTTGTTGTATTTCAACAAGCATAACGGAAATAATCGATAATGTTAGAGGTAATTGGATGGAAAAACGTGAACCGCTTCCTTCAATAGAATCTACTGAAACATTTCCACCCAGCGTCTCAATTGTGTTTTTTACAACATCTAATCCAACTCCGCGACCGGAAACACTTGAAATTTGGTCGACTGTTGAGAATCCAGGCACAAAAATTAAATCATATACTTGCTGATCGGTTAAATTTGCGGCCGTTTGTTCACTGACACCCCCATTATTTAATGCTTTTTTTAATACTTTATCTCGATGAATCCCCGCACCATCGTCCTCTATCTCAATGAAGACTTGATTGCCACTATGATAGGCCTTTAATATAACCGTTCCTTCCTCTGGTTTTCCTTCCAACTTTCGAACTTCTGGTGTTTCAATCCCATGGTCTAAAGAATTGCGAATTATATGAACAAGCGGGTCCCCTATTTCATCAATAACCGCCCGATCTAGCTCTGTTTCAGCCCCAATAATTTCTAAATTGACCTTCTTCTGTAAGTCACGGGATAATTGTCTGACCATCCGTGGAAATCGATTAAATACCGTTTCTATTGGAACCATTCTCATATTTAAAATAATATTTTGTAAATCATCTGTTGTTCTTGACATGCGATCAACGGTCTCTTGTAATTCCTGGTTATTTAATTCAGAGGAAATTTGCTCTAATCTGCTTCTATTAATCACCAATTCCTCGAATAAATTTAGTAAAATATCCAGTCTTTCAATATTTACGCGAATCGTTTTATTAGCGGTTTTTCCATTATGTTGCTGCTTATTTGATTCCGTTTCTCGACCCAGTGGGACCTTACTATTTCCGTTTTGATGTTTTGTTAGTTCGGAATTACTTTCTGTAGATTCAGGGATAGACTGATCTGTAGGCATTTCTCTAGAAAAGTTTACAGATTTCACCGTTACACTCTTAACCTCTGAAACTTTTAAAACTTTCTTTTCAATCTCGTCTCCTTCTTCTTTGGAAACAAAAGTAATTGTAAAGAATTGATCAAATTTCTCCTCTTCTAATTCTTCTACAGTTGGCGTTGTTTTTATAATTTCTCCGATTTTCTCTAAAGCTTCAAAAACCATAAAAACCCTGGCTGCTTTTAATAAACAAACTTTGCGTAATGATACCGTAATTTCATACACACGAAAGCCTGGTTCCTGTGATTGTAAAATGACTGTCCGCTCAAATTCATCATAGGTGATCTCTGTGGTATCCGAGATAACAGCTGCTGCAACCTCCTCATGTCCTGCCAAAGCATGAAAGTCTTTCCTCTCTTCGATCCGCTTTAATTTGCTCACAACAACAGAAACATCTCTTTTTCCGTCACCTCCACTTGCTATCGATTGAACCATTTCCTCTAGATCATCTACAGCTGAAAAAACGACATCCAATAGATTAAGTGTAACAGATATGGTATGATGTCTTATTCCATCCAATACATTTTCCATTTGATGAGTCAGTTTTACTATATCATCAAATCCCATTGTCGCAGCCATTCCCTTTAATGTATGAGCTGAACGAAATAGTTCATTTATAGTATTCATATCATCGGGATTTTTCTCTAATACTAATAAATGGTCATTGCAAGACTGTAAATGTTCTTTACTCTCTTCAATGAAAACCTCTAAATATTGACTCATTTCCACTTCGCTACACCTCTTTCAGATAAAGTGAAACTTCCATTAGTGGATATATATTCCACTGATGGAAAGTCTTAGGCCACAGCATGCTGGTCACCAGACGTTGTCGTAGGCGTATTTAGTCTGTGTTCATTATTTCGGGTCTATACTGGCAGTTGATCCCGATTTATGTATGATTAAAAAGTTCCTCAGGATCTTAATTATGGTCTTACTGCCAGTTATGATTGGTTCAAAGATATTTCATCACTGTTTCTGAAATATGCTCAACATCCTTAGTCTCATCAATCAGTCCAGTAGCGTTGGCAGCTTTAGGTATGCCAAAAACAACACTGTTTTCTTTTGATTCCGCAATTGCCTTCACATGAGCACTGCCTTTCAAGGCGATAGGGCCTTTTGTGCCGTCTGAACCCATTCCAGTTATAATAACAGCGATTTTCCCATAATCTTTTAATTGTGCTGCTGACATAAATAATTGATCAACAGAAGGACAATGGATGCAGTCTTTAGAGCCTTGTTCTAAATGAGTCATCACACTTTTCCCAAATGGCCTTAGAGTTAAATGAAATCCCCCGAGAGCAATATAACCTGTACCATCTTGCAAAATTTCACGTCCTCCAGCTTCCTTTACCGTAATCTTAGATACGCCATTTAATCGGTTCGCGAGCGACGATGTAAACCAAGGTGGGATATGCTGAACGATGACAATGGGAATGGGGAGATTTTCTGGAAACTTTGTTAGCACTGTGTGTAAGGCATTGGGTCCTCGTGTCGAAGTACCGATCAATAAAATTTTATGATTCCTACCATTCCAATCTATACAATGAACTATTTTACTTAGTTCTATCTTACTATATTTTGTATGTTGCTCAGTTTTTTTCTTCTAATGTACTATTTTCCCATTGTTCCAAAAGAAGCACTACCTTTCTCTTAGAAGTCGTTTTAGTTTCGTAATAAAGTTATTTTTTGAATGTCAGGCTTGACGTGCTCCTGATGGCAAAGCTTCTCCGTAATTTTATTTAAAACTTTTGATGCAGGGGCTCTATCATTTAACAATACAAATGGGATCTGCCTTTTCACAGCTTGGGGGGACGGTTCGATCTTCGGGCACAATCCCTAAAAAGTGAGAATTTTTGTTCAAGAAATGTTCTAGCACAGTCGAAATTCGTTGATAAGCATCTTCCCCCTTTTTCTCCGATGTAGCTCGATTTACAAGCAAATAAAAAGGGATTCGGTTATTTTTCATCGTAATATACTTCATCGCTGCATAGGCATCCGTAATCGAGGTTGGTTCAGGCGTTGTAATTACAATTACTTCATCAACAGATAAAATAAAACTAAGTGAATCCTCATCAACTCCTGCACCTATATCAAAAATGATATAATCATAATCGGTTAACACGTAAAAAATTCTTTTAAACCCTTTAATAGGATCAATCTTCTCCAGTTAAAATTGAATGGTTTCAGTGAAAATAAAAAACCTTCAATGATTAAAGTCCTGATCATTATGTCATATTTCTTGAATGTCGAAAAATGTTCAATATTATAAAAAAAGTCACCTTATTTAAAAGGTGACTTTTCAATGATTAATTTGTTTTTAATTTGTCTAACTCTAATAAGAACTTATCATTTAACACTTTAATATAAGTGCCTTTCATTCCAAGGGAACGAGATTCAATAACTCCCGCACTTTCTAATTTTCTCAACGCATTTACAATAACTGAACGGGTAATTCCAACACGATCAGCAATTTTTGAAGCAACTAATAAACCTTCTGTTCCATTCAACTCTTCAAAAATATGTTCGATTGCTTCTAACTCACTGTATGATAACGAACTAATTGCCATTTGAACGACTGCCTTGCTTCTTGCCTCTTCCTCAATTTCACCGGACTTCTCATGAAGAATTTCCATTCCAACAACAGTTGCACCATATTCAGCTAGAATTAAATCATCATCGTGGAACTCTTTTTCCATTCTCGATAATATTAATGTTCCTAAACGGTCGCCACCACCAATAATAGGGACAACTGTTGTTAATCCATTTTCAAATAACTCTTTATTCTCAATTGGGAACACCGTATACTTACTGTTTATATCAATATTTGGGGTTGTTTCACTAATAGCAAACAAACTATTCGTATATTCTTCTGGAAATTGACGTTCCTCTAGCATATTTTTCATGCGGTCATTTTCAATTTGTTGTTGAATAGAAAAGCCTAAAAGTTTTCCTCTACGACTTACTACATAAATATTAGCATCAATTACATCTGATAATGTATCTGCCATTTCTTTGAAGTTCACAGACTTTCCTGCTGCCTTTTGAAGCATCGCGTTAATTTTTCTTGATCTTGATAATAAATCCATTTACTATTTCCTCCTATGACTGAAACCAAAAGTATTTCATTTGCTGTATTTGTTTGTTCCCTTTTTTAGCATCTTTAATCCACTTTTTACCAAAGCGAGCTCAGATATGTCGGACCAAAGTTTGTATTGACAAAGTTGAATTAAAGAATAAAACGACTCAAATCTTTATTGCGTGAAATGGCACCTAACTTATCCTCGACATAATGTGGGGTGATCGTAATCTTTTCCATTGTGATCTCCGGTGCTTCAAAGGATAAATCTTCAAGTAATTTCTCTAATATTGTGTGCAGACGCCTTGCACCAATATTATCGGTATTTTGATTTACCTCATATGCGACTTGGGCTATTTTACTAATAGCTTCGTCAGAAAATTCAATTTGTATACCTTCTGTAGCTAATAATGCTACATATTGTTTAATTAATGCGTTATCTGGTTCAATTAAAATTTTGATAAAATCCTCAACTTCTAGTTTTGTTAACTCAACACGAATTGGAAAACGTCCCTGTAATTCCGGAATTAAATCAGATGGTTTTGCCATATGAAAAGCACCTGCAGCAATAAATAAAACATGATCGGTTTTAACTGTCCCATATTTTGTGACAACCGTTGAGCCCTCAACAATCGGGAGGATGTCCCGCTGAACTCCTTCTCTAGATACATCTGCAGAAGATCCACCACTACTTTTACTTGCAATTTTGTCGATTTCATCAATAAAAATAATCCCTGATTGTTCAGCACGATAAATAGCTTCCTGTGTTACTTCATCCATATCAATTAGTTTTTGAGCCTCTTCATGAATCAGGACTTTACGTGCATCACGTACAGATAGTTTCCTTTTCTTTTTACGCTTTGGCATAAGATTTCCTAGGGCATCTTGCATATTAATTCCCATCTGTTCCATACCAGACCCTTGCAATAAATCAAACATAGATGCCTGTTGTTCCTCTACTTCAACAGTCACAATTTCATTCTCAAGCTCGCCGTCAGCTAATTGCTGCTTCACCGTTCTTCTCTTTTCTTGAATACTGTAATCCTCAGATTCAGTATTATTATCGCTTTCTTGAGTTGTGCCGCCACCAAATAACATCTCAAGTGGGTTCTTTATCGTTGTTGATTTCTTATTGGATGGTACTAATAATTCAACTAAACGATCGTTGGCATTTTTCTCCGCGCGATCTTTTACGCTATGCATTTTTTCTTCTTTGACAAGTCTAATTGAAGTCTCTACCAAATCCCTTACCATCGACTCTACGTCACGTCCAACATAACCAACTTCCGTAAATTTGGTCGCCTCAACTTTGATAAATGGAGCATTTACTAATTTTGCAATCCGTCTTGCAATTTCTGTTTTACCAACACCTGTAGGACCGATCATTAAAATGTTTTTGGGACTAATTTCATCACGAATACTTTCATCGAGTAAGCTGCGTCGATAACGGTTTCGAAGGGCAACAGCTACAGCCTTTTTAGCATCTTTTTGGCCAATAATATACTGATCCAGTCTTTCAACAATTTGACGAGGTGTTAAATTTAAACTATTTCCCATTGATTTAAACTCCCTTCTATAACTCTTCGACAATAATATTGTGGTTTGTGTAAACACATATTTCCGCTGCTATTTCAAGGGACGCTCTAGCAATTTCTGTTGCTGAAAGCTGTTCTCCGGAGTATCTTTTTAAAGACCGGCCTGCAGACAACGCATAGTTGCCACCAGAACCAATGGCCAGTATGCCATCGTCAGGTTCAATAACTTCACCAGTTCCGGAAACAAGCAATAAATCGGTTTGATTCATAACAATTAGCATGGCCTCTAGTCGTCGTAGAACCTTATCACTTCTCCACAGTTTGGCTAACTCTACTGCCGCACGTTGTAAATTTCCGTTATACTCTTCAAGTTTACTTTCAAACAGCTCAAAAAGGGTAAAAGCATCAGCAACCGATCCAGCAAATCCAGCTAATACTTTGCCATTAAATAGTCTTCTAACCTTTTTTGCAGTATGCTTCATGACAACCGCATTTCCCATTGTTACTTGACCATCTCCTGCCATCGCACATTGACCCTTATGCTGGATGGCGAAAATCGTAGTTGCATGAAATTCGGACATCTTTCTACCTCCTAGAGTGATTTCAAATTTACGCTTTTATGTATTCCATTCATGTTTACTTCATTTTACGTTCAAACATAAGAATAGATTCAAAAATATTTGTATTACCTAAAAAAGTGTTAAAATACTTATTTTAATAGTTATTCCATATGTAAAATAGATTCATACGCCATAAACTGAATTTTTCCGCTATATAACGTCATTAACACAATTTTGAAACCCCATGTTCATCTCTGAACAATTGTCCCTCTTTTAAATGACCCAATTTTATATTTTGACAAAAATTAACGTTTTAGTAAAGTTTTTTTGTGAAGTTAACAAAACGTTCACATATGGCATGGAATTAAACAGCACGAACGATTTAAGCATAGCATATAAAAATAGTCCGATCAAACTATTCACAAAGTTTTCATAAGGTTCAGAATTATAGTAAATTCCTTTTACTTTTTTACACACACCTTTAACAAAATAATGCAAGATTGGTAATGCGTCAAGTATTTATTAAATAAATTTAGTATTTTTTTATAAAATACCTATTATACATTAATTTTAACTATAATATTTTTCTTCTTAGATTACAAAGAAAAAGAGAGTGAGTATGTAACTCACTCTCTTAACTCTGTGGTTCTTCCTTATAATCACATTGCATACATTGAACTTGGATTCCTTTTTTTAGTTTCTTTTCAATTAATAGAGTTTCACATTTTGGACAAGAACGAGGAATAGGCTTATCCCATGATAAAAAGTCACAAGAAGGATATTGATCACATCCATAGAAGATCCGTCGTTTTTTACTTTTCCTTTCAATCAAATTTCCTTCTTCACATTTCGGACACTTCACGCCAATTTCTTTGACAATGGCTTTTGTATTCCTACAATCCGGGAAATTACTGCACGCCATAAATTTTCCGTATCTTCCCATTTTAAATACCATCGGATTTCCACATTCCACACAATCCTCACCGGCAGGCTCATCTTTTATTTCCACCTCTTGCATTTCCTTCTCCGCTTTGTCAAGACTTTTTTCGAATCCTTGGTAGAAGTCATCGATTAGCTGAACCCAATTCACTTGACCTTCTTCTACATTGTCTAAATCGGCTTCCATCTTTGCTGTAAACTCGACATTCAAAATTTCAGGGAAAAACTCGAGAATTAATTCCATGACGATTCCACCAAGCTCGGTAGGAATGAATCGCTTATTTTCTAGGGCAACATAACCCCTTTTTTGAATGGTATCTAATGTAGGGGCAAACGTTGATGGTCGCCCAATCCCAAGCTCTTCAAGAGTTTTTACTAGTCTTGCCTCTGTATACCTTGGAGGCGGCTGTGTGAAGTGCTGTTTCGGGTCAATTTGCTTTTTAATCACTTCTTCGCCCTCTTTTAAATCTGGAAGTTGGCGATCTTTTTTCTCTTCAACTGGATCATCTGTTCCTTCTACATATACCTTCATAAATCCAGGAAATTTGATTTTGGAACCATTTGCTCTAAAGATAATCGAGCCATTCTTTAAATCAACTGTCATTGTGTCCATAACAGCCGGAGCCATTTGACTTGCGACAAATCTTTCCCAAATTAATTTGTATAGGCGAAGTTGATCCCTTGAGAGAGAATCTTTCAAACTACTTGGTTCTCGTAAAACGCTTGTTGGCCTTATGGCTTCATGGGCATCTTGAGTAGCATTATTTTTCTTTTCCTTACGTTCGCTCTTTTGTAAATAATCGTCTCCGTACGTACTGCGGATATATCCTGCCGCTTCTTCTTTTGCCACATCAGAAATACGGGTTGAGTCTGTTCTCATATAAGTGATGAGTCCAACCGTTCCTTCTTTTCCTAACTCAATCCCCTCATAAAGCTGTTGAGCCAGCATCATCGTTTTCTTTGCACGGAAGTTTAATTTCCTTGCAGCCTCTTGTTGCAGAGATGATGTAGTAAAAGGGAGAGCAGGATTTCTACGGCGCTCTTTTTTAGTAACTGAGTCGACTATAAAGGTTTTACCCTTTAATTTTTCTAATACTTCATCAACCTTTTGTTTTGAGGAAAGTTCAACCTTTTTCTTATCCAATGAAAAGAATGATGCTTCAAAACTTTCCATTCCCTTAAGAAATTCCCCTGTAATTGACCAATATTCTTCCGGAATAAAGTTTTGAATTTCTTTTTCGCGTTCAATAATTAATCGAACTGCCACTGACTGTACTCTTCCAGCGCTAAGGCCTTTTTTAACCTTTTTCCAAAGCAAAGGACTAATATTATATCCGACCAACCGATCCAAAATTCTTCTAGCTTGTTGGGCATCTACTAAGTCCATATTAATTGGTCTTGGATGCTTAAAGGACTCTTTTATTGCATCCTTCGTAATTTCATTGAAGACAACACGGCAATCAGAATTTACATCTACATTTAAACTATTTGCTAAATGCCAAGCGATTGCCTCTCCTTCACGATCAGGGTCGGCAGCGAGATAGATTTTTTTTGCCTTTTTAGCAGCTGTTTTTAAATCTTTTAAAATAGGGCCTTTTCCCCTAATAGTAATGTACTTTGGTTCGAAATGATTTTCTACATCAACACCCATTTGGCTTTTAGGTAAATCTCTTATATGCCCCATAGATGCTTTCACTTTATATTTTTTTCCTAAATACTTCTCAATCGTCTTCGCCTTTGCAGGTGATTCTACGATTACTAGAAACTCTGACATTCTATGTCCTCCTTAAAGAGGGATACTATCCACAATATTTCTTCATTTTACTGTAATCTTAAAATATTCATTATTATTATCCATTACTAACACAACTGTCAAATGCTTAATAGAAAACCGTGCGTGAACGGAAGTTTTTATTACATAGATCGGAAACGGTTTCATCATTTCAATATAATAGAGTTGTATATAAACTTTTTTCTGTTTATGTTGCAAAATGTATAACAGTTTGTAAATTATTTCAACCTTTTTATTCGACATTTAACAAAAAGTTAGTTAATTTGGGTGTATTTCATGCCATCCAAATCAACATTTTCTTTGGTTAGGATGGTTTATAAATAAAGAATTTTTTTCTATTTCATTATTAATTGTTACAAATTTTCGACTTTTACAGGGTATGATAATTCATCGATAATATCTTGAGCGGTTAAAACTAATTTCGCTCCCTGTCCAATCAACTCATTGGTTCCCACTGAATAGGTACTAAATATGGGACCTGGAACAGAAAAAACTTCTCTACCTTCTTGTATGGCATAATTAGCTGTAATCAATGATCCACTGCTTTTTTTCGCCTCTACTACTAATGTCCCATGAGAGATTCCAGCTATAATTCGATTTCGCATCGGAAAATGCCATTTTTGTGGTTTTGTATTTGGTGGATATTCTGAAATCACAAGATGATTTTTCATCATTTCTTGAGCTAAAGGGATATTTTCTTTAGGATATATATGACCAAAGCCCCCTGCAATAACAGCAATGGTTTTACCTTTTAAGTGAATAGCTGCACCATGAGCACAAGCATCAATTCCTAATGCTAATCCGCTTATGATACCATACCCTTGTTGTATTAATGAAGGAAATAGCGAATGAATCACTTTTTTACCATAATTCGTTGCAAGTCTTGAACCTACCACTGCAAGCAAGCGGTCCATCGTTAACAAGCCAATGTCTCCAATACAATAAATAACCCATGGCGGCTTATATGTTTCACGTAATAAAAAAGGATATTCTTCATCAAAAATAGTTATCGCCTTAATATTGAAGTGTTCATAATTTAAAATATCATCTCTTAACTTTTGAGAGTGCAGATCATCAACAACGGCATTAGAGGCTGTTTGTGAAGAAATATAGTCTATTAGGTTATGTTGGTATAGATGTTTTAATTGAGGGTCTTTTTTGAGGATATTGTCAATTAAATTCCAACCTACTCCTCTGCAATGGTGAAGATGGACAAGCCTATTTTTAAATTCATTCATTAAGAGTTCCCCTCCGATAAACAAAATTGGATCAATATCAATGAAGAAACAAATATGTAAGGGAAATAAGCCTCTCCGCTAAGAGAGGCTTTTCACCACAATCAAGGTATTAATGAGTTTTACATTTCTCATATAATCCTTTTTCTTTTAATACAGTAATTAAAGTATCTCCCATTACAGAAGGAGTGTCCGCTACTTTAATCCCACATTCATTCATGACTCGGATCTTTTCATCTGCCGTCCCTTTACCGCCTGAAATAATGGCGCCAGCATGTCCCATTCGTTTTCCTGGAGGAGCTGTACGACCCCCAATAAACCCAACAACTGGTTTGTTCATATTTTCTTTCACCCATAGAGCCGCCTCTTCTTCAGCTGTTCCACCAATTTCACCAATCATAATTACAGCTTCTGTTTCAGGGTCTTCATTAAAAGCTTTTAGTACATCGATAAAGTCTGTGCCGTTAACTGGGTCTCCCCCAATTCCCACTGCGGTGGTTTGGCCAATTCCTGCTTGTGTTAATTGATGTACTGCTTCATATGTTAACGTACCAGAACGTGAAACAACACCAACATGGCCTTTCTTATGAATATAGCCTGGCATAATTCCAATCTTACATTCATCTGCAGAGATGACTCCTGGACAGTTAGGACCGATCAGGCGCGTTTTCTTCCCTTCCATATAACGCTTCACTTTTACCATGTCTAACACTGGAATATGCTCAGTAATGCAAATCGCTAAATCAAGCTCGGCATCTACAGCTTCTATAATCGCATCAGCAGCAAATGCTGCAGGTACATAAATAACTGAAGCGTTGGCACCTGTCGCATCAACAGCTTCCTTAACAGTATTAAAGACAGGTACTCCTTCTACCTCATTGCCGCCTTTACCTGGGGAAGTGCCTCCAACAATTTTTGTGCCATATTCAATCATTTGTTTTGTGTGAAATAGCGCCGTAGAGCCAGTAATTCCTTGTACAATTACTTTTGTATCTTTATTGATAAATACGCTCACAATAATTCTCCTTTCCTATTTAACTAGTGAAACGATTTTTTGTGCTCCATCAGCCATTGACCCGGCAGCAACAATATTTAATCCTGATTTATTTAATATCTGTTTACCTAGATCAACATTTGTTCCTTCTAGACGAACGACAAGCGGGACTTGCAGGCCAACTTGTTTTGCAGCTTCGACAACACCTTCAGCAATTACATCACACTTCATAATTCCGCCAAAAATATTCACAAATATCCCTTTAACACTTTCATCTGAAAGGATAATTTTGAACGCTTCCGTTACCTTTTCCGCAGTTGCACCGCCGCCAACATCTAGGAAGTTAGCTGGCTCCCCACCATAATGCTTAATAATGTCCATTGTAGACATTGCAAGACCAGCACCATTTACCATGCATCCAATATTTCCATCAAGTGAAATGTAGCTTAAATCATATTTAGAAGCTTCAATTTCCTTTGGATCTTCTTCTTCAAGATCTCTAAGTTCAATCACGTCTTTTTGTCTATATAATGCATTTGAATCAAAGTTTAACTTAGCATCTAATGCCATTACTTTTCCATCGCCTGTTACAACGAGAGGATTAATTTCCGCTATTGAGCAATCCTTTTCAGTATAGGCATTATAAAGACTTAGCATGAATTTAACAGCTTGATTAACTAATTCATGTGGGATATTAATATTAAAAGCGATTCTACGCGCTTGATATGGCATTAGGCCCACAACCGGATCAATCTCCTCTTTAAAGATTTTCTCTGGAGTCTCGGCAGCGACTTCTTCAATTTCTGTTCCGCCTTCCTCAGATGCCATTAATACAACTCGAGAGGTAGCTCGATCTAATACAAGGCCAACGTAATACTCTTTTTTAATGTCACAGCCTTCTTCAATTAATAGACGCTTTACTTCTTTTCCTTCTGGACCTGTTTGATGTGTCACAAGGGTCTTGCCTAGAATTTCGCTCGCATATGTACGAACCTCGTCCAAATTTTTTGCCACTTTGACACCGCCAGCTTTTCCACGTCCGCCAGCATGAATTTGTGCTTTAACGACACAAACCTCAGTTCCAAGTTCTTTTGCTGCTTCAACAGCTTCTTCAACAGTGAAAGCAACTTTACCATTTGGAACGGTTACCCCGTATTTTCTGAGGATTTCTTTACCTTGGTACTCATGAATATTCATTTCCCATCCTCCTACTAAACTTTTTAGAGAAGCAGTATTTGTGAGATTACTAGAAACCATATTTCAGAAAATTTATATTATTGGTTTTAGTTAAAATATACTGCGCTTTCATTTTAGCTCAATAAAAAGACACTTGTCTAGTATAATAATCAAAAAAAAGAGATTTTTTTAAAATATTCAAAAATTAGATGTTAATGTAATCGCTTACATTATAAAAGTTATTTTTAAATAGCGGTTAACTTCATAAATAAATCTTTTTTTTACAAAGTTTTTTTTCGCATTTACTTCCCTCTGTCGATAAATAAATGCGAATAAACTCGACCATTCGATTCGGAAAAAACAATGGAGTTTTGACAATTTTCTGCCCTATAGGGTCCATTTCATCATTTAGCATTTATATACCAATTATTTTATTTAAAAGCTTCTGGGCAATTGTTCTCAACGGTTCTGCATGGGCTTCCTTTAAAGAACGAATAGAACTTTCGCCTTGAATTGATGGATGGAATATTACTCTACTAATTACCTTTAGTCTTACTGTCCCACTACTTGTGGACTTGAAACCAATATTGATGGTTGATATCCAATGGCGCTTCAAGCTGTGCTACGAATGAGGGAATTATTTTCCAGCCTAATCAAATTTTTAAAGGCTAAATAATTAAACTTTTACCAAATGGGATTGCTTCATTACAAGTCGGAAATCAGAAAAAGCTCTGGTTGAACAGAGCTCCTCATTCCAGAAAACAAACTGTCGATTTTGTTCACGTACATCATCCTTATAAAGTGAAACTTCCAACAGTGTGGGCTTTCTTTCATCTCCCACTGTTGGAAAGCTTTAGGCCAGCAGGCTTGTTGGTCACGCAGACGTTGCCGGAGGCGTATTTAGTCTATGTTCATTATTTCGGAGCTTTACGGGCAGTTAATCCCCCACCCATCCTCTTTTATTATACTTAAAATCTTGAGGTGGAGGTCTTACTACTACCTGCTAAGCCTGATAAATCTATGTATTCTTTTACAGGAGCGAAAGTTTTGCGATGAATCGGGGTGATTCCATACTTCTTTAATCCATCCAAATGTTCCTTTGTCCCATATCCTGCATTATTCCCAAAACCATACCCCGGATATAATTCATCGTATTCTTTTAATAGACGGTCACGAGTTACCTTTGCAATAATAGAGGCGGCTGCGATAGACACAGAGAGGCTATCCCCTTTTATTAACGAGTCTGAGGAATAAGGGGTGTCAAGCTTTACGGCATCAATCAGAAGAAAGTCTGGCTGTAGTATTAGCCCTTCGATTGCCGTTAACATCGCTTTCTTTGTTGCATGATAGATATTCACTCGATCGATTTCATCATTATCAATTATGCCGGTTCCAATCGCTAGCGCATTTTCAGTGATTTTCTGGAAAAAAAGTTCCCGCTTTGCTTCCGTTAGTTTTTTTGAATCATCGATACCAGGCAAATAAAAGCCTCGCGGTAAAATAACGGCAGCCGCAACAACAGGTCCTGCAAGAGGACCTCTTCCAACTTCATCAATTCCAGCAATATATTGATACCCTTGACTATAATACTTTTTTTCGTAAGCTGTCATGTTTATGTATTTCTCATACTGCAATTGTTTTTTTTCCTGCTCACGCTGCCACTTTTTTAAAAGCGTTTGTACCCCTTTACGCTCGTCCAACATTAAATCCTGCACAAATTGATCATTCGGGTCGGCTATTTTCGATAATTGTTGTTGTACTTCTTTAATTGTTAAACCCATCATACTAACCCCTATCCCATTCAAGTGACGTACTAAGACTAATACATCAATAAATTCTACTCATCTTCTGGGCGTTCTAAAGAAAGTGGCCCTAACTTTTCATTTCGAATATCCCTGATAATTAACTCTGTCACTTTGTCATAATCGGTTTCGCCGTTTCTACTTATACAACCTTTATTTTCACCAATGATGTCAAAGATTTTCGCAATTTCATGGGATAGACCAGCCTCTAAACGAAAATGTTCCTTTAACCGATCTGGATAATGTTGCTCTAAAATCTTCAATCCATATACGGCTACATCTTCAAGATTTAAGATTGCATCTTTAATTGCACCTGTTAGAGCAAGCTTTAAACCAACTTCCTGGTCTTCAAACTTAGGCCATAATATTCCTGGAGTGTCTAATAATTCAAGTTCTTTACCTACTTTAATCCATTGTTGTGCCTTTGTTACACCAGGTGTATTACCCGTTTTTGCAATATTTTTTTTAGCAAGTCGGTTAATTAATGTTGACTTACCGACATTCGGGATCCCGACGATCATCGCCCTTATAGCTCTAGGCTTCACTCCTTTTGCCTTTAAGCGATCGATTTTCTCAGCTAATGTGTCTTGTGCTGCTGAAGTGATTTCTCTCATTCCAGACCCTGCTTTAGAATTAATAGCAATTGCTCGCAAGCCTCGTTGTTGAAAATATTGAATCCATTCTTGCGTTATTTGTTTGTCTGCCATATCAGCTTTATTTAATAAGATTAGCCTTGGTTTATGTTGGATGATTTCATCAATCATCGGATTTCGAGAAGATAAGGGAATCCGTGCATCTACTAATTCAAAAATAATATCGATTAGTTTCAGCTTTTCAGTTACCTGTCTTCTAGCTTTTGCCATATGGCCTGGAAACCATTGAATTGTCAAAAATGCTTCCTCCGTTCTATTTTACTAAACCAATATCTTCAATTGGCCAATATATAATACTTGTCTTCCCAAGCACTTCTTCTATCGGTACAGAACCAATATGCCTGCTGTCTTTACTATAGCGACGATTGTCACCCATGACAAAGAGCTCCCCTTCTGGAACCGTTGCTTGTCCAATTTTTTCCGTTAAGGTAAACGGTTCTGTTAATGGTCCGTCTAGAGTTGATTCTTTTAACTTATCTAAATATGGTTCTTCATATGCCTCGCCATTAACATATAATACATCATCTTTATACTCAATTGTGTCACCTGGTAAGCCAATCACTCGTTTAATATAATCCTTATTCTCGGGAGCATGAAAAACGATGATATCAAACCTCTTTGGTTCGCCAACGGTATAACTAAACTTATTAACAATCATTCGGTCTTGGTCATGTAATGTCGGCGCCATTGACAATCCATCTACAACAATTGGTGCAAAAAAGAAATAACGTATAACTGCAGCAAGTACGACTGCAACGACAAGTGCCTTAACCCATTCCCAGAGTTCATTTTTTTTCTTTGCCAACAATTCTCCCACCATTCTCTGGTAAAATTATTATTTCCGTTCCCTTACACAAACTTAGATACAAAGTATTTTACATTCATTTTAACATAAATCAAATTCGCCCCGCCGAATTTGCGCCCGGATTTTTATCACGCTTCAAAACGCCACATCCTGTGGCTTTCGCCTGACTAGGACGTCCTGTCCGTCGTCCAGCTCGCTCGATAAGGTGAAACTTCCATCAGTGAGTGTTTTTTTCCCACTGATGGTTAGTCACGCAGAGCCTGATTGATTTATCTTAGGGCTAAAGCCCAAAGTTAAATCTTATTTCACCAATCGGGTCTTTACTGGCAGTTATTCATCTACTTTTCTACTATCAGTTCTCTGAGTAACTAGTTGTAGTGAGCCTACTGTCAGTTCAGACGCGGAAAAATACCTTTAAAAAATCCGTGGCATCCGCCGGAGGCTTAACTTCATTCAGCCGGGGTTTGAACCCCCACTGAATTAAAAAACATTTTGCATTAATCCCCCACTTATAGAAGTCAGGGACTTCTGTACCTGTCGCAAGCTATCGGTACAAAAACATTTGCTGAATGAATTTAAAATGAATAAAAAGGAGCTTGATTAACAAGCTCCTTTTCATTGTTTTGATTATCGAATTTCTTTAATACGAGCTTTTTTACCACGTAAATTACGTAGGTAGTAAAGTTTAGCACGACGGACTTTACCGCGGCGAATAACTTCAAGCTTCGCAATTTTTGGTGTGTGGACTGGGAATGTACGCTCTACGCCTACACCATAAGAAATTTTACGAACTGTAAAAGTTTCGCTAATTCCACCACCACGACGCTTAATCACGACTCCTTCGTATACCTGAATACGCTCACGAGTTCCCTCAACAACTTTCACGTGTACACGGACAGTGTCACCAGGACGAAACGCAGGAAGATCTGAACGAAGTTGTTCTTTTGTGATTTCTTCGATTAATTTATGCATCGTTTTCAACTCCTTCCAACAGATGCTCTTACAGACGACAATTTTCCTAATGCAGCGGAACATCTTTATAAGACAAAAAACCAACATGGCCTAAGTCACAAAATGTATAATAGCATAATCTATTACGAAAAACAATAGCTAAACCCGTTCTCAAAAAAATATTTCCAAGAAACCGACTCGTCTTCCAACTATTCTTTTTTTAATTCTTCTAACCATTTTATTTGTCGCTCATTTAACGTGTAATCCTCTAATAAGTCTGGACGGCGTAAATAGGTCCTTCTAAGTGATTCTTTGGCCCTCCACTCCTCGATTAAGCGATGATTTCCTGATATTAATACATCAGGTACCTTCATGCCTCTAAAGTCAGCTGGACGGGTGTAGTGAGGGTGTTCTAATAGTCCAGTACTGAATGAGTCTTTTATATGCGATTGTTCGTTTCCTAACACACCAGGCAGCAAGCGAACGACACTATCGATCATAACCATTGCGCCTAATTCACCGCCTGTTAAGACAAAATCACCAATTGAAATTTCTTCTGTAACAAGTTGTTCTCGAATTCTTTCATCATACCCTTCATAATGACCACAAACAAAAATCAGATGTTCGGAATTTGCTAATTCCTCTGCCTTTTTTTGGTCATAACGCTTCCCTTGAGGACATAATAGAATCACTTTCGGTTTGGAAGTAGAATTTTGGGTTAAATGGTTTACCGCGTCAAAAATCGGTTGCGGCTTTAACACCATACCTGCGCCACCACCATACGGATAATCATCTACTGTTTGATGTTTATTATCCGCAAAATCTCGAAAGTTTACGATATTATATGTAACGGCACGAGTATCCTCAGCCCGTTTTAGAATAGAGTGACCTAGAACACCTGCGAACATTTCTGGAAACAGGGTCAGTACATCGATTTTCATCATGATAGCAATCCCTCGATTGGGGTAATGATAATTTTCTTCTGAGCAACATCAATTTCTTTCACTACATCTTCTATATAAGGGATTAACTGCTCTTTTTTACCTTTCCCTTTTACAACCCAAACATCATTGGCTCCTGGAGTCAGTATTTCTTGCACTTTCCCGATTTCGTCTCCTCCATCAATAATAACCGTACAACCGATAATTTCATGGAAATAGTATTCCCCTTTAGGGAGTTTTCCTAATTGGTTCTCAGGAACTTTTAAGATCCCATCCCGTAGCTTCTCAACCACATTTATATTGTCATATCCTTCAAATGTCAGTAAATCAAAGTTCTTATGAGTGCGATGAGACTTTACCTTTAACTCGATTGGCTCAGTAGAGTTTGGTAAAAACAAAAACAAGGAGTTCCCTTTTTTATATCTTTCTTCAGTAAAGTCTGTTCTTGAGATGACTCGCACTTCTCCTTTTATTCCATGGGTATTGACTATCTTACCAACATTAAACCATTTTTCCATTAAACCATTCACCCCTAACGTATTTCAATAATTAAATCATCTTTTATGACAATGGCTTTGTCTTGGGTTATTTCACTCCAACGATCTCCTTCTTGAACATTGATGAGTGTTTGTACTTCTTGTCCCTTAATTTCACTGCCTAAAGGTAGCATATGTAATTGTTCTAATTGAAACTCTAGGTTTTTTACTTTATCTAATCGAGTCTGGATTTCTTTATCAAATTTAGCTAAGTCGTCTTGCCCGTATTTTTTTGCTTTTTCAAACTTCTTTCTTTGAAACTGTAATTGTTCGCATTCCTTTTCCATTTGCCGAAGAGACGTATGATATTTCTCTTGAAGATCCGTTTTACTTTTTTCTGTTAAGACATGGATGACAGAGACAGATTGCAGTAATTTCATTGTTGATCACTCCATTACTCATCATGTATATAGAAAAAGCGCAAATCTAGTGAGGATTTGCGCTTTTTTTATTCTTGCATTTGCTACTCCTTAATTTCCAAGTACGTCTTTTTTTGCAATGATGTGCTCGCTGCCGCATATACAACCGTGCGTATCGCTTTAGCAACGCGCCCCTGCTTGCCAATCACTTTCCCCATATCGTTCTTATTAACAGAAAGTTGATAGGTTATGCGAGCATCCTCTTCAAGGACTGTCACTTGTACATCATCCGGAAAATCAACAAGCGGCTTGACAATCGTTTCAATCAATTCCTTCATGGCGTTAATGATTACTTGCCATTTTTAAGGTTATGGAATTTCTCCATAATGCCTTGGTTAGAGAAAAGGTTACGTACTGTATCAGATGGTTTTGCACCATTTTGCAACCATTTTAGAGCGATCTCTTCATCAATTTTAACCTCAGCAGGTTGAGTTACTGGATTATAAGTTCCTACTGTGTCGATAAAGCGTCCATCACGAGGAGAACGAGAATCTGCTACTACAATACGATAGAAAGGAGTTTTCTTTGCTCCCATACGTTTTAAACGAATTTTTACTGCCATTATAAAGCACCTCCGAATAGTTTCACACAGGTAAATATATTACCAATTGTTTTTATGTTTGTAAAGTATTTTTTCTTGTCAGTTAAAAAAATCATATTCGCTTCACTGAATCAGTGAATCATTTTGCATTATCCTCCACTTTTAGCGTGGAGAACTCCTGTACCAATCAGAAGCCTTTCAGTACAAAAGTATTTGCTTGGGTACGTTAAAATTTAAAGGGTAATTTAAAGCCGCCTTTTTTCTTGCCTTTTGATCCCATATTAGTCATTTGTTTCATCATTTTCTTCATGTCATCAAACTGCTTCAGTAAGCGATTCACTTCTTGGACAGAAGTACCGCTCCCTTTTGCAATTCTTTTACGTCTGCTTGCATTGATAATTTCAGGACGGACCTTTTCATCCTTTGTCATTGATTTGATGATGGCTTCAACATGAGAGATTTGCTTTTCATCTACTTGGAGATTATTTAAACCCTTTATCTTATTAGCTCCCGGCATCATTTTCAATAATTCATCTAGAGGACCCATGTTACGGACTTGCCCTAGCTGTTCAAGAAAATCATCAAATGTAAAGGAGGCCGTGCGCATTTTTTGCTCCAGTTCGCGTGCTTTTTCTTCATCCACGTTAGCTTGAGCTTTTTCGATAAGGGTTAAAACGTCACCCATCCCTAAAATACGAGAAGCCATCCTCTCCGGATGGAATGCCTCAATGGCATCCATTTTCTCTCCAAGACCAATAAACTTAATCGGTGTATTAGTTACGGAACGAATTGATAAGGCAGCTCCGCCTCGAGTATCACCATCAAGCTTGGTTAAGACAACCCCAGTTAGTCCAAGTTGCTCATTAAAGGATGATGCCACATTGACAGCATCTTGTCCTGTCATTGCGTCAACAACTAAGAAAATTTCATGCGGGTTCGTCAATTCCTTAATTTGTTTAAGCTCATCCATTAAGTTTTCATCGACATGGAGTCTTCCTGCGGTATCAATTAAGACATAATCATGATGCTCTTCCTTTGCCTTTTGAACAGCTGCTTTGGCAATGTCAACCGGGCTCACTTGATCCCCTAGAGAAAACACAGGCATGCTAAGCTGTTTCCCTAAAGTTTCAAGCTGTTTAATGGCTGCAGGTCGATATACGTCAGCTGCCACAAGCATCGGATTTCGATTATACTTTTTACGTAATAAGTTGGCTAATTTCCCAGTTGTCGTCGTTTTCCCGGCCCCTTGTAGACCAACCATCATAATAACAGTTGGCGGCTTGCTTGCAACTGCAATTTTGCTTTGTTCGCCACCCATTAACTCTGTTAATTCTTCTTTAACGACTTTGATCACTTGCTGTCCTGGGGTTAAGCTTTTCATTACTTCTTGTCCGACGGAACGCTCGCTGACCTTTTTAACAAAGTCTTTGACCACTTTAAAGTTAACGTCTGCCTCAAGTAGTGCAAGGCGCACTTCACGCATCATTTCTTTAACGTCTGCTTCCGTTACTTTGCCTTTCCCACGGATCTTCTGAATTGTGCCTTGAAGTCGGTCGGCTAAACCTTCAAATGCCATGCATGCCGCCTCCTAATCTAATTTAGCAAGCTCTAAAACCATTTCAGACAATTTGTGTAGAGATGGTGTGTTCTCGTTTAATAGCTCTTTCATTTCTTGTATGAGCTTGTTTCTTTCCAGAAACTTTTCAAACAATAATAGTTTACTTTCATATTCTTCGAGCATTGCTTCGGTTCGTTTAATGTTATCATAGACAGCCTGACGGCTTACATTATACTCTTCCGCTATCTCTCCTAATGAAAAGTCATCCAAATAATAAAGCGCCATATAACTTCGTTGCTTAGGAGTTAACAACGACTGATAAAAATCGTATAAATAGTTTATTCTCGTTGTTTTCTCGAGCATCACCATTCCCCCAATGTTAAGTAAAAAACCTTAACAAACAATAGTCTACAACATTCCTATATGTCGTGTCAAGAAAATATCTTGACACATAGAAAGGCCGATTAAGAGCGCCACGTCCTGTATCGAGCTTATTCTTCTGTGTCCATTAATCCAGCAAATAATCCATATACATATTTCTCAGCATCAAAGGATTGCAAGTCATCCATTTTTTCACCTAAACCGACAAACTTAACAGGTATATCCAATTCATTCCGAATCGCAAGGACGATTCCCCCTTTTGCTGTCCCATCTAATTTTGTTAACACGATGCCTGTTACATTGGTTGCTTCTTTAAACGTTTTAGCTTGGATCATCGCGTTTTGTCCTGTTGTTGCATCAAGAACAAGCAAGACTTCATGTGGAGCACCTGGTATTTCGCGTTCGATCACTCGTTTTACTTTTTCTAATTCTTTCATTAAATTGACTTTATTTTGCAAGCGCCCAGCTGTATCGCATAAAAGAATGTCTGCCTTTCGCGATTTTGCGGCTTGAATGGCATCAAACATGACAGCAGCAGGATCTGAACCAGCTGATTGTTTGATCACATCAACCCCTACTCTTTCTCCCCATACTTCTAGTTGTTCAATGGCTCCAGCCCTGAAAGTATCCCCAGCAGCCATCAATACCTTTTTCCCTTCCGATTTGAATTGATAGCCTAATTTTCCAATTGTTGTAGTTTTTCCAACTCCGTTTACCCCTACAAAGAGGATAACTGTAAGTTCATTTTCTTGAATGTTTAATTCTGAAGAAGAGTTTTCTCCACTTTGATAAATTTCAACTAGTTTTTCAACAATGGAATCTTGTACTTCTTTTGGATCTTGAATATTTTTTCTTTTTACTTCTTTCTTCAGTTCGTCAATTAACGACATGACCGTGTCGAAGCCAACATCAGCCTGAATGAGTATTTCTTCTAATTCCTCAAAAAACTCTTCATCTACTTTTCGATAACGTGAAACAAGATCATTTACTTTTTCGGAGAAGTTATTTCTCGTCTTAGAAAGACCTTCTTTAAATTTTTCAGTAACACTTTCCGTTTGTTTTGTAAATTTTTCAGTTAATTTTTTAAAAAAACTCATCTCATCACATCCTAGTGTTAATCTATATAAAGTGAAACTTCCATCTGTGGTTTTTTACATCCCCTACTGATGGGGAGCCTGATTGATTTATCTAAGGGCTAAAGCCCAAAGATAAATCTTATTTCACCAATCGGAGCTTTACGGGCAGTTGATCCCCACCTATCTTCTTTTATTATACTTATAATCTTGAGGAGGAGATCTTACTGTCCATTAAGCCTGATAGGTTTGTTAATTTCTATTGAGCTACTAATTCATGTGTATCTTCTAGTCTCACGGAAACAAGCTTTGAAACTCCTGATTCTTGCATTGTGACACCATACAAAACATTTGCTTCCTCCATTGTACCTTTTCGATGAGTGATCACTATGAATTGGGATTCTCTACTGTATCTTTTTAAATACTGACTAAATCGATACACGTTTGCCTCATCAAGAGCAGCCTCTGCCTCGTCCAAAATACAAAATGGAACAGGACGGATTTTTAAAATAGAAAATAATAAGGCAATCGCGGTAAGTGTTCTCTCTCCACCTGAAAGCAAACTTAAATTTTGCAACTTTTTCCCAGGTGGTTGTGCAACAATATCAACACCAGTATTTAATAAATCATCGGGATTGATTAACCGTAAATCGGCTTTTCCACCACCAAATAACTCTCTAAATACAGATTCAAAATGAAAACGAACCCCATCAAAAGTTTGTTGGAACCTTCTCTTCATTTCTTCATCCATTTCACCAATCACTTGAAATAATGTATCTTTCGCTTGAACTAAATCATTTTTCTGTTGAAGCAGAAACTCATAGCGTTGGGAAACCCGTTCATATTCATCTATTGCACCGAGGTTCACATTTCCTAGTTCATCGATCGCTAACTTAATTAATTTTACCTTTTTCTTTGCCTCGTCAATAGGAATCGTTAGCGGGTATTCTTCCTTTGCCGCCTCAAAGGATAATAAATACTCTTCGCTCAAATGCGCCAATTTGTTATCAAGCTCTACATCCAGTCTGTTTAAGCGGACTTCTTCATCTTTCATTATTCCTGTCAGTCCCTTTATTTGACGCTTTAATTCTTTTATCTCTAATTCAAGGTCATCATGTTTGCCCTGCAAGTCTAAACGTTCCTCACGTCTTGAAGAAATAAGTGCAATCGTATCATTCTTATCCGCTAACTTTTCTTCAGCTGCTTTTTTTAACTGTAATTCTCCTGAGGAGCTAACAGACATCTCCGAAGAGAGAAGTTGCAGATCTTCGTTGTAAAAGTTAAGTTTCTCTGTACTTTCTTGAAGGTCATTGATAACAATGGTCAATCTTTCATTTAAGTGATGATATTGTTCATTTTTAGAGGCCACTAGTACCTTTAATTCACTTATGTCTGCTAATAAAGTGTCTTTTGAAAGAGTCTGCTTGTTCTTTCGCTCGTTTAAACTCTCAATTTCACTTTCAAGCTCTCCAATGCTTTTTTGAAATTCGTTAAGTAAAACTTCTACACGCTCTTTCCTATTTTTATTCTTGGAGTGTTCTGTTTCAAACTCTTTTCTTCCTAAGTCATAGAGTGATAATCTCTCATTCATATTTTTCGCTTGAATTTCTGTTTCTCTCAGCCTAGATTCAATTTGTTGTTCCTTTAACCTTAGCGCTTCACCATGATTACGAATTTGTTCTATTTCTGATTCTTTCTCTACTACTTGCTTTTTTAACCCTTTTACTTTTTCCTCTAACTTGATTGTCTTGGCTTCCATATCAGCCATCTTTTCCTTTAATTCGTCCAATTCGGTTTTTCTCGATAATAGCGAAGTCGTATTTTGTTTAAGCGCGCCCCCTGTCATTGAACCGCCTGCGTTAACAAGATCGCCTTCGAGGGTAACAAACCGACAACGATATTGTAGAAGCCGCGCCATTTCATTTGCACCTTTTAGATCGTTTGTAATGACAACCGTTCCGAGAAGATTTGTCATAACCTCTTTGTATTTAGGGTCATACGAAATTAACTCAGACCCTACACCAATAAAAGCCGGATGTTTTTCAATCATACTTAATTGGCCAGATGAGAGCGTTCTTCCTTTAATAACATTTAAAGGGAGGAAAGTAGCTCTTCCATAGCGATTTTGTTTTAAATATTGAATAGCAGATCTTGCATGCTGTTCATTTTGCACAACAACATGCTGCATGCTCGCTCCTAATGCAGTTTCAATTGCTATATCATATTCTTTCGGGACAGATACTAGCTCAAGAATAGCCCCTTCGATTCCAGCCAATCTTTCTCCACGTGCCTTTAATACTTCTTTTACACCTTGGAAAAATCCAGCATACCCTTCTTCCATCTCTTCAAGCATTTCTTTACGAGACTTCGTTTGTTGTACATATTGATAGGCTTGATACAAGGTTTTCTCTTGTTTTTCATACTCATTTTTTAAGTTTATAAACCGTTTATGTTCCTCGCGGTATAGGATTAGATGAGATTTCAATTCTTGTTGAACGGTTCTGAGGCTGTCTTTAATTTCCAAAACTCTAGCTACAATCTCATCCCGCTCAGCAATATACTTCGCATTATCATCCATTTGCTTTAAATTTCTATTTTGCAGCTGCTCTAATTGCTGATTGATGAAATTTAGTTCATTTTTGGCAGCAGCTTGACGATTTAACACCTCAATATATTCACTTTTTAAATCATCAATCTTTTGCTCAATATTTTCACTTATTAAATCTAATTCAGCTTGCTTTTCTTTTAATTGATTTTTTAAAGTTAAAGTTTCTTTTTTCAAAATGTCCAGTTGATTTTTAAAGTTTCGTTTTTGTTCTTGCAATTGAGATACTTTTCCGGTGTATTCTTTTAGATTTCTCTCTAATTGTTCTTTATTTTCTGAAGCATTTTTCTTTCTTTCCTTTAATACTTCCTTCCGGCCTTCAAGCTTCTCTAACTCCTCACTCGTATGCAAAAGTATGGTTTGTAAATCATTTATTGATTCGTCTAAAGCCGCCATTTTGTCTCTTAATTGCTCATATTGGGCTTCTTTTGCCTGTAAGATGGTTGATTGCTTTAACTCCGTTCCTTTATACTCCTCAACTGTATCAGATAACTTTTTCCATTTATCATGAAGTTCTTCAATCTCATAGACAGTAACTGCGACTTCTACTTGTTGTAATTCCTCTTTTTGAGCTAAGTAATCCTTTGCGATCGAAGATTGAATTTTTAATGGCTCAATTTGACGTTCTAATTCAAATAAAATATCATTAACCCGGTTTAAATTCTCTTCTGTATCCTTTAGTTTTCCTTCCGCTTGCTTTTTTCTTGTTTTATATTTTAATACTCCTGCGGCTTCCTCAAAAATCGTACGTCGTTCCTCTGGTTTACTATTTAAGACCTCTTCGACTTTTCCTTGACTAATAATCGAAAACGCTTCACGTCCAAGACCTGAATCCATAAATAGATCAACGATATCTTTTAATCTGCATGCCTGTTTATTAATAGAAAACTCACTTTCACCTGAACGAAATACTCTGCGTGTTACACTGATTTCATTATAATCAACCGGAAGTGCCCCGTCTTCATTATTCAAAGTGAGCGTTACTTCAGCAAAGTTTAGAGGTTTTCGGGAGTCACTGCCCGAAAAAATGATATCCTCCATTTTTGAGCCGCGAAGTGATTTAACAGATTGTTCTCCTAAAACCCAGCGAATAGCATCGGTAATATTACTTTTTCCACTTCCATTTGGGCCAACTACAGCCGTAACACCTGGAACAAAATCCACTGCTATTCGCTCAGCAAACGATTTGAAGCCAATAATTTCTAATCGTTTTAAAAACACCCTTTTTCCTCCTTACTCTGGACGCGTTTCTGAAAGAGGTTCTTGAAGATGGTTTTTAAGCTTTTCCAGAGCCATTTGTGCAGCATGCTGTTCTGCTGACTTTTTCGAACGGCCAGTGCCTGTACCAATCTCAACACCATTTAATAGAACAACCGATACAAATTCCCGGCTGTGGGCAGGTCCTTTTTCTACTAATACTTTATATTGGAGCGGACCTGCATTATCGCGCTGGACCCATTCTTGAAGCTGACTTTTAAAGTCCATAACATATGAAAAAGCGCCTTCATCTACTTTCGGGAACACATGTTTTTCCAAAAATTGATAGACATTTTCAATTCCTTTATCCAGAAATAATGCACCGATAAAAGCCTCAAAAACGTCTGCCAATAATGCTGGTCTCTCTCTTCCTCCCGTTAATTCCTCTCCCTTACCAAGTAAAATATACTTTCCAAAATTTAATTCATTAGCAAATGATACAAGGGATGGTTCACACACAATTGCAGCCCTTAATTTTGTTAATTCACCTTCACTCATCATCGGATATTTTAAGAACAAAAATTTTGATACCGTTAACTCAAGCACCGCATCACCTAGAAATTCAAGTCTTTCATTATCTTCATAAGGCTTCCGTCGATGTTCATTTACATAAGAGGAATGGGTGAAGGCTTGCTTTAATAGTTTCGTCTGGGTGAAAAAAATTCCAATATTCTCTTGGAATTCGTTAAATTGCTTGTCTGTTGTACGCATTGTTTTTTTCTCTTTTCCGTACTTGCTACGCATGAATAATTCCACCTTATAATTATTAATCAGTTCACTAGTAAAAGTTTACGTAATAATAGATAAAAACGCAAAAGTTTATAGATACTTTTTTCTCTCCTAAAAAGCTTTTACAAATTCACTTTCCCGCTATTGTTTATTTTTGTCCATATATTGAAGAAAGCCCCGTAAAAACGGAGCTTTTTTCTTCTAGCTTGTGATTATAGTTTTGCCTGTATGTAAGTTACAGCATCACCGACTGTTGCAATCTTTTCTGCATCATCGTCAGAGATTTCCATATCGAATTCATCTTCAAGTTCCATAACAAGTTCAACTACATCTAGGGAATCTGCACCTAGATCATCTTTGAAAGAAGCCTCTAATTTAACTTCTGATTCTTCTACACCTAGACGGTCTACAATGATCTTTGTTACGCGCTCTAATACTTCTGCCATTGTTTGTTCACCTCCCCTCAGGTCATTATAGTGGATTTCTTTACAAAAGTGAAACCTTTTTTTGAAGAAATAGTTGAAATAAGACGGAAGGAAAATGGATTCTTATTCCATCACCATTCCACCATTTACATGAATGGTTTGTCCTGTAATATATCTACTCTCATTGGATGCTAAAAAGACAACGGCATTGGCAATATCCTTTGGTTCGCCAAATTGCGCTAAAGGAATCGTTTTTAACATTTCCTCTTGTATTTCTTGTGATAATGTATCCGTCATTTCAGTAGTTATGAAGCCTGGAGCCACAGCGTTTACAGTAATCCCTCGAGAAGCAAGTTCTTTTGCGCTAGTCTTTGTTAAGCCAATCACACCTGCTTTAGCAGCTACATAATTAGCTTGTCCAGGATTTCCGCTAACCCCAACAACCGATGAAATATTGATAATACGACCGCTTCTTTGCCTCATCATTTGTCGAGTTACTGCCTTTGTACAAAGAAAAACACCTTTTAAATTCGTATTTACTACGTCATCCCATTCATTTTCCTTCATACGCATAAGGAGATTATCCCTAGTAATCCCTGCATTATTCACTAAAATATCAAGGGCACCAAAACGATCGATGGTTTCCTTTACCATATTTGACACAGATTCGCTATTTGAAACATCCCCCTGAATAATAAAAGCGTCACGACCTAACACTTTTATTTCATCCACAACTTGGGACGCTTTTGCCTCGCTGCCCGCATAATTGACGGCAACATCTGCACCCTGTTTTGCTAATTCAATGGCAATTTCACGTCCAATTCCTCGTGATGCTCCAGTTACTAACGCTTTTTTTCCTGCTAGTTTCATTTTGTTCCCTCCTTCAATGCTTCCATTACGACTTCACTTGATTCCAAATCATTTACAGCATATGTTTTTACAGTGCGACTTACCTTTTTCACGAGTCCTGATAACACCTTTCCTGGACCAATTTCAATAAAAGTATCTACACCAGAATCAATTAAGTATTCCACTGTTTTCTCCCATTGTACAGGTGAATACAGCTGTTGAATTAACTTTTCTTTAATATCAGCGGCTTCAGTCATTTGTGTTGCGGCAACATTAGTAATGACTGGAATTTCAGCCCCTTTTATCGTCATATCATCTAGTACTTCTTTTAATTTTTCGGCTGCTGGTTTCATAAGCTCGGAGTGGAATGGACCACTCACTTCAAGAGGTAGGACCCGCTTAGCCCCCGCTTCTTTTGCTTTAACTCCCGCCAATTCAACCCCTTTTGCCGTTCCAGATATTACGATTTGCCCTGGGCAATTAATATTTGCTAATTGAACAAGATGGCCACTTTCTGTGATCTCATTTGTCACTTCTGCCAGTTTATCGCGGTCAAGTCCAAGCACTGCTGCCATTGTACCTTCTCCATTCGGTACAGCATTCTCCATAAATTCGCCTCTTTTACGCACAGCATATACTCCTTCATCGAATGAAAAAGCACCTGCCGCCACAAGAGCGGTATACTCTCCCAAACTATGACCCGCTACATAATCTGGGGTAATTCCAGACTTTTTAAAATGCTCAAGAATCGCAATACTTGTTGTAAGTAGTGCAGGTTGTGCATTTGTGGTTAATGTCAATTCATTTTGCGGGCCTTCAAAAATAAGCTTCGAAAGCGGGTATCCTAATTTTTGATCAGCTAATGAAAAATACTGTTCCGAAGGTTTATAAGCTTCTACTAAAGTCTTTCCCATGCCAACCGTTTGAGAACCTTGACCTGGAAAAATAAATGCAATTTTACCCATTCTTTTCCTCCTACATTGTCATTTAGCTATTTTGGACAGCTTCTTTAATTTTTTCCGTTACTTTATAATCAACCATCGTTTTAGCTTGTCTAATGGCATTATAAATAGCGTTGGCATCTGATGAGCCGTGTGCTTTAATAACAGGGGCCTTCAAACCAAAAAGTCCAGCACCACCATATTCCGAATAATCCATTTTAGTTTTTAATCCATATAGATTAGGTTTTAAAACAGCAGCAGCTAGTTTGGTTTTTACACTAGACGTTAAAGTGGTTTTTAACATCTTCATAATAGACATCGCTGTACCTTCGATTGTTTTCAAAACCATATTTCCGGTAAACCCATCTGTTACAACAACATCAGCAACCCCATCGAGAAGGTCGCGTGCTTCGACATTTCCGATAAAATGAATATCGGCTTTTTGTAACAGTTCGTATGTATGTTTTGTTAATTCATTGCCTTTTGTTTCTTCTGTTCCAATATTCAATAAGCCTACTCGTGGCCGATTAACCCCTCTTACCTTCTCACTGTAAATGGAACCCATTAATGCATATTGAACAAGGTGTTCCGGCTTTGCATCAGCATTTGCACCAACATCTAAGAGGATAAACCCTTCTCCACCAATTGTGGGTAATGTTGGTGTTAAGGCTGGCCTTTCAATTCCTTGAATCCTGCCAACGATAAATAATCCTGCAGCCATTAATGCCCCTGTATTTCCAGCGGATATACAGGCATCTGCTCTTCCTTCATTTACCTCTTTGGCAGCTAACACCATGGAAGCATTTTTCTTTCTTCGTACTGCTCTTACAGGTTCATCCGTCCCAAGAATCACTTCATCGGTATGGATAATCTCGATTCTCTCTGAATTCTTTATGTATTCCTTAATTTTAGGCTCATCCCCAACTAAAACAACACTCACATCAGAAAAAGCTTCAATCGCTTTTAGGGCACCATGTACAATCTCTTTTGGGGCATGATCTCCACCCATTGCATCAATTGCGATTCTCATATTTGCTTATTCACAACTCCCTTATCCACCTGTTTTACCTGAACATCATAACTGCAGACTTTCATTACATGTTTGTTCGATACATATCAAATTCGCCTTTAAATACAAGCTCCTGATTCACATAACTTTTGACCTCAACTGTAGTTCTACCTGTCTCACGATCAATATTAACGACTTTTGCTTTTGCGACAACACGTTCATTTTCCTTAACAGAACGGATAAAATGAATGTTTGCTTTTGCTGTCAAAGCAAGTTCCTCGTTTATAAGGGCTACAGCTAATGAATTGGCTTGCGCAAACAAATGATGTCCACGAGCGATGCCATTTCGTTTAAACACATGTTCCGTTTTGACATCAAAAATAGATATCGCCGTTTTATCTAATTCGATATCAATAATTTCCCCTATTACCTCATCAATTGGCAGCGAGCGAACTTCATTATCAAACTTTGTTTCTGCTACATTTTTAATTCGTTCTCTTAGTTCAGGAATGGATAACTCAAGGCGATCGAGACGAATCGTTTGTACACTGACGGAGAACTGTTGTGCTAATTCTTCATCGGTTACAAACGGATTTTCTTTTATCGTCTGTTGTAATAGTTTTTGTCTATCCCGTTTATTTCGTTTCATTTTGACACCATCCATGATACTAAGACTAGGTACTAAAAGTAGTATATAATTAAGAAAAGCAGATTGCAAGAAATAAAGTAGTCATTTCTAAACCATCTGCTTTTCGCGTTTAATCTAACTTTTCACCTTGCAAGATCCCAGATTTTGCCAAATAATCCCTTAGCAGCTTATAGTCTTCCGCATTCCAAAAGTAAGGTGATTCTACTAAAATAGCTGCATCCCCTCTTGCTGTTTCTAAAGCCGCAAAATCGTGGACCATATCAGCCATTTTGAATTCGGGCAAGCCGCTTTGTTTTTTACCGAAAAAGTCGCCGGGACCTCGTAGTTCTAGATCTTTTTCACTCAGAAGAAACCCATCATTCGTTTCGGTCATGATTTTCATTCTTTCTTTCCCTGTTTCTGATTTTGGGTCAGCGAGGAGGATACAATAAGACTGATCACTGCCACGCCCAACTCGACCCCTTAATTGATGGAGCTGAGATAATCCGAAACGCTCCGCATCATAAATCACCATAAGTGTTGCATTCGGAACATTCACACCTACTTCAACTACAGTTGTCGAAACAAGAATGTGATATTTATTTTCACTAAAAGCCTTCATGACTTCATCCTTCTCATCCGCAGGCAGCCTTCCATGCATAAGGCCAACTTGAAACCGATTTTGAAAATAATGAACGAGGGAACTATGCACATCAATCGCATTTTGAACATCTAGCTTATCCGATTCTTCAATTAACGGACAGATCACATAAACTTGATGACCTCTTTGTAATTCCTTCTCAACAAAACTAAGAACCCGATCTAACATATTTGGCTTAACCCAATACGTTTCAATACTTTTTCTACCAGCAGGCATTTCATCAATAATCGATACATCCATTTCACCAAAAACAGTAATAGCAAGTGTTCGTGGAATCGGTGTTGCCGTCATAAACAAAACATCTGGATTTTCACCTTTTTCACGAAGAATCCTGCGTTGCTCAACACCAAACCGGTGCTGCTCATCGGTAATAACTAATCCAAGGCGATGAAATTCCACCTCATCTTGGATTAAGGCATGGGTTCCAATTAAAACATCGATATCGCCTGCTTGCAGTTGTGAAAGAATTTCCTTTCGACGCTTTCCTTTTACTGAACTAGTTAATAATTCACAGCGAATCTCTAAATGTACAAACAATTGTTTTAGAGATTCGACATGCTGCTCAGCTAAAATTTCAGTTGGTACCATTAATGCCCCTTGAAACCCTGCTGTTACTGTGGCTAGTAACGATATTGCTGCGACAGCTGTTTTCCCTGAACCAACATCGCCTTGTAAAAGCCGGTTCATCCGATATGGACTTTCCATATCAGACAATATTTCATTTACAACCCGATTTTGTGCATTTGTTAATGGAAAGGGGAGAGTTTCAATAAACTTCTCTACTTTTTCCAATGAAATTTCCTGCAAAATTCCTTTTGAATTCTCCCTCTCAATCTTTCTTAACGCTTGCATTTTTAATTGAAACAATAGAAATTCTTCATATATGAAACGCCTTCTTGCCTGCTTTAAGTCATTTCCGTTTTTCGGGTAGTGAAGCGTCTGTAACGCTTCTTGAATACTCATTAACTTATATTTTTGCCTTAATGAATTTGGGATGGTTTCTTCTACAAGCTGTCCATACTGTGTCATCGCTAATTGCAGACAGCGTCTCATTCCTTTAACCGTCATTTTCCCTTTAACAGGATAAATAGGTTCAAAGTCTTGAGAATGGGATGAACCGATTTTCAGCTCATTCGCAGTCAATGTTTGCCTATGACTATCCCATTTACCTGAGACCGTAACGGTTTCATTAATAGTAATTTTTTTCTTTAAGTACGGTTGGTTAAAAAACACCACACTAATTAAATAGCGGTCAACAAGTAAACGAATCATTAATCGTGATCGTTTCCGCCCATAATAGGTAAGAGAAGGCTCACTATGAACCTTCCCTTCGATTGTAATTTTCTCTTCATGACTTACCTCAGACAAATCACGCAAACGATAATCTTCATATCGATACGGAAAATGAAATAATAATTCTTGAATATTATATATATTCATTTCTGCTAAGGCTTGAGCGGTTTCGTCACCAATTCCTTTTATCTCTGTAACGGATTGAGTTAATACATTAGTCACTTTCATAAGCAGCACAAGAAATCATCATGAATTCTGTTATGCTACTTCACCCCTCCCTTATCTATAAGTTCTATCAAAGGGGAGCATTACTCTACTGAAATAATAAAAGGATATAACGGTTGATTCCCGTTATGAACCTCGACTTCTACATCCTCATACTGTTCTTCGATTAATCCAGTTAGTGATGCAACATCCTCTTCTGTTGCATCTTCTCCCTTTAGAATGGTCACAATTTCTGAGTCTTCATCAATCATTTTTTTCAATAGTTCGTTTGCAGTCACTCGTTTATCTTTATTTTTGATAATGATTTTACCGTCTAAAATCCCCATAAAATCATCCTTTTCGATCGAAAGTCCATCGATCATCGTATCACGAACAGCAAACGTGATTTGACCTGTTTTAACATGTTCGAAAGCTTGGGACATGCTTTGTTTATTCGTTGGTAAATCAGTATTAGGGTTAAAAGCAAGTAAAGCTGCCATCCCTTGTGGTACTGTTTTCGATGGGACAACAACGACCTCTACATCACTTACATCTGCTGCTTGTTCTGCCGCCATAATAATATTTTTATTATTTGGAAGGATAATTACTTTTTCTGCATGCACATCTTCAATTGCTTTTACAATATCCTCTGTGCTTGGGTTCATTGTTTGTCCGCCTTCAATAACTACATTGGCTCCGATACTTTTGAAAAGCTCAGCAATCCCACTTCCCATTGAAACAGTTACAACTCCATACTCTTGTTTTGTTTTTGGCTCATGGTTAACAACAGCATGAGTTTCACCAACAATATTTGTATGTTGTTTTCTCATATTTTCAATCTTCATGTTCAAAAGACTGCCATATTGCTGGCCATAGCTCAACACATCACCTGGATTCTCGGAATGGATATGAACTTTAACAACTTCTTCATCCGAAATGACCAAGAGAGAATCACCGAATTGACTTATTTCTTGACGAAAATCCTCTTCTGAAAAAGGCTTTTGGGCACGTTTTTGATCTTTTAAATCCACCATAAACTCTGTACAATAACCAAACACGATGTCCTCTGTATTCATATGACTCTGAGCACTCATATGATGTTCTGCGCTTACAAGTTCTTCCATTGAAGGCAAAGCCGTCGTAGAATCCGATAATGGTTCTCCTTTTAATTGCGCAAGGAAGCCTTCATAAACATACACAAGTCCTTGACCTCCACTATCTACTACACCGACTTCTTTTAGTACGGGTAATAATTCAGGAGTTCTCTTTAAAGATGCTTTAGCTTCTTTTACAACTTCACTCATTACATATATGATGTCATCATTCTTTTCTGCAGCTCTGACTGCGGCTTTTGCTGAGTCTTTAGCTACCGTTAAAATCGTCCCTTCTACTGGCTTCATAACCGCCTTATAGGCTGTTTCAACTCCAGTTTGAAAGGCTTGCGCAAATTCTTTATTGTTAATAGACTCTCTCTTTTCAATGGATTTAGAAAACCCCCTGAAAAGCTGGGAAAGAATAACGCCTGAGTTGCCGCGGGCTCCCATTAATAAACCTTTTGAAAGAGCTGCACCGACTTTTCCAATGTGCGTTACGGTTTGCCCTTTTACTGCTTTTGCACCGGAATTGATCGATAAACTCATATTTGTTCCGGTATCTCCATCTGGGACCGGGAAAACATTCAGTGCATCTACGTATTCTGCATTAGCAGATAAATGGTTAGCCCCCTGGATCACCATCTCTGCAAAACGTTTACCGTCCAAAACTGTTATTGACACAATCCTTCCTCCCTCAATCACGGATTCGTTACACGAACACCCTGTACGAATATATTTACTGTGTCAACGGCAAGTCCAACTGTTCTGTCCAATGTATACTTTACTTTGGATTGAACATTATGGGCGATTTCGGAAATTTTTGTTCCGTAACTAACAATAATATACATATCAATATGAACTTGTTCATCCTCTTGACGAACAATTACTCCACGGGTAAAATTTTCTTTTCGTAATATATCAGTGAATCCATCTTTAATTTGATTTTTAGATGCCATTCCAACAATTCCATAACAATCGACTGCCGCTCCACCTGCAATGGTGGCAATTACATCATTTGAAATATCAATCTGTCCGTATGTAGTGGTTAATTCGATGGACATGTGTTATTCCCCCTTTTGGAATTTGCTCCTTGACTAAAAACATTTTACTATATCGAACCTCTTTTTGAAAGTTATTCTTATGATGTACTTATTTCGTCATCTCTCCGGGTAATTTTTAACGTGTGTTGCTGATTTTTATTGCATTCAACATGTTTGTGTGATAAATTATTAAGGTATATTTTAATGGACGAAAAACGCAACACTAGCGGTTTTTCACATTAAGGCCCATTTATTTGGGCATGCCAATATGGCTACAGGAGATGTGGCGTAAAAGCCAGCTCTATAAAAATGGAATATAACTGAAAGCAGCTTTCAGTTTTTGCAGCAAGGAGGGAAAATAAATGCCACGTAAATGTGTTGTAACTGGTAAAAAAACAACTACAGGTAATGCACGTTCTCATGCTATGAACGCTAATAAACGTAAATGGGGTGCTAACCTACAAAAGGTTCGTATTCTTGTTGATGGAAAGCCTAAGCGTGTTTGGGTTTCTGCAAGAGCTTTGCGTTCTGGTAAAGTTGAACGCGTATAACATTTGTGACGTCCTGCTTTTAGGGCGTCTTTTTTTATCCGATAAAAATTCTATATTATGAATATTTCGTTAAAAAATGCACTCATTTTAAAATGAGTGCATTATCATATAACAACTCTAGTTATCCTTTTTCATGGATCCTAATACCGCCCGGACAATTCCTCCTAAGAACTTCGGTAATTTAATTGTATAAAATTTCATTATTATGTCCCTCCTAAGCAAACCAAATATCGTTTATGTCAGATATGACAGTTCATCATTCTACAACCATATATCTTATTCAAATGCTAAAAATTAGTACTCATTTAGTAAAGAAAATTAATCGGTACTTCTTACTATCATTAATATGCCATCAGAAAAAGAAAAAGTACCATTATCCATGAGAATCTCGTTACTTATACATAGTGTAGATCCAAGTGGAATATGACGATCGTTTAATGGATATTTAAAGCCCTTTAAGGTCAACCCATTGACTTCACTTGTAATCGGAATGAACGATATATATTTTTTATCGTTGGATTTACCGACTTTGTATGTACCTGGTGCCTTAACAAAAATAATATTCTGTTGATCGATCATTTCAATGTCAAGTTTAGCATCTTTTTTTAACGCTCCAATAAGCAGTTGGAGGTTTCCAAACATATGATCAAGCCGTCCACCAGTGGCACCAAAAATACGGATCTTTTCTGGCTCTTGATCTATTGCCCAATTCAAGGCGAGTTCCATATCGGTTTCATCTTTTTCTGGATAGAACTGATATAACTGGGCGACCTCTTTTTCAACCTCCTGTAATTCTTCCTGTGAGATGGAATCAAAGTCGCCAAACGCTATATTGGGTTTTATTCCATGTTCTAATAACGTATAGACCCCTCTATCGACACCTATCCATGTCACCTCATCTTTTATAAAAACAGACAAATCGGGAAGCAGTTCTACAGGACCCCCTGCTAATATATGTATAATCATTATTTCCCTTCCTTTAATCAAATTCGCCCGTCGAATTTGCGTCCGGATTTTTATCAAACACGTTCGATAAATTCCCCCTAAAAAATCCGAAACATCCGCCGGAGGCCTAACTTCATTCAGCGGGGATTACCTCCCACTGAATCGAAAAGCTATTGCATTCATTCCCCACTTTTAGAAGTGAGGAATGAAGTTAAATGTGAAAAGAAGCCGTACTATTAACGACTTCTTTTTTTAAAAGATACTATTATTATTTTAATAATGAAATCGCCTTTCCACGATCCTCTTGATTGAAAACAGCCGATCCAGCTACTAGAATGGTTGCACCTGCTTCTACACAAGCCCGAGCAGTTTTTTCATTTACTCCACCATCTACTTCAATTTCTAACTTTGCCCCTTTTTGTATCGCTAATTCTTTTACACTTTTGATTTTATCTAGTACTGACGGAATAAATTGTTGGCCACCGAATCCAGGATTAACAGACATTAATAACACCATATCAAGTTCTTCGATAATGGGTTCAATCCATCCAACGGGTGTAGCTGGGTTAAGTACTACCCCAGCCTTTACACCAAATGATTTTATGTAGTGAATGGTTCTGTGTAGATGTTTACAAGCTTCTACATGAACCGTAATGTAGTCGGCTCCAGCTTTTGCAAATGACTCAATATATTGATCAGGATTTTCAATCATTAAATGAACATCTAGAGGTAACTTTGTGATCGGTCGGATACTTTCAACTACTAATGGGCCGATCGTAATGTTTGGGACAAAATGACCGTCCATAACATCAATGTGAATAAGCTCCGCCCCTCCTCTTTCTACATCTTTAATCTCCTCGCCTAATTTTGAAAAATCTGCTGATAAAATCGAAGGTGCTATTTTAACCATGTTTAATACCTCGGCTTTCTGCTTTTTATCTCTTCTAAGAATTCTTTATAATGTTCGTAACGGTAGGAAGGGAGGTCCCCATTCTCCATCCCTTTCTTTACTGCACATTTTGGTTCTGCTATGTGAAGGCAGCCCCTAAATTTACATTCTTCACTTAACTTTTGAATATCTGGAAAACAAAAGTTCAATTCCTCCGCTTCAATATCAGTAAACTCTAATGAACTAAAACCAGGTGTGTCTGCAACAAGACCATCACCAATTTGAATTAACTCAACATGTCTTGTTGTATGCTTCCCTCTTCCTAGATGGTTCGAAATATCATTGGTCTTTAACTCTAATTCAGGGTTAAGAGCATTTAATAAAGATGATTTTCCAACTCCAGATTGTCCTGCAAATACAGAAATGACACCATTTAAATGAGGAAAAAGTTTTTCGATTCCCTCTTCTGTCTCGGAAGAAGTTAGTAAAACCGTGTAATTTGCATCTTTGTAATCTTCAACAATCTCCTTAATAATATGTTTTTCTTCATCATTAATTAAATCCATTTTTGTGATACAAATAATCGGTGTAATCCGATTATATTCAATTAATACGAGAAAACGATCGAGCAAGGCCGTACTAAAACCCGGTTCCGTTGCGGAGAATACTAATATTGCTTGGTCGACATTAGCGATTGGCGGTCTGACTAAACTGTTTTTCCGTTCTTTCACTTCAAGAATATAGCCTTCTAAATTATTTTCAGCTTGAAAAATCACTTCATCTCCGACTAATGGGGTAATTTTATTTTTCCGAAACACCCCTCTGCTTCGACATTGGATGATGTTACCTTCACTTAATACATAATAAAACCCACTCAATGCTTTTACAATTTTGCCTTCAGGCATAAAAACGCTCCTTAATTCTTAATTCATTAATTTCACTTAATTAATAATGTACCGTATTTGTTTCCACAACTTGATCATCTACCACGATCTGATATGTTGCCGTTGTATTTGGGAGAATCGTGAGTTGGAACTCTTTTGTTTCATTTTGAGTGATCTCAAATGTTTGAAATGGCTCATTTAAATCATGATTCATATCATCTACCAATATTACAACTGTTTGTGGAGTTCCTTCTTCCGTAGGCTTATATGGAATATTAACCTTTACCGTTTTTACACTTGGCGGTATTGCTGGTGGCCCTTTCGAAATAATGACTGTGATTTTTGAGCCTTTTTCGACCTTTGTACCAGGTTTTGGATCTTGAGAGATGACATGGCCTAAAGAAATGGTCTCGTGGAATTCTTTTTGAGAGACATCTGCAATTAAGTCGACATCATCCGCATAGTCTTGAACCCCCGATACCGAATATTCACTTAGATCTTTTAAAACGATTTGATCGGGACCCATACTGACTTTAAATTCCAAAATGGTTTCTTCTGGAACAACTTCATTCCCAGCAGGGTAGTTTTGGTCTATAATCGTTCCAGCTACAGATTCATCATACACTTCTTCCATGACAATATCTTTAAAGTTTTTAGCATTTAACAAACTAAAAACATCATCATAATTTTGTTTACGATAATCTAATAACTTAAACTTTGCCTTTCCTGTACTCTTGTAAACCGTAATTTCACTACCCTCTTTTGCCAATCTTCCAGCTTTCGGATCTGTCTTAACAACATCACCATCTTCAATTTCGTCGTGACTGATTTCTTTTGTTTCACCAATAACAAACCCGGTTGTTACGAGTTCTGAAACAGCTTTTTCTAAAGGCATTCCAGTAACATCAGGGACGTCTATGTCTTTAGGAGTAAGAAGAGATGGAAGAAAAATAATTGTTAAAATGGAAATTGCCAGTAAAAAACTTAAAACAGAAATAAATAGGATTCGTCCTTTTTTGCTCTTCTTTGACTTTTGAACCTTTTCATCTGATTCCTTTGTTGTCGCTTGTCCAACCTTTTTTGTTTCAAAATTATGGACAATGGTTTCGTCTAAACTTGAATATGTATGTTCGTGTTCATCAGTAATAATCGGTATTGCTTTTGTTGCATCCTCATCTACTGGGAGCGTAAATTTCGGGTCATTGACACGGCTAGGATCTAGTGCTGTCCGAATATCCTCCTCCATTTCTTCTACACTTTCATATCGATGAAACGGATCTTTTGCTGTTGCTTTTAACACAATATTTTCAACACTTTGAGGAATATTTGGATTCCATCTGCGCAGCGATGGAGTTTCTGTTTGTAAATGTTTTAATGCAATTGAAACAGCAGATTCTCCTGAAAATGGCAATCTACCTGTTAACAGTTCAAACATCACAATTCCAAGTGCATAAATATCAGATTTATGATTAGCCACGCCTCCCCTTGCCTGTTCAGGGGATAGATAGTGAACAGAACCAAGTACAGAATTGGTTTGCGTAATACTTGTCGCACTTAATGCCATGGCAATCCCAAAGTCAGTAATTTTCACATTGCCACTACGATCAAGCAAGATATTTTGTGGCTTTATATCCCGATGAATAATATGGTTTTCGTGTGCATGGGAAATTGCTGAAGTGATTTGTTCCATGATCGCTAATGCGTCTTCAATCACTACAGGTGAATGATTTTGTATGTATTGTTTCAATGTTTGTCCATTAACATGTTCCATGACAATATAATAAATTGAATCTTCTTCGCCCACATCATAAATACTGACAATATTGGGATGAGCAAGACTTGTAGCAGATTGTGCCTCTCGATGGAATCGACGAATAAATTCATCACTGTTAGCAAAGTCTAATCGTAATACTTTAACGGCAACATCTCTATCTAGTATCATATCATGCGCTAAATAGACATTTGCCATTCCACCCCCGCCAATCATTTCTAATATCTTATAGCGGTCACTGATTCTTTTCCCGATCATCATTGTTGATCACCATAAAACTCTTCAGGAGTAAACTCGACAATAATAAGGGATATATTATCCTCGCCGCCATATTCATTAGCCATATCAATGAGAGTCGTTGCTTTCTCTTTAATTGATTTCTCACTGTTTAAAGTACTCTCGATTTCTTCTTCATTCACTTTGTTAGATAATCCATCCGAACAAAGTAGAAGGGTATCATTTTCTTCAATAATGATTGTTTTAATATCCATATCAACAAAAATTGCTGTACCTAGCGCTCTTGTCAATACATTTTTGCGAGGATGATTTTCAGCGTCTTCTTTAGAGATTTGCCCAGTCTTAACTAGTTCATTAACTAGGGAATGATCTTCGGTAATTTGTGATAGCCCCGCTTCATTTAAAATGTAACAGCGGCTGTCACCAATATGGGCGATTGTTGAAAACATTTCTGTAATGATAACAGCGACAATCGTAGTTCCCATCCCCTCGCATTCCACATTTTGTTGGGAATGCTGGAACACTGTTACATTCACAAGCTTAATTTGTTCTTTGAACCAATTCTCAGCTTGTTCAGGTGTCTCGATCTTTTCGGTTTCTTCCCATATTTCTTTTAATTTCATGATGGTTAAGTGGCTGGCCACATCCCCTGCCCGATGACCACCCATTCCATCTGCAACCATTGCAATCCTTTGACCTGCTCGATTAAGAAAAACGCCTCCATTATCTTCGTTATGTTGCCTTACTTTCCCCCGGTCTGTTAAAAAAACGGCTTTCATACCATCCATCACCTACTTTCGACCATTATCAATTTTTCCTTAAACAGGCAATATAAAATCCATCCGAGTTAAAATATTGCGGTAAAATTTGTATTTCACCATTTTGTACAAAAGGTTGTAGTTTGGCAGGCATCCGTTCACTTAAATTAGAATCACGCTCAAAGTCGGGATGTTGTTTTAAAAAGTCCTCAATCACTTGCTGATTTTCTTCAGGATCAATTGTACATGTACTATAAACTAGAATACCATTTTTTCTTAATAACGGGGCCATTGACTTTAGTAACGTTTTTTGAATTTTTTGAAGCTCGTATAAATCGCTTTCTTTTTTTGTATACTTAATATCCGGCTTTCGCCTAACAACTCCGAGACCCGAACACGGTGCGTCTAACAAGATTCGATCAAAGGATGCTTGATCAAAGTGTTCATGAACAAGACGGCTGTCTAATGTTTTCGCTTCAATATTTGGCAATTCTAATCTGGATGCATTTTCACGAATTAATTTCACTTTATGATCATGTAAGTCCAATGAAATAACATGGCCAGTTTTGTTTAATTTCTCAGCAATATGGGTTGTTTTTCCGCCTGGTGCTGCACATGCATCAAGAACACTCTGATTTTCTTCTACTCCTAAAGCTAAAGCGACAGCCATTGAACTTTCATCCTGAATGGTCAAGTAACCTTCCTGAAAGGCCTTAGAACGAGCTAAATTACCTTTTAAGCAATAAATGGCTTCGGGAATAACAGAGCTGACCTCGACTGTATAACCTTCATCAGCTAAAAGGTTTAGACAATGTTCCATCGTTGTTTTCGTCAAATTAACTCTTGCTGTCATAATGGGTGCTGTTAAATTTAACTCACACATTTTTAACGTCTCATCGTATCCGAATAGCTCTACCCATCTTTTCACAAGCCATAAAGGATGACTTGTTTTGATGGATATCCTTTCAATCGGATCTTCAATAACCTCAAATGAAGGCAGTCCTTCTCTTTGAATACTGCGTAAGATTCCATTTACTAAGCCGGTAATTCCTTTATGACCCTTTTTTTTGGCAATTTCAACAGCCTCATAAATGGCTGCTCGATCAGGTATTTTGTCTAAATAAACCATTTGATAAACCGTTAGTCGTAATAGCTGTACAACCCACGTTTCGATCTTTTTCTTTTTAGAAATAAACGGAGATAAATAATAATCAAGTGTCATTCTTCTTTGAATCGTTCCATAGGTTAACTCGGTTAATAAACCAATGTCTTTTTCATTTAAATTATTTTTGTTAATATATTGATTTAAAAGTAAATTACTATAAGACTGCTTTTTTTCAACGGCTTCAAGAATATCTAGTGCTGTTTCTCTTACATTTTTACGTGTTTTATTCATGTGAGTCCCCTAATATTATTCCAGTAGTCAATTGTGATCCTGCCCCTCTTAAAAACTGACCAGCAGACATTCTTTTTTTCCCTGCTGGTTGTAATTCAATCATTTTAATCCCAGTCTCATTCCCTGTTGCGATGATAAAACCATCCTCTTCAATTGAAATAATCGTTCCTGGAGCGGCTTGTTTACTAGTTGGAACTTTGGAGGCTTGCCATACTTTAATGACCGTTCCTTGCAACACGGTATATGCAACAGGCCAAGGGTTTAATCCACGGATGTGATTATAAATAGTTTCTCCGGGACTAGTCCAATCGATTTTTTCTTGGTCCCTTTTAATATTATAAGCAAAAGTAGCTAGTGCTTCATCTTGTTTTTTTGGCGTTAACTCTTTATTTAATAAAGCAGGTATTGTGTTCGATAAAAGCTTCGCGCCTGCTTGACTTAGTTTGTCATGCATCGTTCCCACATTATCATCTTCAAGAATCGGTACTTCTACTTTTGTTAATATATCCCCCGCATCTAGCTTCTCAACCATATACATAATCGTAATTCCAGTTTTCTCTTTTCCTTGAATGATCGCATAGTGGATTGGAGCACCACCGCGAAGTTCTGGCAATAGCGAGGCATGTACATTAATACATCCAAACCGAGGAGCATCAAGGAGTTCTTTAGGTAGAATTTGTCCAAAAGCTGCTGTCACAATTAAATCTGCGTTTAAATCAAGGATCGTTTGCAGTTCTTCTGACTGACGGATTTTCTCTGGTTGAAAAACAGGAATCCCATGCTTTTCTGCTTCTACTTTCACTGGCGGGGGAGTTAAAACCCTTTTTCTGCCGACAGGTCTATCTGGTTGGGTAACAACTCCGATACAGTCGTATCCATCTTCAATTAACTGTCTTAAAATAGGAACAGAAAAATCCGGAGTTCCCATAAAAATAACTTTTGTCATGATTCTTCCACCTCTTGTAAATCTTCTTCCTTCACATACTTTGATATTTTTGACGTGAACAATATTCCATGTAAATGATCGATTTCATGTTGAATGGCCCGAGCTAGGAAACCTTCCGCCTCAATGATTTGCATTTTACCTTTTCGATCAAAGGCCTTTACTTTTACATAATAAGGGCGTTTCACCTCACCATAAAGACCTGGGAAACTTAGGCAACCTTCTACATCGATTTGTTCCCCGTTTGTTTCAAGAATCACCGGGTTAATGAGTTCGAAGGTACCTGAACCATCATCAATATCAACAACCGCAATTTGCGCATCAATGCCAATTTGCGGTGCCGCTAAACCCACTCCGTCAAATTCAATCATTGTGTCATACATATCTTGAAGTAATTTCTTTAACTTTGAATTAAATACAGTAACCGGTTTACAATCCAATTCAAGAATATCTGCAGGATATGTAACAATTTTCTTTATTGCCATTTCATTCCTCCTCTCAATAACTTTTCATATTTGACATCATTTTTATCCCATCTTAACGGGCAGTAAGACCCCCACCTCAAGATTCGAATGATATTAGAAACGAAGATAGGTGGAGGGTCAACTCCCCAAGGCCTAGCGTATTGAACAAATACACCTGCAGCAGCCTTATATAACCAGAAAACTGCGAGCCTCAGGCTAACCATCAGTGAGGAATGAAGTAAGCCCTTCATTGAAGGAAATTTCACTTTATAACTAGCCTTGCCAATTATTTTTAAACATAACAGGTTCGATATCATTTTTTTCTTTACATCATAATATAAGGATTTTTATCGATAGAGATCTGTAGACCTGTTGAGTAGCTCTCTTGCTGATGATAGTCAAGAATCTTTTTTAAGGTAGCGGTTAAATTGGGCTCTTTCTTATATTTCACAATACATTGATAGCGATACTTATTATTGATTCTAGGGATGGAAGAGGCAACAGGCCCGAGTATCTGTGCCTGATTTGATAACCTAGAAGATAACAATTTTGTTATTTTCTCGGTGACGTCAATTACCTTCATGAGTTCTTCATGACTTACTGTAACGAGTGCCAAATAATAAAAAGGCGGATATCCGGAAATCTTTCTAATCATCATTTCTTTTTGATAGAACTGATCAAAATCTTGCTCCCCTGCAAGGATAATACTATAGTGTTCAGGCGTATAGGTTTGAATAACAACCTCACCTGGCAATTCATGTCTTCCAGCCCGTCCACTGACTTGAGTTAACAATTGAAATGTTTTTTCTGAAGACCGAAAGTCGGGTAAATGGAGCATCGTATCAGCTGATAACACCCCTACGAGTGTGATATTTGGAAAGTCCAATCCTTTGGCAATCATTTGCGTTCCAAGAAGAATATCTGCCTTTCCCTCTTGAAAGGCATTTAACAGTTTCTCATGTGAACCCTTTCGAGAAGTAGTATCAATATCCATCCGAATGACCCTCGCTTGGGGGAAAATTTTACCTAATTCTTCCTCCACCTTTTGTGTCCCTGTACCAAAATAACGAATATGCTCACTTGAACATTCTGGACAAACGGCAGGGACGATCGTCTCAAATCCACAATAATGACATTTCATTTGTTGATTAAAACGATGATAGGTTAGGGAGATATCACAATTCGGACAGTCTACCACATAGCCACAATCTCGACACATGACAAAGGAAGAATATCCGCGTTTATTTAAAAACAAGACCGTTTGTTCCTTTTTGGCTAATCGATCTTCGATTTTATTATATAGGAGCCGCGAAAACATTGAACGATTTCCTTCCCGTAATTCTTCTCGCATATCGACAATGTCTACTGAAGGTAGATTATGCTCATTCATACGTTTTGACAATGTTAATAAATGATAGACCCCTTTTTTTGCACGGGCAAACGTTTCTAAAGATGGAGTAGCACTCCCTAATATCACTGGACAACTGTAGTTCTTTGCCCTCTCAATCGCTACATCTCGAGCATGATATCTTGGGTTGTCTTCTTGTTTATAACTTGTTTCATGTTCTTCATCAATGATAATAATACCCAAATTTTCAAACGGTGCAAAAATAGCTGATCGAGCCCCTACAGCAACTCGAACCTCTTTACGTTGAATTTTTCGCCATTCATCATACTTTTCACCAACCGATAACCCACTGTGTAGAACAGCTACTTCATCCCCGAATCTACTTTTAAATCGGTTGACCATTTGGGGAGTTAGTGAAATCTCTGGCACTAGAACAATTCCTTCTTTTCCTCCTTGGAGCACCTTTTGAATGGTTTGAAGGTACACTTCTGTTTTTCCACTGCCTGTCACTCCATAGAGAAGAAACACTTCATGCCTTTGTTCGTTAATCGATTGTAGAATCGGTTTGATCGCAATGGATTGCTCGTCGGTTAATTTGAGAGGAGATGTTCTTTCAAACGTCCGATCTTGATAAGGATCTCGATAAACTTCCTCCATCGTTTCATAGAGAATCCCCTTTTCAACAAGCCCTTTAATGACAGAACTTGATATTGATAGAGTAGATAATATCTTTTGTCTTTCAATCGGTTTAGGATGAGACAGAAAATAGTTTATCACACTAATTTGCTTGTTGCTTCGTTTCGATAACTCTTCTTTCCTCTGTAGTAATCCTTCTGCTGGCAAAGCAGGGGCAACCATCTTTACATGTTTCTTTTTAATTCTGTCTTTAACGATGTACCTTACTTCTAAAGCCCCGTTTGCTACTTCCTTTTGAAATTGAGAAAGTTCCCCAGAGTTAGCAGCATCTTCCCAGTCAATCGTATCTTGCTCATAAAAATAAGGCTGAATCGATTTTGACAAACTTGGAAACTTTTTGCGATCCTTTAATTGAAGTTTTTTTTCATACTTTGCCTTTAATGCAGGCGGCAACATGACTTGGAATGCCGAAATTTTGTAACATAGTGTCTCGTCTGTTAACCAATCTGCAAGTTCTAATAGTTCTTCATTTAAAATCGGCTCAATATCCATCAGTTCAATAATCTCTCTTAATTTAGGAAACTGCGACTCGGTAACGATATCAACAACGAATCCTTGAACTTTTCGTGGTCCAAAAGGGACAATCACACGCATTCCTGGTTTTATAACATTTATTAGACTAGCAGGAATTCGATAGTCAAAAGGTTTATTCGTTTGCTGAGCGGGTACATCCACAATTACTTTCGCTACTGACATTCATGCTGACCCTTTAAAAGCAGCTGCATTTCTTCGATTATTTTTTTAGCTACTTCATTTTTTGTTAAGATTGGCCAATTTGTTACCTCTCCATTTTTCTTATAAAAAGTAACAATATTTGTATCGATATCGAAGCCTGCTCCCTCTAACCCAATATTATTTGCTACAATCATATCAGCATTTTTACCCTCTAACTTTTTCCGTGCATATTCATCCATATTATTCGTCTCTGCAGCAAAGCCAATTAGTAGTTGATGGTCTTTTCTCTTCCCTAGTTCCAACAAGATATCTTTCGTTCTTTCTAACTCAATGACTTGTTCACCTGGTTGTTTTTTTATTTTATAATCAGAATAGCTTTTTGGTCGGTAATCTGCAACAGCAGCTGATTTAATTACTACATCAACTTCTCTAAAGCGAGATATAACTGCTTGGTACATATCTTCTGCACTTTCCACCTTAATTACATCTACTCCATTTGGTGGGGTTAGTGAAACCGGCCCGGATACTAAAATAACGTTTGCTCCTGCTCTCACTGCTTCTTCGGCAATCGCATAGCCCATTTTTCCCGATGAAAAATTTGTAATATAGCGTACAGGGTCGATTTTCTCTCGAGTAGGTCCCGCCGTAATTAAAACCGTTGTACCGGCTAATGAACCTGTACTCTCATTGAAATAATCAATTACCTTCGTGACAATGCTTTCAGGCTCTTCTAACCTTCCTTTTCCTACATACCCACAAGCTAAATATCCTTCACCAGGCTCAATAAAACGATACCCATCTTCTAACAGCCGATTCATATTTCTCGTCACAGCAGGATGCTGATACATATGCACATTCATTGCAGGTGCAATCCAGACTGGTGATGTCGCGGCTAGTAAGGTCGTTGAAATCATGTCATCTGCAATCCCGTTCGCAAGCTTCCCAATGATATTAGCCGTTGCGGGTGCCACCATAATTAAATCGGCCCAATCAGCCAGATCAATGTGGGCAATTTTTTTTGGTTCTTTCTCATCAAATGTATCTGTGTAGACATCATTACGTGATAAGGCCTGAAACGTTAATGGTGGAACAAACTTAGTTGCAGATTCGCTTAAAATTACACGTACATCTGCTCCTGCTTGAGTTAATTTACTGGTCAATGCAGCTGCTTTATAAACAGCAATTCCACCTGTTACACATAATAAAATCTTTTTATCGTTAAGCATGTGCGAAACCTCCCTTTACAATATAGTACTGTATGTTAAAAAGAAAAGGGTCTGACTAAGGTCAGCCCTTCACGCTTTTTACTCATATCTAGAACTAAAATCTGTTCGTTCAGCTAGGCGATAGAACAACTTATCCGCATTAATCTCCTCAAGCGCTTTTCCTACATTTTTTTGTGAGATATATCGGTTTAATAAAGATGCTTCTCCTGTCTGTAGTTTTCGAGCGCGTTTTGCGGCAACCGATACTAACGAATATTTGCTATCAATTTTTGTCATTAATGAATCAATTGAAGGATCTAACATATTTTTACTTTACCTCCAGCATTTTTATATATTTTGGCTGCACTCTTTCTCTGCGACAATGTTCTGCAATAACAATTGCATTGATTTTTTTTACTGCATGGTCAATTTCATCGTTTTCAACAACATAATCATATAAGTGCATCATTTCAATTTCTTCTTTCGCCACATTTAGGCGATTATTAATGATGTCCTCTGTTTCTGTGCCTCTCGTGACAATCCGATTCTTCAACTCTGAGAGACTAGGCGGTGCTAAAAATATAAATAAACCATCAGGAAACTTTTCACGGACTTGGCGGGCACCTTGGACTTCTATTTCAAGAAATACGTCCTTCCCCTTGTCCAATGTTTCTCTGACATAATCTACAGGGGTTCCATAGTAATTCCCTACAAATTCTGCATACTCCAATAATTTCCCTTGTTCAATAAGACTCTCGAATTCCTCTCTCGTCTTAAAGAAGTAATCCACGCCATTTACTTCACCTTCGCGAGGAGCCCGTGTTGTCATTGAAATGGAATATTCAAATGATGTATTTTCTTGTGAAAAAATCGCTTTTCTAACCGTTCCTTTACCTACCCCAGAAGGCCCGGATAACACAATTAATATTCCTTTTTCTAGCATGATGCATCTACCCCTCATCCATAATTTCATCTCGATCATTTAAACGATGTGCAACAGTTTCTGGTTGTACTGCACTTAAAATCACATGATCACTATCCATAATGATAACAGCACGAGTCCTTCTACCATAGGTTGCATCCACGAGTGTGCCTCTATCACGTGCATCTTGAATAATCCGCTTTATGGGTGCTGATTCCGGACTGACAATGGAGATGATTCGGTTTGCAGAAACAATATTTCCGAATCCGATATTAATCAGCTTGATCATAGATGCCCCTCCCACAATAATAAATTAGTTTCACCTTTACATTTCTTTTCTAAACTGGATTTCACTGTATATTTTGGACTTGTTCCTTCATTTTTTCGAGGATGCTTTTCATTTCTACGACTTCTTTAGCAATTTTTGAATCATTGGCCTTTGAACCAATTGTATTTACTTCACGATTCATTTCCTGTAGTAGAAAGTCGAGCTTTCGCCCAATCGGTTCTAATAATGTTAAGATCGAGCGGAATTGTTCTATGTGACTATTTAATCGAGTCAATTCTTCATTGATATCTGCTTTATCTGCAAAAATCGCGACTTCAGTTAAGATTCTCGCTTCATCAATCCCATTCTCAACAAACTCATGAATCCGTTTTGTTAAGCGGTCTCTATACAGACTCACAACCTCTGGTGCCATCTCAGTTAACTTGCCCACGATCGTTTGAAGACTTTTTAGTTGTGTGACAATATCATTTTCAAGTGCTTTTCCTTCAACTTCACGCATTTCCTTAACAGATAAAGCAGCTTCCTCAATGGCTTCAAGCACGATCCGTTCAAGATCTTCATTTCCCAACTCTGTCTCTTCAAAAAGAATAATCTCTTCACTCATTAATAAATCCTGTAGCGATAATCCATGATCTAATCCGTATTTTTCTTTAATTCTTTCAATGGAATCAACATATTGATCAAGCAAATTCCAGTCAACTAATACTTTTCGATCTGTTAATCCTTCACCTTCAACAGTGATAAATACTTCAACTCTACCTCTATGTATTGACGCACTTAGTTTCTTTTTTATTTTATCTTCAATTTTATTAAATTGGCGAGGCATACGTATGTTAAATTCAGAAAAACGGTGATTTACAGTCTTCACTTCCACCGTAACTGAAAAAGAGTCATTGCTACGTTTACTTCTGCCAAACCCAGTCATGCTAACAACCATTAATAACACATCCATTCTGCTCCTGTATATTACTATAAACAGAAGACATTTTCCATGTTTTATTTTTCACTCTAACTGGTTCTTTACTATATTAAAGATGATAAAAAGAAAAGGTAATAGAATGACTTCTACTACCTTAGAAAGTATAACATATTTCATTTTGTTTTTCTTAGTAAAAATGACCCTGCTAGTAAAAAAGTTGGAATGGCAGAAAGTCCAATAATCATTAACCAGTCACTCGCTAAAATCGCGGTCGTATGGAAGATTGGCTGTAGCGGTGGATAATAAATCACAACTAGAACCATTAATAATGATAAAAGAACCGCCCACACTAAATATTTATTTCCAAACGGATTTCTTGAGAGGATTGATTTCTCACTTCGACAATCAAATACATGAATTAATTGTGCTAAAACTAATGTAGTAAAAGCAACCGTTTGTGCATAAACTAGATCATTTGGATTGTTATTATAGGCAAAAATAAATGCTAATAGAGTGACAACTCCGATTAAAAATCCTCGTGAAACGACTTTCCAACCTAATCCTCTTGCAAATACACCCTCTTTCGGATTCCTAGGTTTTCGTTTCATAACATCACCCTCAGGTTGATCTAACCCAAGCGCCATCGCAGGCAAGCCATCGGTCACTAAGTTGACCCATAAAATTTGGATGGGCACTAACGGCAATGGTAATCCTAAAAGCATCGCAAATAACATGACAAGGATTTCTCCTACGTTGGATGCTAACAAATAACGAATAAACTTACGGATGTTTTCATAAATGTTTCTTCCCTCTTTAATGGCTGCTTTAATGGTAGCGAAATTATCATCAAGCAGAACAAGGGAGGACGCTTCCTTTGCAACATCTGTTCCAGTGATCCCCATAGCAATTCCAATATCAGCCGCTTTTATGGCTGGGGCATCATTTACTCCATCACCCGTCATCGCGACAATATGGCCGTTATTTTGCAAAGCTTTAACAATTTTAAGTTTATGTTCAGGTGAAACCCTTGCAAAAACAGATACATCATCAACAACCTCTTCTAGTTCTTCTACTGACATTTTTGATAATGCCTCGCCGTCCAGTACTTTCGAATGATTTGTTAATATCCCTAGTTGTCTGGCAATGGCTTTTGCGGTGATTACATGGTCACCTGTAATCATAACCGTTTTAATGCCAGCTTCTTTACATTCTTTTACTGCTTGTTTCACTTCAGGACGAGGTGGATCAATTATTCCAAATAACCCAATAAAGGTTAAATCTTTTTCCGCTTCCTTTTCGTCCAAAATAACAGTTCCGGCTGGAATCTCTTTAAACCCAATCGCAATCGTTCTAAGTGCTTGTGAAGCAAGATCATTAATTGCACTCTGAACGGTTTGTGTTGTTTCCCCATTAAGTCTCCGTTTTTTATCATTCCAAAGGATATCTTCACTTTTGCCAATTAGAACGTCTGGCGCTCCTTTTGTTACAACAAATTGTCTACCATTCCCTTCTTGAATAATTACGGTCATCATTTTTCTTGTAGAATCAAAAGGAAACTCCTGAACGACATTAAATTCATTTAACAGCCCTTCCCGATTATATCCTGCTTTCATTCCTGCAACGAGTAATGCACCTTCAGTTGGATCGCCATCAATAGCATACTCTTTCTTCTTTTGAATTAGTTCGGCATGGTTACATAATAAACCAAACATAAGCATTTGTTGTAAAGCCTTTTCCTTCTCTAGTTGTACAGGATGTTCTTCCTGATAAAAAGAACCTTTTGGCTCGTACCCCACTCCTTCAACATTCCAGACTTGTCCCCCACTCCATAAATGGGTGACCGTCATTTCGTTTTGGGTCATTGTCCCAGTTTTGTCCGAACAAATGACAGAGGCACATCCAAGCGTTTCAACAGCAGGCAATTTTCGTACAATTGCCCTTTGCTTGATCATTCGTTGAACACCAAGCGATAATGCCACCGTAACAATCGCAGGTAAGCCTTCAGGAATGGCAGCAACAGCAAGAGAGACTCCCGCTAAAAACATCGTATATAAATCATGTCCTTGCAATACTCCTACGACTACAACAAGAGCCGTGAGTATCAAGGCAGTTACAATCAATATTTTTCCAAGTTGTTCTAGTCTTCTCTGTAACGGTGTTTCCATTGATTCAGCACTTTGCAATAAATCAGCAATTTGACCCATTGCGGTTTTCATTCCTGTACCAACAACAACACCAACCCCACTTCCCCTTGTGACCATTGTTCCCATAAAGGCCATATTTTCCATATCGCCAATTCCAATATTGTCCCTGGACAATGAATCAGAAATCTTCGATACAGGTAAAGATTCACCGGTTAAAGCGGACTCTTCAATTTCAAGACTATTCACTTCGATTAATCTAACATCTGCTCCGATTCTGTCTCCACTAGTAAACTTTAATACATCCCCTGGTACAATTTCCTTAGAGGGTGTCTTAACCCAATTCCCATCTCGCAATACTTGAACTTGCGGAGCAGAAAGTTCTTTTAAGGCTTGGAGAGATTTCTCAGCCCTTCTTTCTTGGAAAAATCCTAGAAAGGCATTAATAACCACAATCGCAATAATCGCCATGGCATCCATGTACTCTCCTAAAAAACCAGAAAGTAAAGTTGCTGCCAATAAAACGAGTACCATAAAATCTTTGAACTGACTGAAAAACAAGAGCAGTGCTGATTGTTTTTCACCTTCATCCAGTTCATTTTTTCCATATTGCTTCAGACGCTTTTTGACATCTGAACCTGCTAACCCTGACGAGAGGTCTGTATTTAAGGCTTCCATTACCTCTTTCTTGTCCATCTCATGGTACTTCATCCCGTCATCTCACTTCCCTCTATAATTTAATAACAGAACACTCTATGGAAATCTTATTCACCCTTGTCCGAAAAAATGCTAAGATAGTTGCACTTATCCGAAACAACTTGTAAATTTAAGTTAGATTTCTACATCTTAACTGGCAGTAAGACCTCTACTTTGAGATAATAAGAAATACCTAAGAGTAGCTAGGCAGAAATCAACTGCCATTATAGATCAGAAGTAATGAAAGCAGACTAATTACGCCTTCGGCAATGTCTGCCGACCAGCACCTTGCTGGCCTCAACTAACCATCAGTGGAAAACCACTTCTGATGGAAGTTTCACTTTATTAGTAAAGGATGTTTTGTATGTCTTTTGACGGTTTATTTACGAGGGCTATGTGCAAAGAACTTAATGACTCCTTAAGGGGCGGAAGAATAAATAAAGTTCATCAACCATATAAAAATGAGATTATTTTAGTCATTAGAGCAAAAGGAAGAAATCATAAACTTTTACTCTCAGCCCATCCCAACCACGCGAGGGTACATGTTACAAATGAGGATTATGAAAATCCATCTGAGCCTCCGATGTTTTGTATGCTATTACGAAAACACCTAGAAGGGTATGTTTTAGAAGATATTTCGCAGCCTGACTTTGAGCGAATTTTAATTTTTACTGTAAAAGGGAGAAATGAGATTGGCGACACCTCATATAAGCGTCTCATCGTCGAAATCATGGGACGCCACAGCAATATTATTTTAGTGGATCAAGCAAATATGATTCTCGATAGTGTGAAGCATGTTTCAGCTGCAGTCAATACATATCGAACGGTACTTCCTGGGCATTCTTATATTTTTCCACCCGAACAACATAAAACAAACCCTTTTCAAGCAGATGAAACCGATCTACTAAAAAGGCTTGATTTTAATGCTGGAAGAATTGACAAACAAATGGTCAGTCAATATGCAGGAGTATCCCCTTTATTAGCTCGTGAGATCACCTATCAGGCCGGTCTGGCTAATCGGAACAGTATTCCACCTGCCTTTATGTCCATCATGGATAGAATTAATAGACATGACTATCAGCCGGCCATCATGGAAAAGGAAACAAAGGAAAACTTCTATTTATTTCCGCTAGAGTCCATTTCAATAGAAGCGAAATGTTTCCCGTCCTTGAGCCTGATGTTAGATCGATACTTTTTTGGAAAAGCAGAACGGGATCGTGTAAAACAGCATGCTAGTGATGTCGAGCGCTTAGTCATCAATGAAAAAGAGAAAAATGCAAAAAAGATTATCAAGCTTCAAGAAACATTAAAAGAAGCACATGAGGCACAAAAATATCAACTATATGGTGAATTATTAACCGCTAATTTGTACAATGTCCAAAAAGGCATGGAAAAAATAGAAGTAATCAATTATTATGATGAAAATGGCTCAACAATTGTTGTTCCACTTGATCCATTAAAAACACCAGCAGAAAATGCCCAAGGCTATTTCACTAAATATCAAAAGGCCAAAAACTCTCTTGAAATTATTGAAAAACAAATAGAAAAGGCGAGAGATGAAGTCTATTATTTTGAAGGTCTTCTTCAACAGATTGAAACGGCTTCTCCAAAAGACATTGAAGAAATCCGCCAAGAATTAATAGAAGAAGGTTATTTACGAAAAAAACTAAGAAAACAAGCAAAAAAAACGAGTGGAATGAAGTTAACATTAGAACATTATTATGCAACTGATGGAACGGAAATAATTGTCGGGAAGAATAATAAACAAAATGACTATTTAACAAACCGGTTAGCAGCACGTGATGAAATATGGCTTCACACAAAAGATATTCCAGGATCACATGTCGTCATTCGTAGTAAAGATCCGTCGGAGCATACGATATACGAAGCCGCCCATTTAGCAGCGTATTATAGTAAAGCCCGCAACTCTAGTTCTGTACCGGTAGATTATACGAAAGTCCGCCATGTAAAAAAACCATCTGGAGCAAAACCAGGATTTGTTATTTATGATCACCAACAAACGGTATATGTAACGCCTGATGAAGAAGTTGTACTTCAATTGAAAGCGCATAAGTCTTAGAATTTAAGTTCAAAAAAAGTGCAAGTAAAAACTTGCACTTTTTCTAATTCCCCCACTGGGATGGGTTTTTCCGCCATTCCATTAATTTATCCCAATCTTTTTGTTCAATATAGCCTTTTTCACTAGCAACATCAACAAGCGTAGAAAAATCAGTTAAAAAATAAGCTGTTACATCCGCATTACTTAATTGTTGGCGACCATTTTCAAGCTCATATGTAAAGATCGATACAACCCCCAATACTTCACAACCCGCTTCTCTTAATGCTTGTACAGCAGTAATCACACTTCCACCTGTAGAAATTAAATCTTCTACTACTACCACTTTTTGGCCTAGTTCCGCTTTTCCTTCAATTTGATTTCCTTTTCCATGTCCTTTAGCCTTCGAACGAACATAGCACATTGGTAAATCTAATACATCACTAATCCAAGCAGCATGCGGAATTCCAGCCGTTGCAGTCCCTGCTACCAATTCTGTACCGGGAAATTGTTCATTAATTAAATGGGCTAAGCCTTTAGCAATCTTTTTTCTAATTTCTGGATAGGATAAAGTCAAACGATTATCACAATAAATAGGAGACTTGATTCCTGATGCCCACGTAAATGGTTCATTCGGTCTCAAAGTAACAGCTTTTATCTCTAGTAAACTTTCTGCAATTTCTTTTTTCATTCCCTCAAACACCTTCCCATGCTCTAATAAACTTTCGGTAACTCCCAATTGGATCGCCTGATCTTGTTATCGATCGGCCGACAACCATATATGAAACTCCTGCTGCTCTTGCTAATTCGGGAGTTGCCACCCGCTTTTGATCACCAACCGCATCATCTTTTAGACGAATTCCAGGAGTCACTGTTAAAAATTCATTTCCAATTGTTTCACGAATCATACTGACTTCATGGGATGAACATACTACTCCATCAAGACCGGACTTGTTTGCAAGTGTTGCATAATGTAAAACAGATTCCTGAAGAGGAACGCCTATTAGTTGCTCGCGTTTCATCTGTTCCTCAGATGTACTGGTTAATTGGGTAACAGCAATACATAAAGGTCGCTTAGCTCCCCCTGATACACCAGCTTCTAACCCTTCCAATGCTGCTTCCATCATTTCTTGCCCACCAGCAGCATGCACATTTACAAGGTCACAGCCAAGACTAGCTAACCCTTTCATGGCACTATTCACAGTGTTGGGAATATCATGCAATTTTAAATCAAGGAAGATTCCATGACCCTTCTCCTTAATCTCATAAATAATTGATGGTCCTTCTTGATAAAAAAGTTCCATTCCGACTTTAACAAACAGCTTTTCTTCATTAAATGTATTTAAAAATTTCAATACTTCATATTTGGAAGGAAAATCAAGAGCAATTATGACCGAACTTTGCATTTTATTTCCAGCTCCTTCCTGTACATTGTGAGATATGGTCAAATCCAAGTTTATCTAATAGCTCGGGAAGTTCTTTAATAATGGTTGGACACACAAATGGGTCGACAAAATTTGCAGTCCCGACAGCAACAGCACTAGCACCTGCATAGAAATATTCAATCACATCTTCAGCATTTTGAATTCCACCCATACCGATGATTGGGATATTTACTCTTTGACTCACTTCATGGATCATGCGAATCGCAACTGGTTTAACAGCAGGACCTGATAATCCACCAGTTTTATTAGCAATAACCGGCTTGGCATTTTTAATGTCAAGTCTCATTCCAACGAGGGTATTAATCATTGTAATCCCATCCGCTCCACCTGCTTCAACAGCCTTTGCCATTTCGACTATGTCGGTAACGTTTGGTGAAAGTTTAACATAAACAGGAACTTCAGAAACAGCTTTCACTTTTTCGGTTAACCCTTTTGCTACCTCTGGAACCGTTCCAAAGGTAATACCGCCTTTTTTTACATTCGGACATGAAATGTTTAATTCAAGCGCCTGTACATTCGGTGCTTTTGAAATTTCTTTTGCTACTTCTACATAATCCTCGTCCGTTGTTCCGGCAACATTGGCGATAATCGGAACATCATATTGCTCTAACCACGGTAGCTCCTCAGCTAACACCTGTTTTAATCCCGGATTTTGCAAGCCAATCGCGTTTAGCATTCCTGCAGGAGTTTCTGCAACTCGCGGTGTCGGATTTCCAAACCGCGGCTCCACTGTTGTCGCTTTAATCATAATTGCTCCAAGTTCACTTAAATCATATAACTGTCCAAATTCACGTCCAAACCCAAAGCAACCTGAAGCAGGCATAATCGGATTTTTAAGATTTAGTCCAGGCAACTTTACATCTAGCATACTCATAGTACAACCTCCCCTGCCCGAAATACAGGACCGTCACTGCAAACCTTTTTATATGTGTGACCGGTTTGATCATCAGCTGTATGACACACACATGCAAAACAAGCACCTATTCCACAGCCCATTCTTTCTTCTAAGGATAGAAAAACTTTTTTGTGAGCGTAATTCGTTTCAATGGCTTTAAGCATTGGTGTTGGACCACAGGAATAAAGAGTATCAAAGTCTAATCCTTTATCAGCAATCACATCTGTGACAAACCCCTTTGTACCATAGGAACCATCTGCAGTAGCGATATAGGTTTCCCCTAACTCTGCGAACTCTCTTTCATAAAAAACAGCTGATTTTGTTTGGAACCCTAAAACATGGATAACGTTAACTCCTTTTTTTACAAGCTGGCGAGACAATTCATATAGAGGCGGAACCCCAATTCCCCCACCAACCAATAGTGCCGTTTCACTAGCATCTGTCTCTTCTAACGGGAATCCATGTCCGAGAGGACCTAGAATATCGATTTGATCCCCTGCGTTTTTTTGAGCCAACATACTTGTCCCATGACCTTCAGCTCGATAAATCATCGTAAATTTTTGTTGATCTTTATCTATTTTTGCAATTGATATTGGACGGCGTAAAAGAGGATCCATACCGCTTGACACTTTAATATGGACAAACTGACCTGGTTCATTCATTTGCAAGGCAAGCTCACCTTTTAAGGTGAGCTCAAAAATGGAATCTGCAATTTGATTTTGGGAAACAACCGTACAGAGATCTTTTTTTATCATGATAGTACGGCCTCCCCTGTTACATTTGGTTGTTCCATCGCTTCAGTTGAAAAGTTCATAGATTCAATGACTCGCAAAATCGCTGCAGCGGTATCCAACGATGTTAGACATGGTACACCATTTTCAACAGCTTCACGGCGAATTCTGAAACCATCTCGTTCTGGCTGTTTTCCTTTGGAGAACGTATTAATAACAAATTGCGCTTCTCCGTTCCGGATAACATCTAAAAGATTTGGACCATCTGTGCCGATCTTACCGACAACACTTACTGGAATTCCAGCTTCTTGTATATATGTTGCTGTTCCTTTTGTAGCCATTAAGCGATAACCAATTGCGGAGAATCGCTTGGCAAGTTGAAGGGCCTCTTCTTTATCTTTATCTGAAACAGTAAGTAATACCGTGCCAAAGCTTTGAATTTGAATCCCTGATGCTACTAAGGCTTTATAGAGTGCTTTTTCGACTGTATAATCTTTCCCCATCACTTCACCAGTTGATTTCATTTCTGGTCCTAGTGAAATATCAACATTTCGAAGCTTAGCAAAAGAAAATACCGGTGCTTTTACATAGACGCCAGCTTGTTCTGGAGCGAGCCCTGTTTTGAACCCCTGTTCCTTTAATGATTGCCCTAAAATGGCTTTCGTAGCAACCTTTGCCATAGGTATGTTTGTAATTTTACTTAAAAATGGTACGGTACGGCTTGAACGTGGGTTAACTTCAAGGACATACACTTCATTGTTACTAATTACATATTGAATATTTAAGAGTCCAATAATGTTTAACCCTTTTGCTAATTTCTCCGTATACGTAATTAGCTTTTGTTTGATCTCATCAGATAAGCTTTGTGGCGGATAAACAGCGATCGAGTCACCTGAGTGTACACCAGCACGTTCAATATGCTCCATGATCCCAGGGATTACAACGTCCGTTCCATCACAAATCGCATCTACTTCAATTTCTTTACCCGTTAAATATCGGTCAATCAGTACAGGATGTTCCGGATTAATTTTGACTGCATTCGTCATATAATGAAGCAATTCGTCTTGCTTGTGAACAATTTCCATAGCTCTCCCACCTAGTACATAAGATGGACGCACAAGTACTGGATATCCAATATCATCAGCAATTTTTAAGGCTTCTTCAACAGATAAGGCTGTCTTTCCTTTTGGCATTGGGACATCCATTTCAACTAATGCCTGTTCAAATTTATCACGATCTTCTGCTCGATCTAAATCTTCTAAAGATGTACCTAAAATTTTCACGCCTCTTTCAACAAGACCTGCTGCAAGGTTTATCGCTGTTTGCCCTCCAAATTGAACGACGACACCAAAAGGTTTTTCCAATTCAACAATATGCATTACTTCTTCTAATGTCAGTGGTTCAAAATAAAGTTTATCTGAAATACTGAAATCGGTTGATACTGTTTCAGGGTTATTGTTGATAATAATCGCTTCATAACCTGCTTCTTTAATTGCCCATACGGAATGGACAGTTGCATAGTCAAACTCGACCCCTTGACCGATACGGATAGGACCAGAGCCTAATACGATCACACTTTCTCGATCTGTCACAATCGATTCAGTTTCATCTTCATACGTACCATAGAAATATGGGGTATTTGATTCAAACTCTGCCGCACAAGTGTCAACCATTTTATATGTAGGGATAATCCCTTCTTTTAATCGCCAATCATAAACTTCTTTTTCTGTCGTATTCCATATTTTAGCCATTGCTACATCTGAGAAACCCTTTTTCTTTGCTATTTTAGCCCATTCAAGATCAAATGGATGCTGTGCTAAATCATTTTCAAGTTTGATGATCCCTTCCATTTTATAAAGGAAAAAGCGATCAATTTGACTCCATTCGTGAATTTGTTCAAAGCCAATGCCTCGTCTCATAGCTTCTGCTATAATAAATAAACGTTCATCATCGGCGTTGCGAATCCGCTTTTCAATTGTTTCATCACTGAACGCTTCACCATTTAGCAGTTCAAAATGGTGTGTATTGCTTTCCAATGATCGGATTGCTTTTAACAGTGATTCTTCAAAAGTACGGCCAATCGCCATAATCTCTCCAGTCGCTTTCATTTGTGTTCCTAATAAACGGTTCGCAGATTCAAATTTATCAAAAGGAAAACGTGGGATTTTTGTTACGATATAATCAACAACTGGTTCGGTGCTTGCATACGTTTTTTCAGTAACAGGGTTCATCATTTCATCTAATGTTAAACCAACAGCAATTTTGGCTGCCAATTTAGCGATCGGGTAACCTGTTGCTTTAGATGCAAGAGCAGATGAACGACTAACACGTGGATTTACCTCAATGACATAATAATCATAGCTGTATGGATCAAGGGCTAGTTGAACATTACAGCCCCCTTCAATTTCAAGAGCACGAATAATTTTTAGTGATGCATTGCGAAGAAGTTGATATTCACGGTCACTAAGTGTTTGTGTAGGTGCAACTACGATGGAATCACCGGTGTGAATCCCCACTGGATCCACGTTTTCCATGCTGCAGACAACGATCGCATTATCATTTGAATCCCGCATTACCTCGTATTCAATTTCTTTAAAACCCGCAATGCTTTTTTCTAATAAACATTGTGTGACCGGGCTGTACTTTAATCCACTAGCGACAATTTCAATTAATTCTTCTTCATTATTACAAATTCCGCCGCCTGTTCCCCCAAGTGTAAATGCAGGACGAACAATGACCGGATACCCCACTTCTTCAACAAATGCATAGGCTTCATCAAGATTATGAATAATTTCACTTTCTGGAACCGGTTCATTTAATTCATTCATAAGGTTTCTGAATAAATCCCTGTCCTCGGCTTTTTGAATAGCTGAGAGCTTTGTTCCAAGAATTTCTACACCACATTCATCAAGAATACCAGAATTAGCTAATTCAACTGCCATGTTTAAGCCTGTTTGACCACCCAATGTTGGTAACAGAGCATCTGGTCTTTCCTTCCGAATGATTTGAGATACAAACTCTAGTGTTAATGGTTCAATATAGACTTTATCGGCAATTTCCGTATCTGTCATAATGGTAGCCGGGTTTGAATTAATAAGAATAACACGGTAGCCTTCTTCCTTTAACGAAATACATGCTTGAGTGCCGGCATAGTCAAACTCCGCTGCTTGCCCGATTACAATTGGTCCTGATCCAATTACTAAAATGCTATTAATATCATTACGCTTTGGCATGAGTTGTTTCCCCCTGTTTAGCAATTTCGATCATTTCTATAAATTGATGGAATAAAGAAACCGCATCCTCAGATCCTGGTGAGGCTTCTGGATGGAATTGAACAGAAAAAGCGTTAAAATCTTTATGTTTTAAACCCTCAACCGTTCCATCATTTAAAGCAATATGTGTGATTTCTAATCTTGTATTTGTTATTGAATCTGCATCCACTAGAAATCCGTGATTTTGTGAAGTAAATAAAACTTTTCCAGTTAATAAGTCTTTCGTAGGATGACTAGAGCCACGATGACCAAATTTCATTTTAATTGTCTCTGCACCACAAGCAAGCGCAAAAAGTTGATGACCTAATCCAATCCCAAATAACGGAACTTTCCCAACAACCTCTTTAATCATTTGAATTCCTTCTGTGACGTCTTTCGGATTTCCTGGTCCGTTTGTTAACAGGATTCCATCTGGATTTAATTGAAGGATTTCATTTGCACTCGTATCATAAGGAACAACGACGACATCACAACCACGCTCATTCAATTCTCTTAAGATACCGTGCTTCATCCCAAAATCTACCACAATAATTCTTCTGCCTCGTCCAGGACTTGGGTAAGCCGTTTTTGTAGATACTTGCTTTACTTGTTCATGACGAATCTCTGTTGCGCGAATCCTTTCTAGTACATCCTGATCTTTTTCATTAAAATGACAAATGATTCCTTTTAATGTCCCGTGATCGCGGATGATTCTTGTTAACTTTCGTGTATCAATTCCCGCTATTCCTGGAATATTTTTCATTTTACAATATTCATCCAATGTCATCTCACTGCGCCAGTTGGAGGGAAAATCTGTAGCTTCTTTTACAATCAACCCATTGATTGCTGGTGTAATTGATTCAAAATCATCCCGGTTTATGCCATAATTACCTACTAATGGATAGGTTAACACTACAATCTGGCCACAATAAGTTGGGTCTGACAAGATTTCTTGATAACCTGTCATACCTGAATGAAATACTACCTCTCCAAATGCTGTTGATTCACTTCCAAATGTTTCCCCTACAAATACCGTTCCATTTTCTAAAATGAGCTTTTTCTTCATCTTATTCACGTCCCTTTTCCCAAGCTATGACCCCATCTACAATGGTTACTACTGGCCAACCTTTACAATTCCAACCTGCAAATGGAGTGTTTCTACCTTTCGATAAGAAAGTTTCCGGATTAATCGTCTTTTCAAGATTTAAATCAAGTAAAACAACATCCGCGGGGAACCCTTCTTCCAACTTTCCTAAGTTTAATCCGAATGTTTCTGCTGGTTTTTTGGCCATAAGCTCAATTAACTGTTCTAATGTTAAAATGCCTTTTTCAACAAAGTGAGTATATAAAAGAGGAAATGCTGTTTCTAAACCAACGATTCCAAATGGGGCTAGCACCATTCCTTCTGCTTTTTCTTCACTCGTATGTGGCGCGTGATCTGTAGCAATAAAGTCGATCGTACCATCTAAAAGTCCTTGTATTAAGGCTTCACGATCTAAAGAGCTACGTAAAGGAGGATTCATCTTATAGTTCGTATCTAACCCAGGAATATCTTCATCGCATAGTATTAAGTGATGAGGAGTTACTTCAGCTGTCACATTAATTCCAGCGCGTTTTGCATCTCTTACTGTACGAACGGATTCTTTTGTACTTATGTGACAAACATGATAATGACAATTAGCTGCCTCTGCCAAAAGCACATCTCTCGCAATATGGACTGATTCACAAACGGATGGAATGCCATTAATTCCATGGCTTTCGGAAAACGAACCTTCATGAACAGAACCTTTATTAATTAAGCTATTGTCTTCACAGTGAGCGACAATTGGTAAACCAACCTCAGCAGCCTTTTTCATCGCTTCTAACATCATTCCCGCTGATTGGACTCCAACCCCATCATCTGTTAAAGCAAATGCTCCAGCTTCTTTTAAATCTACAAAGTTTGTTAACTCTTGACCTGCTTCTCTGACCGTAATTGATCCATATGGTAAGACTTTAACTGAAGCTGTTTCTTTAATTCGATTATTTAACCATTGCAATTGTTCCTTGGAATCCGGGACAGGTCTCGTATTTGGCATAGCAGCAACTGTTGTAAATCCACCTTTTGCTGCAGAAAGAGTACCGCTTTCAATGGTTTCTTTCTTTTCACCACCTGGTTCTCGCAAATGAACATGAAGATCAATGAAACCTGGAGCAACGACTAGAGATTTTGCATCAATCATTTTCTCTGCCTCAATATGTGAAAGGTCTCTACCAATTTCTTTAATTAAACCGTCTACAATATACAAATCTCCTTGCACCCATTCTTCATTAATAAGCAACTGGCCATTTTTTATGAGTATTGACATGGTTGATTCCCCCTTTTTGATTTCCTAGTGCCCGTTTAATAACGGCCATTCGTACGAAAACTCCATTTTCCATTTGTTTAAAAATTCTTGATCTTTTGCATTCTACTAATTCATCCGCAATTTCGACATTTCGATTTACAGGAGCCGGATGCATAATAATACTGTTTGGTTTCATGCGTTTTTCTCTATCAATGGTTAAACCGTATTCTTTGTGATAATTTCCCTCAACCGCATTGCCATTATTGTCATGTCTTTCGTGTTGGATTCGAAGTAGCATAACAACATCAGATGTTTCAATAGCAGAGTCAATATTTTCATAACTTCCATTTTCGAGAAGAGAGTCATCAAACCACATTTGTGGTCCTGAAAAAACTACCTTTGCCCCTAATCTTGTTAGAACATCAGCATTTGACCGAGCTACACGGCTATGTGTGATATCGCCGATAATGGCTACTTTAAGTCCTTCAAAACGACCGAATTCTTTTTTGATGGTTAGTAAATCCAGCAGGGATTGGGTAGGATGATGACCACACCCATCCCCTGCATTGATAATCGGGATCCCAACCCTGCCCACTAGCTCATTAAAATAATTATCCATTTGATGTCTAATGACAACTGCGTTTACACCAATAGATTCAAGTGTGCGTACGGTATCATACAACGTTTCCCCTTTTAAAACACTTGAAGTACCGGCCTCAAATGGAATTACCTCTAAACCAAGTTTTCTTTCGGCTACTTCGAAACTAGATTTTGTTCGTGTACTTGGCTCAAAAAATAAATTAGATATAAACATTTGCTCTCCTGGAGTCCATTGTTTACCTTTCGAAAAATCATCAGCATCTTTAAGAATAGCCGTGATTTCACTAATTGATAATGAAGTGGTCGATAATAAATGGTTCATGAACTCATCCCCTTTGTTATGTTTAATCTAATTGCGTTTCAAAAATATCGTCTTCAATTTTTTCCTTCCCAGGTAAAACTAAGTTTAGAACAACCCCAGCGATTGCAGCAAAAGCCATTCCTTGAAGTTGGATGGACCAAACTTGGATAAAAGCTCCACCTATTCCCAAAACTAAGATTACAGAGGCAATGGCCAAGTTGCGATTTTTACTAAAGTCCACTTTATTATCAATTAACATTCGTAATCCCGAGGAAGCGATGATCCCAAATAATAGAATGGAGACGCCCCCCATTACCGGTTGTGGAATTGTATTTATTAAAGCAGTCATCTTTCCAATAAACCCTAAAATCAGTGCAAAAACTGCAGCTCCTAAAATGATATATACACTGTAAACCTTTGTGATTGCCAATACGCCAATATTTTCACCATATGTGGTCTTTGGTGGTCCCCCGATTATTGCTGATATCATTGTACCTAAACCATCTCCAAGAATGGAACGATGCAAACCAGGCTCTTTAATGTAATCTTTACCTACTACTTTACTTAATACCAGTTGATGTCCAATATGTTCAGAAATCGTAACGATTGAAATCGGAATCATTAAAAGCATGATATCTGTAGATATTGTGACCTCATAATCAACAAATGGAACCACAAACTCAGGCCATTCGAACCAACTTGCTTGTAATACTGGAGTAAAATTTACAATTCCAATGATGACAGAGTAGATATAGCCGACGATAATTCCAGCTAATATTGAAACTTGACCTAAAAACCCTTTCGAGAATACTGAAAATAAGATGGTAGCAATCAGTGTTACAATTCCTGCTGAAAAATAGGCTAAATCATATTCACCCTTTGGATTATTCATAGCCATTCCTACCGCTGTTGGTGCTAGTGCGAGTCCGATTACCATAATGACTGGACCTACGACGATAGGCGGCAATAATTTCATAATCCATTGATAGCCAGAAACTTTTATGACAAAAGCTACTATGATATAAACGATTCCGATCATGAAGCAGCCAATCATAGCCCCTCCCGTTCCTTCAGCTGCTGTTGCGGCTATGATGGGTGCGATAAATGCAAATGAAGATCCTAAATATGCAGGTACTTGCCATTTTGTAAAGATGAGAAACAAGATCGTGGCAATTCCACTTGAAATGAGCGCTACTGCTGGACTTAATCCTACTAATACTGGTACTAACACCGTTGCACCGAACATGGCAAATAAGTGCTGGAAGCTTAAAGTCAGCCATTGAAATGGAGACGGTATGTCTTTAATGTCTAAAACTGGTTGTTGTTTACTCAAGATGTTTTCCTCCAAAGCTGTTTAAATAATGTAATTCATTACTTTTCATGTATACTTACTTGGTCGCTTGAATCAACTTCACTTAATTCAACGACGATCTTTTCAGAACTTGATGTTGGTATATTTTTCCCAACATAATCAGCCCTAATTGGCAGCTCCCTATGACCTCTATCCACTAAAACAGCTAATTGAATGGCACTTGGGCGACCGCTATCTATAATTGCATCTAGCGCTGCTCTAACTGTCCTACCTGTATAAAGGACATCATCGACTAAAATGACTGTTTGATCTTGAATATTTTGCTCAATATGCAACCCTTTTACAAGTGGTTCTTGATTGACCGTTTTAACGGATAAATCATCACGATATAAAGTGATATCTAAATCTCCTACCGGAACGCTCTTTCCTTCAATTTGCTTAATTCTTTCAGCAAGTCGATTGGCAATATAAATGCCCCTCGTGCGAATTCCCACTAAAAGTAAATGATCGATTCCTTTATTCTTTTCAATAATTTCATGAGCAATTCTTGTTAGAGCTCTCCGGATTGCTTGTTCATCTAATACAATTGCCTTTTGTGGCATTGTTCTACACCCTTTCTACTGTCTCCTTATTCTTATCTTAGTATGGCTTTATTTCGAAAAATAAAAAACCCTCTTACCAGGAGGCAAGAGGGCACACGAATCCATAAACTAATATCATTTAAAGAAGTATCTCGTACTTTTAAATGATAAATCCGTCTCCTTCTCAGCCTCACGGGACTGATTTAAAGGACTTATTCAGTTAAGTAAATCTTAATGTACATGGAGATCTTTGTCAATGATTATTTTTCACTTTTGCCAGAATCTCTTCAAACTCAGTTGGCAATGGTGCTTCGAATTCTAAGTATTCTTCTGTTGAAGGATGAGTAAAACCAAGAATCGCTGCATGCAGTGCTTGACCATTAATTTCTAAAGTTTTACGTGGACCATATTTTGGATCTCCCACTAAAGGATAGCCTATATATTTCATATGGACACGAATTTGATGAGTACGTCCTGTTTCTAAACGACATTCAACAAATGTATAGTCATTAAAACGCTCGATCACATGAAAATGGGTGACTGCATGTTTCCCATTCTCGACTACAGCCATGCTCTGACGATCCTTTTGATCCCTGCCAATAGGAGCATCTATCGTTCCATAATCATGACTGATATTTCCATGAACGAGGGCTTTATATTTTCTCATTACGGTTTTATTAACAAGTTGGTTCACTAAGTGTTCATGTGCCTTATCATTTTTGGCAACCATTAATAACCCTGATGTATCTTTATCAATTCGATGGACGATTCCCGGTCTTAATACACCATTAATCCCTGATAAATCTTTACAATGGGCCATTAATCCATTAACTAACGTGCCTGTTACATGGCCAGCGGCCGGATGAACAACCATGCCTTTTGGTTTGTTAACAACAATCACATCGGAATCCTCATAATAAATATCTAAATCCATCTCCTCAGGAATAACATCAAGCACTTCAGGAGCTGGAATCATAATTCGGATCGCATCATTAACATTACACTTATAATTTGTTTTAACAGGTTGATCATTAACGAGGACTTGCCCTTCTTTAATCCATTGCTGGACTTGTGTTCTTGACCATTCTGAATTTAGGTTCGTTATTACCTTATCAATTCGCTGAGCTGACTCCTGCTCAAGAACCGTGTGTTCCACTATCTGCATTTACTTTCTCCTTTTCCTTTTTCTCTTCTCGAAACATATGTATAATTAATAATGCTACACCAATTACAAGGGACGAATCAGCAATATTAAAAATAGGAAAATTATAACCAAATGGGTATGTATGAATAAAATCAACGACTTCCTGGCGTAATACTCGATCAATAAAATTTCCAATAGCACCACCTAGCATTAACGATAAGGCCCATTTAAATAAAGCTCCCTCATCTTTTGACTTTTGCATATAAAAGATAATCCCAATTATAACGATTACTGTAATAATATAGAAAAACCACATTTGTCCTTCTAAAATGCCCCAAGCTGCACCACGATTACGATGGGATGTAAAATACAAAAAACCTTCGATAATGGGTATGCTTTCCCCTAGTTCCATATGCTTTATAACCAACCATTTTGTCAATTGATCAAAAACAATAATCAGTATTGCGATAAAATAGTAAAACACAAAGGCACCCTCCAATTAATAACAATAGAGTAATAATTCTCCCTTTGCATTTTAGCATACTACTTTCGAAAACGACAGTCTTTATATTGTTGTTTGATTCATTATAAATTGAAGAGTTTTACAGTCCTCCATTGATTTTAAAGTGGGGACAACCAATAGAAGTTCGCTTGGAATTAACTCACCAGATATTTCACAAGTACCATATGTTCCTTTTTCAAGTTTCATAAGCGCTGTTTCAACATCTTGTAACTCCTCTTCAATAAACGGTTTTACTATTGGTGAGCAAGAGTGAATTTTTTCGATTAATTCTTGTCTCGTTTTACGGAGTTCTGAATAGATTTCAATATATTGTTGATCCATATCGTTACCTCCGTTCATTTTTTGTTTCCTTTTATCATACCCACTGATTTTTTCAAAAAACGATAAAAGTATTGACAAGACAAACAAGTATTAACGTTGAAGGAATATTTAGCTAAAAATAAAAATGCACGAGACTTTTTCACAAATGAAAAGTCTCGTGCATTTTATAAAAAGAATTTATTAAGCTAAATGGCTGTAGTTTTCTTTCACCACTTCTGCACAACGTTTACAAAGGGTTGGATGTTCCGCTACTTTACCAACATGTGGAGTGACTGTCCAACAACGATCACATGTTTCACCTTCTGCTTTGGTAATGACAATTGCCGCATGATCAAGCTTTACTGCTTGCTCTGGAGCTTGTGCATAAGAACCGGCGATTTCAAAATCAGAAACAATGAAAAGTTGTTGTAGATTTTCATTAATCGATTCCAGCAATTCCTTCGTATCATCTTTAACGTATAATGTTACTTTCGCTGTTAAAGATTTACCAATGACCTTCTCATTACGAGCTTCTTCTAATGCTTTTAAAACATCATCGCGTAAATTCATAAACTTAGACCATTTTGTTAATAATTCCTCAGCTTGAGGTACTTCCTTCACTTCAGGCATATCTGTTAATTGAACACTCTGCTCTTTAACTGCAGGGATGAAACTCCATACCTCATCAGCAGTATGAGATAAAATAGGAGCTACTAATTTAGTTAATGAAAGTAAACTTTCGTAAAGCACAGTTTGAATGCAACGACGATCAGATTGATCTTTAGCCTCAATATATAAAATATCTTTGGCAAAATCAAGATAGAACGAACTCAAATCAAGGGTACAGAAATTGTTTACTTCATGATAAATACTTGCATATTCATAATTCTCATAGTGATCGCGAACTTGTTTAACAAGTCGATTTAACTTCGCAAGCATAAATTGATCAACTTCACGTAAATCTCCATAGGCTACTGTGTCCTTTTCTGGATTAAAATCAGTTAAATTTCCAAGTAAGAAACGGAAAGTATTTCTAATTTTGCGATACACTTCAGCCACTTGTTTAAGAATCGCATCTGATACGCGAACATCTGCCTGATAATCAACAGAGGCTACCCAGAGACGAAGAATATCAGCTCCATATTGGTTCATTACTTTTGCAGGAATCACGACATTACCAAGAGACTTACTCATTTTTCTTCCTTCGCCATCTAAAGCAAATCCATGACTTAATACCCCTTTGTATGGTGCTTTCCCTGTAACCGCTACTGCTGTAGACAATGAAGAGTTAAACCAACCACGGTATTGGTCAGATCCTTCTAAGTAAAGATCAGCAGGTCTTTGCAGGTCATCACGTTCTAACAATACAGCTTGGTGGGAAGACCCTGAATCAAACCACACATCCATAATATCAGTTTCTTTTGTAAAGATACCGTTCGGACTGCCTTGATGGATAAATCCTTCTGGAAGTAAATCTTTTGCTTCCCGTTCAAACCATACATTTGAACCATGCTTACGGAATAAATTCGATACATGTTCAATTGTCTCATCCGTAATAATTGGTTCGCCATTTTCAGCATAGAATACTGGAATTGGCACACCCCATGCACGCTGCCTAGAAATACACCAATCTCCACGATCTCGTACCATATTAAATAATCTTGTTTCGCCCCAAGCTGGAACCCATTTTGTTTCTTTCACTGCTTCTAATAATTCTGCTCTAAAATCTTTAATGGAAGCAAACCATTGGGCAGTTGCACGGAAAATGATCGGTTTTTTGGTTCTCCAATCATGTGGATATGAGTGAGTAATAAAGCTTAGTTTTAATAAGGCCCCTACTTCTTCTAACTTTTCTGTAATCGCTTTATTCGCTTTATCATAAAACAATCCTTCAAATCCAGGTGCTTCCTTGGTCATGACACCTTTATCATCAACAGGACATAGCACATCTAAGTCATATTTTTGACCAATATAAAAGTCATCTTCCCCATGTCCTGGTGCTGTATGAACACAACCTGTACCCGCATCTGTTGTTACGTGTTCCCCTAACATAACAAGAGAATCTCTTCCATAAATGGGATGGGATGCAACCATTCGATCTAATTCTTGGCCTTTAATGGTTTGCACTACTTCTGCCTCTTCCCAGCCAATTTCATTTTTCACCGATTCTAGTAAAGCTTCTGCCACAAGATATTTTCGATCTTTTACTGAAACTACGACGTATTTTAAATCCGGATGTACTGAAATCCCAAGGTTTGCCGGAATCGTCCATGGAGTTGTCGTCCAAATCACAATTTCAACATCAGTATCCAATACACCTTTTCCATCTTTTACCTTAAATCCAACATAAATAGACGGGGATTTCTTATCTTTATATTCAATTTCCGCTTCAGCTAAGGCTGATTCACTCGTTGGAGACCAATAGACTGGTTTTAACCCTTTATAAATGTAGCCCTTTTTTGCCATTTCACCAAACACTTTAATTTGTTGTGCTTCGTAAGCAGGCTCTAACGTAATGTATGGACGGTCCCAATCACCACGAACCCCTAGACGCTTGAATTGTGTACGCTGATTATCAATTTGCTCATATGCATACTTTTCACAAAGATTTCTAAATTCTGCAACCGTCATTTCTTTACGTTTTACACCTTTATTTGTTAATGCTTGCTCAATTGGTAAGCCGTGAGTATCCCAACCTGGAACATACGGAGCATTGTAACCACTCATTGACTTGTATCGAACAATAAAATCTTTTAAAACTTTATTTAAGGCATGACCCATATGAATATCGCCATTTGCATATGGAGGTCCATCATGCAATACAAACATCGGACGATCTTTTGTTCTTTCTTGAACTAATTTATAAATATCAACTTCTTCCCATTTCGCTTGAATTTCAGGTTCGCGCTTCGGCAAATTGCCCCGCATCGGAAAATCTGTTTTTGGCATTAATAATGTGTCTTTGTAATCCATTATACTTCCTCCATCTATTCACTAGTAAAAAAAGACAAATAAAAAAACCTTCACATCCCTAAAAGGGACGAGAAGGTTTTCCCGCGGTACCACCCTTGTAGATAAAAATAAATTTTATCCGCTCCTATCATTTTTAACGCAAATGAAACGCCTACGCCTACTACAAATTAGCAAATTTATGCTAGATTTTCAGCAAAGGAACTCAAGGGTGATCTTCCGAACTTAGGCTTATTACTAGGCTTCCACCACCCCTAGTTCGCTGTTTATAAGAATATAAGTCGTACTGTCCCTATCTTCGTCAATTTTAATTTATATATTAAGATTTTTAAAAATTATATTCCTTTTCGTGATAAACGTCAAGTTATGCTAAGGAATCTTCTTCTTTTAAAGCATTTAACTCTGTTGCATCCAACTCATATTGTAAAAGATGATCCCAATCGTCCGTATTTAGCAAGTCTAGCTGAGCTTCAATTAACATTTTAAAACGAGTTCTAAATACTTTAGACTGTTTCTTCAATTCCTCGATTTCCATCGCAATTTTTCTAGCTTTTGATAAAGATTCATTGACAATTCGATCTGAATTTTTTTCGGCTTCTTTGATAATTAGTTTTGCTTCTTTTTGTGCATTACGCTTTACCTCTTCAGCAGCCTCTTGGGCAACGAGGATGGATTTATTGAGTGTCTCTTCAATTGTGTTGAAGTGTCCTACACGTTCAGACATTTCATTTAGACGCTCTTCTAATTCTTTTTTTTCACGGATAACCATTTCGTAGTCCTTGATTACTTGATCAAGGAATTCATTGACTTCATCCTCATCATAGCCGCGGAACCCTTTACTAAACTCCTTATTATGTATATCTAATGGCGTTAATGGCATAGTGCCACCTCCCAAGTATTTTCTCTAGTTTGTCACTGTTACCATTTCGACAAAATCTTTTATATTCCTTCAAAAAAATGGATTATTTTTGTTTTCCAATTAAAATTTTCCATTTTTCCTTTTTAGATTTTCCGTCAAAAGAAAAAATTTTACTTCGTCCATGTCCACGTACAGAGATGGTATCCCCTTCACCACATTCAAAAGAGGTGCTATCTATAAGCTTCCAATTCACCTTAACCAATCCCGACTTAATTAATGTCTGAGATTTTTGCCTTGATATTTGATAAATAGTTGCATTCATCACGTCAAGCCTGAGTGAAGAAACAGTAATCATTGTTTCAACCCATTGTTCTTGTTGAAAGATGGCATCTGAAATAGGCTGTTTAAACAGTTCAACATTTGCTTTTCCGATTGATTGCACTTCTAATTGTACATAATCGGCTATTTCCTCTGCACAAAAAAACTGAATCCTGTCATTTGATAACAAAATATCTCCAAATTTATCTCTTTTCAATCCGATTGACATCAAACTTCCCAATACTTGAGGATGTGTCAAATTAACAAATTTATTAGGGTATTTCACTTCAAACAAAACAATATTATAATCCTCTACTGTAACCTCATAATATTCAGGATAAATAACAGCACGTTTTCGTTCCGTATAATCGGAACCACCAAAATAGCTAATGTTTAGATTTTGATGGCCAACAACGGATTCAAGAATTTGCTGTTCACGAGGATCAAGAAAATCAGTTAATTTAGGTGCATATGTATCTTCTACAAATTGCTTCCAATTGATCGCTTGGTCTATAAAACCTCGCTCCTCGGGACGAAAGTGCTGATAAATGGACATATTCTTCACCTTTACTCTAATTGTAACTCTTTCCAACAGAAAAAGGGACTAACTTTTGAGCCCCTTCAAATTGCTCGATAATCAAATTTCTCTCCGCCGAATTTGCGTCTGGATTTATAAAGTTAAAAATCACATAAATAACCTAGGTAAATTATAGAGACCGACCGTTGCAAATCTCAACACAAATAATGCGACAAGCGGAGAAAGATCAATCATTCCAAGTGGAGGAATAAATCGCCTAAACGGCTCCAAATAGGGTTCACAAATTCGTGCTAAAAGTTGCCCAATTCTTGTGCCTCTAGCATTTGGAAACCATGACATTAAAATATAGATAATTAATGCCCAAGAATAAATACTGATTAACCGTGCTATAAGATCAATAATAAAGAACATTAAACTTTACCACCTCGAGTGTTCAAATTCCTTGTCCGAAAGAAGTTCTGAAATTGATCCAGTAACTTCGATATTATCTGGAGTACAGAGGAAAATATCTGTTCCAATCTTTTGAATGTCTCCACCAATGGCATAGACAGTACCACTTAAAAAGTCTACAATTCTTCTTGCTTGGTCATGCTCAATCCGTTGAAGATTTACAACTACTGCTTTCCGGTTTCGTAATTCATCCGCGATATCTTGGGCTTCTGCATACACACGAGGTTCAATTAAAATTACTTTGGATGATTGTTGAATGCTTTGAAGGCTAACAACATTTTGCTTTTGAACCGGTTTATGTTTTTTTTCCGGTTCATATTCTTCCTCGTATTCTTCTTCCTCTGCATAGTCATCATCCAAAAAGAAGAATGTTTTAAATTTAGATTTAATACTCATATTGGGAACCTCCTACTTTTCTTCCCCGACGAGAGCTGTTCCTATGCGTATCATTGTTGCCCCTTCTTCTACTGCAATTGCATAATCATTTGACATTCCCATCGACAACTCTGTACACGGCGCATATTCTAGTTCCATTTGCTGTACTTGTATTTGTAAAGATTTTAATGTTTGAAAACAATGTCTTAATACTGATTCATCATCCGTTAGAGGTGCCATCGTCATTAATCCAACCACTTCAACATTGGGATAATCCTTTAAAGCCTCTATAAAGCTTGTTAACTCTTCAGGTTGGATTCCGTGCTTGGATTCTTCACCAGAGACATTTACCTGCACGAAACATTTGATGACTCGATTACTCCGTTTATTAATCTCTTTCGCTACCGAAAGTCGATCAAGGGAATGAATGTAATCGACCTTATCAATAATATTCTTCACTTTTCGGGATTGCAGTGAACCGATAAAATGCCAATTTGGCTTGTCCTGCAACTCTTCCCATTTCGCATTTAAGCCTTCAGCATAATTTTCACCGAGATGGGTAACCCCTGCGTCAAGCGCCTCTTTTGCGCGCTCAATTGAAACGTATTTTGTAACGGCTATAATGTTTACTTCATCTGGATTGCGATTTGCCTTCACACAGGCGTTTGCAATTTTTTCTTGTATAGCTTGTAAGTTTTGTTCGACTTTCATTTCTTTAAAAATTGGCCTCCTTCCAGCCAATAAAACTAATCATTCGGCCGGTACTACCTTGGTCTCTTCGATGGGAATAAAAATAGTCTTTACTGCAACTGGTGCAAAGTTGGGTAACAAGGATGTTCTCTCGCAGTACTCCTGCCGATATAAGTATTTCTTTATTACATTCTTTTAAATTTAATGCATATTGATTTGGACTAACTTCCTTGTATGGTTTAGATTCGACACCTTCTAGTCTATTTTGCACTAAATTTATGACATAGTCATCAACTATATAACAATTTTCGCATATAGAAGGGCCGATTGCCACTAGAATCTCACTTGGATGAATTCCATAGAATTGAAAATTCTGAATCATCTTTTGGGCAATGCCACCTACTGTACCTTTCCATCCCGCATGGGCAACTCCAATTGCTTTTGATTGGGGGTGTAAGAAGTAAATAGGGACACAGTCAGCATAACATAAAGTCAGTAAAATGCCACGTTCAAAGGTAATAAATCCATCGGTACGGCTAAATGCTGACTCATAATCATTTCCACCCTTGCCTTTATCAGTGGATGAAATTGTTTTTATATTTACTTCATGTGTTTGTTCTGCACCAACCCAATGATCGGTCGGAAAACCTAATTTTTGTGCTACTATTTGACGGTTCTCGCAAACATTGTTTGTACGGTCATTTACATGAAACCCCATATTCAAACTATCTAGTTTACCTTGACTAAGACCGCCGTTTTTGGTTGTAAATCCAACTGCTAAATCAGGAGATTTTCGGACCCAATCAGGAAGGTGAAAGTACTCTTTATCTTTAAGAATAAAAGGATCCATAAACATACCTCGTTTTAAATTTCTATTTTTCTATTTTATCATACAACCAAAGCAGTTCCTAGTAAAAAAAGGAATCTAATCATCCTCATCCTGTCCACTAAATTCATTTGCTTCTTTAAACCTAACTAATATTACATCTTCACCAATTTTTAAAATATTGCGCCATGGAATAATGACTTCTTCCTCCTTACCGAAAAAGCCAAGGATTTTACCGGTTCCGGATATAATAATTGCTTCTATTTTTCCTGTTTGTAAATTGATATCAATATCACTGATATTCCCAAGCTTTTTTCCATCTCCGACATTTACAACATCTTTTATTTGAAACTCAGAAATTCTTACCATTCATCTCACTCCTATTATCTCTCGCCTTATCACATGTATATGACAATCAATAGGGTAAAAATGAATGAAATAAAAAAATCAACTTCACTTGCTAATTTGCGCCGAGAAAATTGGTGGCATCCACGGATGGTTAAACCTTAATTATAGAATTAACGTTAAAAAAACTGCCATGATGGCAGTTTTAACTTTGAATATTTTTGTTCATCTGTTTGATTGCGGCTTTTTCTAGACGAGAAACTTGGGCCTGTGATATACCAATTTCCTCAGCAACTTCCATTTGTGTTTTACCCTGAAAAAATCTTTTTCGTAAAATTAATTTTTCTCGGTCATTTAATCTCCGCATGCCCTCTTTGAGAGCAATTTCCTCAATCCAATTAATGTCCTTATTCTTTTCATCACTTAATTGATCCACAACAAAAATAGGATCTCCTCCATCATTGTAGATGGGTTCAAATAGCGAAACAGGATCTTGAATCGCATCTAATGCAAATACAATTTCCTCATGTGGCACATCAAGCTCTTTTGCAATTTCTTCAGCTGTTGGTTCCCGTGATGTTTTACTCATCAATCGCTCACGAACTTGTAATGCTTTGTATGCAATATCCCGTAATGACCGAGAAACACGGATCGGATTATTGTCCCGCAAATAGCGTCGTATTTCTCCAATAATCATTGGCACTGCATAAGTAGAGAACTTCACGTTTTGACTTAAATCAAAATTATCAATTGATTTCATAAGTCCAATACAGCCAACTTGAAATAGATCATCAACAAACTCTCCCCTATTATTAAAACGTTGGATGACGCTTAATACAAGGCGCAAGTTTCCGTTAACGAGCTGTTCACGTGCGGATAAATCTCCTTCTTGCTGTACTTTCTTAAAAAGCAATCTCATTTCTTCGTTCTTTAATACTGGAAGTTTTGATGTATCAACACCGCAAATTTCAACTTTATTTCGAGTCAATCCATTTCCCTCCTTACAGGAGTTGCTGTACAAAAAACAGTATTTCCCCTGCAAGGAAAAATATGCATGAGCGAAAAAGCGGATCCAGTCAAAAAAAGGTAGAATTCCTCATAAAATGTTGAATCCTACCGCATTTTATAATATATAAAATTTTTTCTTTAAACCATTTTATTAAATTCCTTTTTTAATCTTTTAATGATTCTTTTTTCAAGTCGTGAGATATAGGATTGAGAAATTCCCAGCATATCCGCAACATCTTTTTGCGTTTTTTCCTCACCGCTGCCAAGCCCAAACCTAAGCTCCATAATTTGTTTTTCTCGATCAGAAAGTTGATGAAGTGCTTTTAATAATAGTTTTTTATCCACACTTGCTTCTAAATCCTTTGTAATGATGTCTTCTTCAGTTCCTAATACATCCGAAAGAAGTAATTCGTTTCCATCCCAATCAATGTTTAATGGTTCGTCAAATGAAACTTCTGAGCGAATCTTATTATTCCTTCTTAAATACATTAATATTTCATTTTCAATACATCTAGATGCATATGTAGCCAATTTAATTTTCTTCTCTGGATTAAATGTATTAACAGCTTTAATTAGACCAATCGTGCCAATACTTATTAAATCCTCAATGTTGATTCCAGTGTTTTCAAATTTCCTTGCTATATAAACAACCAACCTTAGATTCCTTTCAATAAGGATTGATCTGGCTGCTTTATCCCCATTCGGTAACTTTTCGATTAACATAGCCTCTTCTTCTTTATTAAGAGGAGGTGGCAATGCTTCACTTCCACCAATATAAAAAACCTCATCAGTTCTCAAGCCTAGTTTCATTAATAGTTTGTACCAAATATAAGATAATTTGAGTTTAAGAGTTTTCATCGTTTTCCTCCTCATAGTCGATTAAAATTAGACCGTTAACTCTATTGATTCATTACATTGTTTATTAATATTTATGTTCTTCCCATTAATCAGCATTTTGGGATGAACAATACATTGGAAAGCATCGTCTGATGAAAGCTGTTGTGTGGTTAAAGAAATTAAGCCCTTCTCTATTTTTTTAAGCTCATTATTGTGTTGGATTGTCATTTGATCAGGCCTTAGTGCAATAATGAGTTGATGTTCTTTCCCCATTACTTTGTAAGGAACGACACGCATTTTGTGCTCCCAGTTTTCGGCTATTGACCTGTCTCCCATCATGACTGCTTCAGCTTCTCCAGTGATTGTTTTTAATTCTTCACTTAAATCATTGAATATTTTACGTACAGAGACAAACATAACAGGCCATTTCGTAATCGGATCATATAACTGATTTCCACTATCAACAAGTCCTTTAAATGAATAGACTTTCCCCTCTAATTCGATTTCCACATTGACAAGTTGATCATATTGAATTTTAGTCATTTCAATTCGGTCAAAATTTTTTCTAGAAAAATGCCAAGCAATTGGAAAACCTAGGATGACAAACAACCAGCTGACTGGATCACCAAATCCTTGAACATTCGCCATAAACAAAGAGGATGAGAAATTCATATCAAATCTCGTAAAATAATGGACACCAATCAGTGATCCTCCTACTAAAAAAGTGATTAAATAGAACGTCATTAATCCGCTTATAAAGTATTTAAAGCGTTTAAATCCAAATACCGAAAGAATCATAAAAATGGAAAACATTAATTTTGTGAACGGATGACTAAATGTTGCATGGTAAGGGGTCATCGATAATAAGATAATAATAGAACCGATCAATCCTCCTACAGCAACTCTCCAAAAATGCACATCTCTCTTAAGAATTAATGCAGTTAAATAAAGAAGGAGGCTATCAAATAAAAAATTCAACAGCCAAATAATATCAAGATATACATTCAAATAGCACCCTCCTCTATTTTTTTCAATCTCATATTAAAAAGTATACCGTACATGTACTGGAGAAGTGTGTCACTTTCTGTTCATAAAAAACCAGTAATTTTCAGCTTTTCCTCCGCTTTTTGTCAAAAATAAAAAGCATAGTCGATAGACTATGCTTTTTAGATTATCTTCTTCTATTACGATTTCTTAAGAATGTTGGAATATCAAGAATGTCTTCACCTTGTTGAACATTCGTATTTCTAGTTGGTTCCGCTTGAGGTTCTTCACGTTTTGGCTCTCTCTTAGGAATACTCTGCGCTGGTTTCTGTTGTTGACCTAAAGCAGGTCTAGTTGGTTTAGGCTGCAATACTTCTTCATTGAACCCTGTGGCAATAACTGTAACGACAATTTCATCCTTCAAATTATCGTTAATAACGGAACCGAAGATCATATTTACTTCTTGGTCAGCTGCAGTTGCAACAATATCTGCTGCCTCTTGAACTTCATAAAGACTTAAATTGGAGCCTCCTGTAATGTTTAACAAAACCCCTTGTGCTCCATCAATTGATGTTTCAAGTAGAGGGGACGAAATCGCCTTTTTCGCTGCCTCTGCGGCACGATTTTCACCTGATGCAACTCCAATTCCCATTAGTGCAGATCCTTTATTAGACATAATCGTTTTAACATCAGCAAAATCCAGGTTAATCAATCCTGGAACAGCAATTAAGTCAGAGATCCCTTGTACCCCTTGACGAAGAACGTTGTCTGCTTCACGGAATGCTTCAAGCATTGGTGTGCTTTTGTCAACAATTTCAAGAAGCCGATCATTTGGGATTACAATTAACGTATCAACGGATTCCTTCATCGCAGCGATTCCACCGGTAGCTTGTGTTGCCCTTTTTCTTCCTTCAAATGAGAATGGTCTCGTGACAACACCTACTGTTAAAGCGCCTAAGTCTCTTGCGATTTGAGCAACAACAGGAGCTGCTCCTGTTCCTGTACCGCCTCCCATACCACAAGTAACAAAAACCATATCGGCACCTTGTAAGGCCGCTTCAATTTGTTCTTTACTTTCTTCAGCAGCCTTTTTACCAACTTCAGGGTTAGCTCCGGCCCCTAAACCTCTTGTTAATTTTGCACCTATTTGCATTTTCACTTCAGCTTTGGATAAATTTAAAGCTTGCGAATCGGTATTAACAGCTATAAATTCAACACCTTGTACACCATGCTCAATCATCCGATTGACCGCATTATTCCCACCACCACCAACACCTATTACTTTTATTCTTGCTAATGTATCTAAACTTGTTTCAAATTCCAGCATGACAAATCCTCCTAATTCGTCGATATTCCTGATAGCATTGCATACTTGGATCGCTACATTTTTATCAGTAAAATGGACTCTTTTTTACTCAAAAAAGTAACCAAAAAACTTTTTCATTTTTGTAGAAACTTTTTCCTCTGGTTGCTTTTCTTGTTTTGGTTGCTTTGTTTGAGTTTGCTTTTTAACAGGACGCTTCTCTTTCACTTCTTGAGCAACAGTAGGATCACTCATTTGTTTTCCTTGAACTCTAGCATTTTTATAGGCGAATTTGATAAGTCCGACTGCAGTTGTATATTGCGGTTCTCTAACACCAATATAATCAGGACTAGCAATCCGCACACGACTTTGCAGGACAATTTGAGCAATTTCTAAAACACCCGGCGTATTGGCGACTCCACCCGTTAATACAAATCCGCCAGGCACATCTTGAATACCTAATCGATTCAATTCGGCAAGTACTAGTTCAAATATTTCTTCCATCCTTGCTTCGATGATATCACTTAATTCCAATTGGCTAAACCGCTGATGTTGATCGCTGCCAATCATTGATACGTCAAAGACAATATCTTCTGATGCATGATCATAGAAGGCATTCCCGTATTTTAACTTTATCTTTTCTGCCTCCTCGGATGTTGTACGTAGACCAATTGAAATATCTTTCGTTATATGATCTCCACCCACCGGAAGAACAGTAGTAGAAATCAATTCACCTTGATCAAATATGGCAATTGTTGTAGATCCTCCACCGATATCAACAAGCACAACACCCAGATTCTTTTCATCTTTCGATAAAGCATATGCACCTGCAGCTAATGGCTGTAAGGTAATGTCCAAAATTTCTAAGCCAGCTTTTTCTACACAGCGTAAAATATTATGTAGTATCGTTTTGGAACCAGTAATAATCGATCCTTCCATTTCAAGGCGAACTCCGATCATCCCCCTTGGATCATGGATTTCATCAAGTCCATCGACAATAAATTGCTTTGGAATGACATCAATGATTTCTCTTTCAGGAGGAATCGATACGACTTGCGCAGCGTCGATAACTCTTGCTATGTCATCGTCTGTAATCTCCCTATTTTCACTTGAAACGGCTACAACTCCGTGTGAAGACTGAAGCATAATATGATTTCCTGTAATTCCAACAATCACTTGCTGGATATCCATGCCAATCATTCTTTCAGCCTGTTCTATTGCTCTTTTAATAGAATGAACGGTTTCATCTATATCAACAATTGAACCTTTTCGTAATCCTTCTGAAGGAACATTCCCGACTCCAATAATATTAAGTGTATCATTTACCATTTCACCTATGATTACTTTCACACTGGATGTACCGATGTCAAGGCTAACGTATATTTCATTGCTGTTCATTCTATGGCACCTCCCTTTACAATTCCTAATTGAACAACAAAAGTCAAAATCTAGCAATAATTATATTTGACTGATTAGTGACTAATTGATTAACAATCTTAGTATTTATCACTATTTCGATTACTTTTCATTAGTCATGTTTTCTTTTATCATAAAATTATTCGTCAAATTTAATATATTCCCTCTTAAAAAAAATAATTTTTTTACATATTTTCCTTCTTTGCAGACCATTTCACCAGTAGAATTCTGCGAATAACCGCTATGTTTTGAAAAAGCCTTACTCCAAAGGCAAAAACAGCCGCTAAGTATAAGTCTACACCAAGATGAACACCTAGAAAAGATAAACTTGCTGCTAAAATTATATTAAAGAAAAAACCTGATACAAATACTTTTTCTTCATATACATTTTGCAAATGGGCTCTCATCCCACCAACTAAAGAATCTAATGCCGCTAAAATAGCGATAGATAGATAGTTCGAATACTCTGCCGGTATTTTAATATCCGTGAGAAAACCAAGTAAAAGGCCAATCAACAATCCTACCATTGGAAGCCACATGTTTACCCTCCTTTATTATTCTCTGCCAACTCCATATTCCGGACTACAATGTTGCCTTTATAAGAAGGAATTGAAATACTTGAAAGTGGAGCCGAGATCGATAATTGATAATTATCCACAAAGAATTCAGCGGAGGATTTAGAAACTTGCATACGCTTAGATAATTCTTCTGCCCTTTGCAAATCTTCTACTCCTACTTTAATGGTAATTGGAATTTGTTCTATGATTTGGCCATCAACTTTTGTTGTTCCATTTATTTCTCTGATGACAGAAGTATTAATGATTCGATTCTCATTAATAGCTAAATGTTTGGCACCATATTGATTTAATTCATTGATAAGACTTTGTAACAGGTAAGCAGAGACAGGGCGGATTGTTTCCCCCAATAACAGCCCTTCGTTCGCATAATCAATGGTGATGATTAGTCCTGGAGACTTAATTTCTGTTAATCCCGCCTCCGTCTTCAGTTCCTTTAATGTATCTTTTAACACTTTTTCTTTTTCTGGAACTCTTTCTGTTTCATATTGTTTAATTTTCTCATCATTCGATTCGATTTCACGCAGTAAATTTAGGTATCGTTCTTTCTCTATTACCAAATCTTCCCTTAACTCCCATGTATCACGTGTATCTCTTACAACTGGCTCTTGAACTGTTTGATATTGAACAGATAGCATAAAACCAGTTGTAAGAGTAATCACCGACATACTGATATATTTTTTTCCCTTCAAATACCATTCTCCTAGCCAATCAATTTCATCTCTCCGAATTTGAACAAGATTTACCCAATCTCACTTAATAAAACACCGTAAAAAAATCGCAAGGATCATCAAGTCCAAACCTCATTCAGCATACGTTTCAAATTAATCCTACTCACTTAATAAACTCCTTGGGCATTCACCCAAAAACTTACAGAAGTGAGGAGCTATAGTGAATGAAGTTAACCTTCTAATTTTGTATTGATGACAATATCTTCCTTTTTTTCTATAGTAAATTGGACATTTTCATTTACTAAAACGTCTTTAACCCCACCTTTAATATTAAGGGAAGCAGCCATTATGTCTCCATCACCAATGGCCGTAATAACGAAAGGTGCGGGATGTTGTTTTCCATCAATTTCTATGACTGGACCATTGCAAAGTATGTACGAATCGTGTGAAATCTTTTGCCCGTTAACTGCTATAGAACTAGCACCTGAAATTTTTAGTTCATTGATTACTTTAAAAACATGATGCTCATGAACGATATATTGGTTTGGATTTTGATGTTGCGGATTATATTCTGCATCGTCTAACGTAACTTGAATTCCACTTCCTTTCACCTTCACCTTTCCTAAATACATTCTAAATTTCTCTGTATCCTCTGTAAGGTTATAAAATTCTGTCGTTTCATCGGAAAGGTTTTGTTCAATTTGTAACAAGTGTTTTTGTTTTTCATTTAATTCCTTTTGTAGGATTAGATTTTTTTCCTCTTGTTGAATTAATTCATTTCTTAACTCCATATCCCTTTCATACTGGCTGCTAGTAATAGTTGAAGACCCTTGTTGCTGGGATGTTAAATGATAGGAATAAGAAATCATAAAACCAAAAACAAGTGCGACAATTGTCAAGATCAAATATTTAGTCTGAAATTTCTTCTTGAACGTCATTTTCTTCAGAGGCTTGTCCTCTTTCTTCATTTGGTTCATCTCCTTCTGGCTCAAACGCCTTAAAATATGAACCTACCTCTAAATTAATGACTCCCTTTTGATTTGGCTCTAACTGACTTACAATTGCTGGATAATGGACCATTTTCTCTGCAAACGTGCGAATCGTAGCACTTACTTCATTACCATCATTCATATACAGGGAAATATGAAATTCATCAGAATCCGTAGGATCATAGTGAACTTCCGAAATGGAATTTAACACTTCTTCAGGAAGCTGTTCAATTGCTATTATCATTTCCTTTAAAGCTTTATCTTCTGTAAAGCTGAACAGAATCGGGGCATTTAAGGGAATGGTTGTACTTTGATTTTCACTAAGGATTTTTCCGTTTTCTAAAACAGGTAAAAAGTAATTTTCTACAGAGACATAAGCAATTCGCTTTAATTCTTCTATTTGTACAAGAATTGTAGATGGAAATTTCTTTTTTACTTCTACTTTTCTAATTTCAGGTAATTGGCCGATTTTTTCTTCAACTTCTTCGTTTTCAACTTTCCAAATATTGGTGTCATGCGTTAAATCCGCCTGATCGATTATGTCTTGTTCAGAATATACATCATTTCCGCCAACCTTTATGGCCTGGACATGACTTAATGGGGATTGAAAATACAAGATACATGCGATCAAAATAAAAAACAGTAGTAATAAAAAAATTAGTCTACGGTTTGCTTTTTTTCTCCGTTGTTCTTTTAACTTTGGAATTCGATCTTCAATTGAGACAACGTTCTTTTTTTCAACCATTTTTTCACCCACCTTAACCAGCGACATGTCTCCATAAAGCAAATTGTATTCATCATGACTAAAAACAACGGCACGATAATTCATGCCGTTATTGGTACTTACTATATCAATATTTAATTATAACATATTATTAGAAATTTTGATTGTTACATTTCCTTTACTTTTCCAATAATTTCCACTTCTGTCTCCATTTGGACATTGTACTTTTCATAAATGGTCTTTTTCACATAGTTTATGAGGTCAAGAACATCCTCTGCTTTCGCATTTCCAGCATTAACAATAAAGTTTCCATGCATTTCAGAAATTTGCGCTCCACCAATTTGGAACCCTTTAAGTCCGGCTTCTTCAATCAGCTTGCCTGCATAATTGGGTAATGGATTTCTAAATATACTGCCTGCACATGGAGAATCATACGGTTGTGTTACCTTTCGATAATCTTTATTTTTTTGCATAACCGCAACGATTTCCTCTTTATCGCCCTCCGTTAACACAAACCTGGCTTCCACTACAATTCCAGGCCGTTTTTTCTGTAAAACAGAGGTACGGTATGAAAATTCCATCTCCTGATTGGATACCCATTGCATTGTGCCATCTGCAAATAGGATGTGAGCCTCAGTTAAAATCTTAGAAATATCAGACCCATGGGCACCAGCGTTCATATATACTGCGCCACCTACTGAGCCAGGGATTCCGCTAGCAAATTCCAACCCTGACAAGCCCTTTCTACTGATCAGCACCGCAAGTGCAACGAGAGAATATCCAGCACCAACCGTTAAATCGGACCCGTTTAATTCCATATGGTTCAAATTGTTTCCTAGCTTTATAACAGCCCCTTCAATTCCTTCATCTGAAACAAGCAGGTTCGAACCTCTACCAATGGCCCGCCAATTGACTTTATATTTCTTTAACGCCCTCATTGTTTTTTCTAAACCTTCCACCGAGAAAGGCTCAATAAAAACTTGGGCGGGACCACCGATTTTCATGGTTGTATGACGTGCTAACGGTTCATCTTTTTTGACTTTTCCTACATTGTTTTCAATAAGTTCCCGCATTAACTCATTTATTGTATTGTCCATAATGTCCTCCCAAAATCATAATTATCATCAGTGTATGCAGATAGAATCAACAGGCTACTGTCTATGATCAACAAGTTCCTTCATTAATTTATATAATCTAGTGGAAGCATCCTGTATCCCTAGTTCTCTTGCTGCATTTTTCATTTCTAATAATTTATCTTTATCTAATAATATTTTGTCAATTTCCTCAACTAATTTCTTTCCGCTTAACTCTTTTTCCAACACAAGTTTCGCTGCGTGATGATCACTTAAGGCACGAGCATTTTTTTCTTGGTGATTATTCGTAACGTACGGACTAGGTATTAAAATACTTGGAATTCCAAGTGAAGTAAGTTCAGCTAAAGTTGTAGCCCCTGCCCGAGCCACAGTAAGGTCTGTTCCTGCTAGAATTTCTGGCATATTGTGGACAAACGGCTTAATCACGACATTCTCCGGATTACCAACTAAATCCACTTCTTTTTTGACTTCCTCATAATGAACTTCGCCAGTAACATATAATATTTGATATGGTTTTTGTCCAAGAGTCGATAATGATTTCAATACAGCCTCGTTAATCGGCTTTGCTCCACGGCTCCCTCCGACAATTAAGACGGCGGGCTGATCTTTGTTCAAGCCTACAGATAATCTTCCTTTATTGCCGTCTTGATTTAATACTTCAGAAGCGCGCGGATTCCCTGTTAGAACAACTTTTTTTTCCGGAAAATACTGTTTGGCTTCCTCAAAACAAACAGCAATGCGATCCACATAACGACTTAAGAATTTATTCGTTAATCCCGGTACACTATTTTGCTCATGGATAATGGTTGGAATTCCTAGCTTAGATGCAGCATAAACAACAGGACCACATACATAACCACCTGTTCCTATCACCACATCTGCCTTGAATTCCTTTAGCATTTTTTTGCTGTCTTTTACTCCTTTTAAAAATCTAGTTACTGTTTTAACATTTTCTAAAGAAATACTTCTTTTAAATCCGGTTATATGTATCGACTTAAAAGGGATATTTTCTCTCACAACAAGTTTACTTTCAAGTCCTTTTTGGGTTCCAATATATAGGAATTTAGCATCCTTTGTTCTCTTCTTTATTTCACGGATAAGCGCTAATGCCGGATATATGTGTCCGCCTGTTCCCCCACCGCTTACAACAATATTCATGGTTTCACCTCATAAATCATCTAAATTAAAACTTCAATGTTCTTCGATAAGAACATCATAAGATTCTTACCCTATTCTACTATATTCTAAAGTTAAAAAAGTTACCACCCGAAATGCATCTCACTATAAAAAAATGCTGACCCCAAAGGTCAGCATTTCTTTTGCTTTTAATAGCGCGAATACCGGCTAATATTTAATAAAACCCCAATTGCCATCAGCATTAAAGTTAGGGATGATCCTCCATAGCTTAAAAACGGCAATGTAATTCCTGTTACAGGCATAAGTCCTGTGACAACACCAATATTAATCATCACTTGGATCGCTACCATTGCAATGATACCAACGGCCAGAAAGCTTCCATATAAATCAGGTGCACCTAAAGCAATCCGAATTCCTCGCCATAATAAAAGCGAAAATAAAAGTAAGATTAATGAGCCACCGATAAAGCCTAATTCTTCGGCTAAAATGGCAAAAATGAAGTCGGTTTGCGGCTCAGGTAAATAGAAGAATTTCTGGCGACTTTCCCCAAGGCCTAGCCCAAATAGACCACCAGGACCAATCGCATATAGTGATTGAATTATTTGGAATCCACTTCCAAGGGGATCTTCCCAAGGGTCAAGAAACGATGTGATCCGCTTAATCCGATAAGGAGCAGACAAAACAAGAGCAACAAATCCTGCCACACCCATCAATCCAAGTACAACAAAGTGACTAATTCTGGCTCCAGCGATAAAAATCATGACCACACAAGTCCCCACCATTACTGTCCCTGTCCCTAAGTCCGGTTGAAGCATAATCATCCCAAATGCTAGGAACACTAAACCTAGCGAAGGCGCTAAACCCTTTTTAAAAGAAGTAATATACTTTTGGTTTTCAGATAAAAACCTGGCTAAAAAAACAATCATGGCTAATTTCATAAATTCAGACGGTTGAATGGAGAAAGCCCCTATTCCGATCCAACTTCTTGACCCGTTTCGAACATTTCCAATTCCCGGAATTAGCACTAATACAAGGAGGACAAAGCAGATAATAACTAATACTTTAGACCATGTTCTCCATGACCAGTAATCTACATTCATGATACAAAACATCCCAACAATTCCAACACATGCAAATAGCAATTGACGTTTGGCAAAGAAAAAAGAATCGTCAAATTTATATTCGGCCCAAATTGCACTGGCACTATATACCATAATAAGTCCAATTGCTAAAAGTAAAAAAGTCAATAACATTAAAATAATATCAGGAGTCGTTTTTTTAGTTGGCAAAAGACCACACCTCGAAATGCAAGTTATTTGGCTTGTAAAGAAGCGCAGCTTAAACCTTCCCTCATGAAATCAAAGTAGGTAACTACCACCTTAAAGACAAGCCTTTACTTAAGCTTATGCACCATTTCCACAAAAATGTCTCCTCGTTCTTCAAAAGTTTTATGCTGATCCCAGCTTGCACACGCTGGGGATAAAAGAATTACATCTCCCGGTTCTGATAAACTGAAGGCTCTAGGGACGGCATTTCCAACATTATCGACACTCTCAATCATTTTTATTCCTGCCTCTTTCGCCACCTTCTCTAATTTGACTGCGGTCTGACCAAAGGTTATTACTGCCTTTACATTTTTGAAAGCAGGAATTAACTCATCAAATTCATTTCCGCGATCTAACCCTCCAGCAAGTAAAATCGTTGGCTTATCAAATGCAAACAAAGCATTTTTCGTAGCTAAAATATTTGTTGCCTTAGAATCGTTATAGAACTGTCTTCCTTGAACTTCGTCTACAAACTGAAGTCGGTGTTTGACACCTTTAAATGTATTTAATACTTTAAAAATAGCTTCATTAGAAACACCAGTTATCTTCGCTGCAGCAACAGCAGATAAAACATTTTCTAGATTATGTTCTCCAGGTAAGCGGATATCCGCGGTGCTCATAATCTGTTCTCCATTATAACTGATCCATCCATCTTTTATATAAGCACCAGATGAAAGTTCTTTCTTTACTGAGAATGGAATCACCTTTGCTTTTGATTTCGCCGCAATTTCCCTTATGATTTCTTGATCATTATTTATAATAAAATAATCGTCATTTGTTTGGTTTTTTGTAATATTCGCTTTCGCTTTTGCGTATTCTAGTCTTGTCCCATGATAATCTAAATGTGCATCATAAATATTCGTTAAAATAGCAACTTTTGGACGAAAACTCGGTGTACCCATTAACTGAAAAGAAGAGAGCTCTATAACAATATTATCTTCTGCCTTTGCCATTTGAGCTACTTCTGAAGCTACTGTTCCAATGTTTCCTGCGATCAGAGGGGACTTATTCCCCTCTTTCAACATTTCAAAGATAAGGGTAGTTGTTGTTGTTTTCCCATTTGTACCAGTAATTCCAATGAACGGTGCCTCTGAGATTTGATAAGCAAGTTCAACTTCAGTAATGATTGGAATATTCAAATCTAGTGCTTTTTGAACCATCGGGTTATGATAGGGAATTCCCGGGTTCTTCACAACAAGTTCAAATCCTTCCTCTAATAACTCCAAAGGATGTTCTCCACAAATCACAGTTATTCCTTGTTCTAGCAGCTTCTGTGCTTCGGGATTTCGTGATAAAGGTTGATAATCATTAACCGTCACAAACGCACCTAGTTTATGTAATAGTGTTGCGGCACCCACTCCGCTTTTTGCCAATCCTAAAACTAATATTTTTTTATGAAGATACGTAGAAATCCTTTTCACCTATAACCACACCTCAATATAAATTCCAATTATTGAAAATAACAGCCCAGCACTCCAAAAAGTAACAACAACTTTCCATTCACTCCAACCTAATAACTCATAGTGATGGTGCAAGGGACTCATCCGAAAGATCCGTTTCCCCGTCATCTTAAAGGAAATAACTTGTAGGATAACCGATAAAGTCTCAATGACAAAGACACCACCAATAACGAGGAGGATAATTTCTAGTTTTGTCATGATCGCAATTGCAGCTATTGCCCCTCCTAATGCTAATGAACCAGTATCGCCCATAAATACTTTTGCCGGATGAGCGTTAAATACTAAAAATCCAAGAACAGCACCAACAATAGCCACCGAAAAGATCGCCACCTCGAATTGCGAGAGACTCCATGCTAAAACCGCAAAGGCTCCAAATGCAATGGCAGAAGTACCTGAAACAAGACCGTCTAGACCATCCGTTAGATTAACAGCATTTGAAAATCCAACTAACCAAAAAATGATAAACAACGCATAAAAATATCCAAGGTCAAATGAATAATTTACTAATGGAATTTCAATCGTTGTTGAAAAACCAATCTGCTTTAAAGCGATGAAAAATATAACAGATATAATAATCTGTCCGATTAACTTCTGTAAGGATGTTAAGCCTAGATTTCGTTTCATTACCACTTTAATAAAATCATCTAAAAAGCCAAGGAGGCCAAAACCAATCGTGACAAATAAAAGTAAGTACGTTGTCATCGTCGGTTCACTGAATTTTTCAGTCATAACAAGTGTTGTAACTATAATCGAAAAAAGGATCATAATTCCACCCATTGTTGGGGTCCCTGTTTTCTTTTGGTGAGATTTTGGACCTTCATCACGAATACTTTGTCCAAATTTCAATCTTCTCAAGAAAGGAATAAAAATGGGGGATAATAAAACTGTAATTAAAAAACCTAGTAGGATGGTAAAGAATAATACCTGTTCTAACATGCTAGTCCCTCCCCCCACTCTTCTCTTCTGATTCGTTTGTATTTAGCGTTTCAATGATTCTAGTAATGTCAATTGTTTGATTATTTTCATGAAGGTGGCTATCTTCCAATAAAAATTGAGTATACCACCCATCATCATTATTCAGTAATTTCTTTTCATATTTCTCTAACATGATTCTTAAATCCTTCCATATATCTTTTGTGTAAAAAACAATAAAATGATTAGGAGTATACGGAGGCAGTGGGGAGTCTGATTCCCATAATGTCCCAATCGCGCCATTTTTTATGGCTTCTTTTAACTCTCCAGAGTGACGATACAAAGGTATAAAGATTCCTTTCTGTTGTGGATAGTGAGCAAAGGCTGATACTGTAAGAAACTTCATAGATGGGTTCACAAATTTTACCTTTTTTGGAAAAATTTGTGACAAGTCATCATAAGTTAGCATCTTTTTAATCTCTCCTCAATAGCCATTTTAGCAACTTTACGATCGTCAAAATCAAAAATGTCTTTCCCTATGATTTGATAAGTCTCATGCCCTTTTCCTGCAATTAAAATTACATCATCTGCAGTTGCTTCGTTAACAACAGACTGGATGGCTTGCTTTCGATCAATAATACACTGATAAGCTGCTCCGGTAACACCAGATTCCATATCTCGAAGAATTTGCTGCGGATCCTCTGTTCGTGGGTTGTCGGCAGTAAAAACTGGGTCTGAAGCTAACTCACAGGCAACCTTTGCCATTAACGGGCGCTTATTTCTATCCCGGTCGCCTCCACAACCAACGACAACAAATATCCGTTTTTTCGCAAATTGCCGTATTGTTTTTAATGCATTTTCTAAGCTGTCAGGTGTGTGTGAGTAATCAACAATCACCGAAAAGTCTTGACCTGCATTAACAGCCTCAAACCGACCCGATATTCCTTCCATGTCTTCAATGGATTTAATAGCTTGTTGTAGAGGTATATTTGAAACTGCAGCCGCTGCAATACTTGCTAATACATTATAAACATTAAATTTACCGATTAAATTCATTTCTACTTTATAGGTTCCTAGCGGACACTTTAATTCAAAGGATGTACCCTTTGCTGTCATTTTTATGTCGGCCGCTTGAAAATCGGCGTCACGATCAATTCCATATGTGATCACGCGTGCAGGGGTCATCTGGCGATAGATATCACTTACCTCATCATCTGCATTTAGAATCGCATACTTTGGTTTAGTTACATCGTAAACATTCCCAAGCTGTGCAAACAACAACCCTTTAGCCTCACGATAGGCACTCATTGTTTTGTGAAAATCTAAATGATCTTGAGATAGATTGGTAAAAACAGCTATATTATAGTCACACCCTTGGACTCTCCCCTCCACTAAGGCATGAGACGAAACTTCCATTACCGCTGTTGTTACCTCTTCATCAACCATTTGTTTAAACATTTTTTGCAAAGTTAAACTTTCAGGAGTCGTATTTTTAGTTTCGTATCTTTGATCTCCGATTTTGGAATACATCGTACCGATTAAACCTGTTTTTTCCCCTTTATCAGTAAAAATTTTATCGATTAAGTGACTCGTTGTTGTTTTACCATTTGTACCTGTAATTCCTATTAAATGTAATTTCTGTGTAGGCTGGGCATAAAAATAATCAGCCATAAGAGCCATTGCCTTTTTTGAGTCTTTAACAATAATAACAGGAATATTTAAAGGGAGTTCTTTTTCAGCTAAAATGGCAACTGCCCCTTTTTCTACCGCACTTTGAGCAAATTCATGACCATCTACGGAATACCCTTTTATACAAACAAATAGAGATCCTGGCTGTACTTTTTGACTATTATTTTCAATGCTAGAAATTTGCGGATTATCCATACCTTCGATCGGTAAGTACGGATTTAAATAATGAATTAAAGTATGTAGTTTCAATTTTTTCATCCTCTCCATAAAACATACGCATAGAAATGATAAAAATGTACAGCTATCTTATTTTACATGATAACCAACAATTAATCTATTTTGATTTTCATTAAGATTTCCCTAAAAATAAAGGGCAGCGTTTAATAACAAGCCGCCCTTATCTCTATATATGAATTTATTTTTCTACAATTCTCTTTATTCCTCATTTATTGGTTGAGAATCACCAAAATATAATCGAATCATTGATCCTTCTTTTAATTTTACCCCTGGCTTTGGTGTTTGTTTGACAACAACTTCCCCTTCACCACTCGAATCAATTTTTAAGTTGACCATTAACTCGCGGATTTCCTTTTTAGTAATTCCCACAAGGTCTGGAACCTCTACCATCACGGGGTCATCCCATTTTAATTCTTTTTCTACTTGTTCCTTTCTCGGCTCTACTTTGAGAACACGCATACTATCAGCGATAATATTCCCTACAATCGGAGCGGCTACTACTCCACCAAATTGAACGGTACCTTTTGGATTGTCGACAGCAACATAAACAACAATTTCTGGATGATCAGCAGGTGCAAACCCAATAAATGAAACGATATGATTATTCTCTAAGTAACGGCCATTTTGAGCTTTTTGAGCTGTTCCTGTTTTTCCACCTACACGATATCCGTCAACAAATGCATTTCCCCCACTTCCATGGGCCACAACTGTTTCTAAAGCATACCTTATTTGTTTTGACGTTTCCTCAGAAATTACCTGCCTTTTTGCTTTCGGTTCTTTCTTCATGACAACTTCACCCGTCCTTGGGTCAATCAATTCCTTTGCCACATATGGAGTATAGAGTGTTCCACCATTGATTGCTGCTGAAACAGCTGCCACTTGTTGCATTGGTGTAACAGAAACTCCCTGGCCAAAAGCTGTTGTAGCTTGTTCAACTGGTCCAACCCGGTCTAGATTAAATAAAATCCCCTTAGCCTCTCCTTGAAGGTCTATCCCCGTTTTCTGCCCAAAACCAAAACCTTTAATATATTTAAATAACGTATTCTTTCCGAGTCTCTCTCCAAGTTCAACAAAACCAGGGTTACATGAATTTTGAACTACTTCTAAGAAGCTCTGTGCTCCATGACCTCCGCTTTTCCAGCACCGTAATCTAGCTCCTCCTACCTTAACGAATCCTGGGTCATTAAAGTTTTCTTTCTCAAGATTGACTTTCCCTTCTTCAAGGGCGGCAGCGAGCGTGATAATCTTAAACGTTGAACCTGGTTCATAAGAACTCCAAATCGGCAAGTTTCGATTATAAATATCTGGGTCAACATGGCGAAAATCTGCTGGATCAAAACTTGGTCTTGAGGACATCGCTAATATTTCCCCTGTATTTGGATTCATCGCAATCCCAATCAATCCATCTGGCTGATATGTAGCAACTGCATTGTCAAATTCACGTTCCATTATCGTTTGTATTTTTGAATCAATTGTAAGTTTTAAGTCTAGACCATCAATAGGTGGTTCATAATCATCGGCCATATCATTCATTCGTTCGCCTTTGGCGTTGGCATAGAACTTAACCGAACCCTCTTCTCCACTTAATTCTTTATCATAAGATAGTTCTAATCCCATTAGTCCTTGATTATCAATACCAGCAAACCCAAGAACATGTGAAAGATAATTTCCAAAGGGATAATGCCGTTTCGAATCTTCTCCTATATAAACCCCTTCAATTTCTAATGCCCGAACTTCCTTTGCTTTTTCGTGTGAGATTTTCCTTCCCTCTGGTATTTTTACAGAGCTTGTCTTTTTTGTCAGGTACTCATAAGCTTTTTCCGTTGACATATTTAATACTGACGCTAACTTTTCAGCAGCCTCACCGGGATTTTTAATTTGCCTTGGTACAACATAAACTGTCGGAGAACTAATATTGGTTGCTAAAGCAACTCCATTACGATCGATAATTTCACCTCTTTTAGGTTCAAAAGGAATATTACGACTCCACAGTCCTTTTGCTTTCTCTGTTAAATCATCCCCAAGCAAAAATTGCACATAACCAAGGCGCATATCAATAACAAAAAATATAAATATTCCCACCAATAAAACAGTCATCAACCTTTTTCTAACAGTTACATTTGATACACGCATAAAAGAACGAACCTCCTTAAATTATGGCTCGTTCCAATATATGCTTGTACATTTTTCAATAGAACAATCGTGAATGAATTGATGAACATCATGTAGTCATAACCACCTATTAGCTCTAAGGTGTTTCATCCAGACCTTCATTTGAAGTTTCAACGGTCTCTTTTTCAGTTTGTTCTTCCTCAATCTCGCTATTTTCAATAGGCTCTTGGGTAATCACACCTGGTTTATCTAAATCGACAATCAAAAATTCCTCTTCTCTCATCATTGAACCTGGCTTGAAATTCTGCTTAACAACAAATCCATTACCAACAGAATTTAGTTTCATATTAGCTGCTTTTGCAACCTTCATGACATCCCTTAACGACCAACCAGTCATATCAGGTGCAATTAGGTCTCCATCTGTTTTCAAGACTACTTTTTCACCTGGCATCAGAACCTCACTTTTTGCCGGAATCTGACTTGTCACTTTAGAACCATTTCCAATCACAATGGCTTCTAAGCCTTGCCGGGATAATTCTTGTTTTGCCTCTTGTACAGATTGTCCTTCTAAATCAGGGTTTGTTACCTTTGTTACTGTTTTATTATCACTTGGTTCAACTTGTAAATACTGAAGACTATTTTTCATTACTGGTTTAAAAATTTCTGAGACTGCTTTTGATCCATCACCATAATTGAGACTATCTGGTTCTTGAACCGATACATACACAATTAATTCTGGATCATCTTTAGGAGCCATCCCAATAAAGGAATAGACATAACTTGTAGGTCCTCTTAAATACCCGCCACTTTTACTAGGGATTTGCGCAGTCCCTGTTTTTCCAGCAACTTCATAACCATCTATAGCATATCTTTTACCTGTACCATGTTCTCCTGTTATGACTGTTCCCAGGTAATCTCGTACAATTGCTGCTGTTTCTTCTGAAATCGGCTTTCCGATCACTTCAGGTTTCGTATCTTTAATTGTTTTTCCCGTATCAGGATCTATGACTTTATCAATTACATGGGTCTGCATCATCTTTCCATCATTGGCAATAGCTGTTGCGCCTTGAACTAGCTGTATGGGTGTTACAGTCGTTCCTTGCCCATACGCTGTTGTTGCCTTTTCCCTTGGATAATTATAAAGGAATTTACCTGGCTTTTCGTTAGGTAGATCAATTCCAGTTAGTTTAGTGATACCAAAACTCTTTAAATAAGCTTCTAGCTTATCAAACCCAAGCTTTTCATTTGCCAGCATCGTAAACAAAACATTTGAAGATCTCTGTACACCTTCTAAATAGGAAATGGTTCCCCAGCCTCTTCCACCGTTGTGGTCTGATATAGGCGTTGATTTTTGATCAATTACATATTGACCTGACATAAATTGTTCATTCGGATTAAAAACCCCTTCTTCAACAGCTGCAGCAAGGGTGAAAATCTTCATTGTCGATCCAGGTTCAAAAGGCAGTTCAATGGCTTCGTTATACCAACTTCCTTCAAGCCCTTCTTTTGTTTCTGGATTAAAGGTTGGTCGCTGCCCCATTCCAAGAATTTCCCCGGTCTTAGCATTTGCGACAATGGCAACCATTTTTTTCGGATTATACTCTTGATCGACTTTATTTAAAGTATCTTCAAGCATGATTTGAATTCTTTGATCAAGGGTCAAATAAACACTTTTACCATCCTGTGCAGGAGTAATCTTTTCCTCCCCATTAGGAAGTAAAAATCCCCAAATATCACTTTCAAATTGGTAGGAACCATCCTTGCCTGTTAATATTGAATTCAAACTTTTCTCGATTCCCATCATCCCAACCGTTTCATTTTTCTTGTCTTCATTGAGTTTATTTTCCGTATACCCAATTACATGTGATGCGAAAACACCATTTGGATAAAACCTTTTCATACTCCTTGAAAAGGAAATGCCAGGAAGCTTCAAATCTTCTATTTTTTCTTTTGCTTCTAATGAGATATCTCTACCTGCTGAGCCAAATTCAACTTGGAATCTATTATTATCCTTACCTGTTTTAAGAATTTTATAAATATCAGATTTTGGAAGATCAATAAATTTTGCTAATTCTGAAGCTGTTTTCTCAAGATCTACAACATGATTTGGTTTTTCTGGATCAGGCGACATTTTTTCTGATAAAATCGCGATTAAGCTATATGAACTACGGTCTTCTGCAATTACTTCCCCATTATTGTCATAGATTGTCCCACGTTTTGCATCAATCTTCGCCGATTCGGAATACATTTGTTCTGCTTTTGCAGCTAACGTTTGTCCTTTTACTTCCCCCGTTGTCTGGATGATTAGAAAACGGAGAAATAAGACAAAAAAGAGCAGGCTAAATAGTGCAAATAATGCCGCTGCTCCTAAATTAATATTTCTCTGTTTTTTGATCATTAATCTTGCACAACCTTAACATTTTGTTCATTTAATTGGAGCCCTAATTCCCGAGCCTTTTCTTTAATTCGATTATACTGACTTAGCTCATTTACTTGGACGGTTAAATCGCTAATTGATTTTTGCTGTGTTTGTATTTCCCTCTCTGTTAATTGAATGCCTTTGTTTAATTGATATATGTCTGACTGATTGGAGATAATTTGGGTCGAGCCAATACAAACGAATGCTCCAAACACAAGTCCTAATATTTTCTCCCCTGGTGAGAGTCCTTTTCTATGTAGATGCTTTTTTTTCGGGGCTTTTACTGTTTGTTGTTGCTGCTCTTGTCGAAGCTGTCGTGCTAAATTGGCCATTCGCTTATCCCTCCAATAATATCATAAAGTTTTACTTTTGATCGATATAAAGTTTAGTTTTTTTCTGCAATCCTTAATTTAGCTGATCTTGCCCGATTGTTATTTTCTAATTCTTCCTCAGAGGGAATTATCGGCTTCCTTGTAATTAACTTTAATTTAGGCTGATATTCCACTGGGATAATCGGTAAGCCATGCGGTAAATTTTGATTTTCACTTTCCTTCTTAAATGTAACTTTGCAAATTCTGTCTTCTAATGAATGAAAAGTGATCACACTAATTCTGCCACCTGAATTCAACAAGTCAATGGCCTGACTTAATGATTGTTCGAAAACTTTTAATTCATCATTTACAGCAATACGAATGGCTTGGAAGATCCGTTTCGCTGGATGGCCACCTTTTCTTCTTGCTGGAGCTGGTATGGCTTCTTTTATTAACTCTACTAATTGACCAGTTGTTTCGATGGGTTTCTCCATTCGTACGGCTTCAATTTTACGAGCAATTTGTTTTGAAAACTTTTCCTCGCCATATTGAAAGAAGATACGAACTAGCGCCTCGTAAGTCCATTCATTCACTACATGATAGGCAGATACATTTGCCTCTTTATCCATCCGCATATCTAGAGGGGCATCATGATGATAGCTAAATCCTCTTTCCGGGGTGTCAAGCTGTGGGGATGAAACACCTAAATCATATAAAATACCATCGACCTTATCGATGTTTCTATTTGCAAGTTCTTCCTTTAAATATTGGAAATTACTTTTAATTACTTGAAACCGATTCCCATAAGAAGCTAATTTTGCTTGTGCGTGCTGGATAGCGATTTCATCTTGATCAAATCCATATAACTTTCCTTGATCTGAAAGTTTTGTAAGGATTAATTCACTGTGGCCTGCTCCTCCAAGTGTACAGTCCACATATATCCCATCAGGCTTAATATTTAAACCTTCAACCGCTTCCTCTAATAAAACTGTTTTATGATTAAACATTGTTGTCCACCTTTTCGATTTCAGTGATTAAGGGGTCATATATAAATCAATCTAACTTGATTAGATATCAAACCCGATCATATTTTCTGCTATATCAGCAAATGAATCCGCTGACTCATTAAAGTAATCTTCCCAAATTTCTTTATTCCAAATCTCAATTCGATTGGAAACCCCTAAAACAACACATTCTTTCTCAAGTTTCGCGTAATTGACAAGCGGCGCTGCTATATTTATACGCCCTTGTTTATCAATTTCACATTCAGTCGCTCCAGAGAAAAAGAAACGAGTAAACGCACGAGCGTCTTTTTTAGTTAAAGGAAGATTCCTTAATTTATCTTCAATGATTTCCCACTCATTTAGGGGATAGCCAAATAAACATTGATCTAAGCCACGTGTCAAAACAAATGATTCACCTAGCTCTTCTCGGAATTTTGCAGGCACAATCAAGCGACCTTTCGTATCAACATTATGATGATATTCGCCCATGAACATACCTGCTACCCCCCACTTTCTAGAATTACTTTACCACATCCCCCCACTTTCCTCCACATTATTTTTATAATTCTCCCCGCATTACAAAAATCCTTCAAAAAAGCAGGAAAAGTAGTTAATTATCTTTAAAATCGTAATAATAGTAAATTTCCCACAAAAAAGAGACCTTCTATACAGAAAGTCTCTGTGTTATCGACCCAATCAAATACGCCATCAAATTTTATGTTAAATTTTGATTACTTTATGCATCCCATCAAATTCATATGGTAAGTACGGCAATTCAGAAAAAAAGGATGTTCCATATTGATTCAAATACAATAAAGGATTTAATATTCTCTCTTGAGGAGAGTTTAATGGTTTGAGCTTGTTTTCTATCCGTTCATATTTATTCAAAACCACTTTATGTTTGTCGAGAATCGATTGATTAACCTTGTCCTCTAAAAATTTAATTTGTTGCAATATAATCTGTTGATTTTTGTTGAACAGCGACGACAGCCCTTTATCAATTTTCTTCTCTATATATCCATAACGCTTTTGCAACTCATCTTTAGCTGCTTGAAATAACTCCTCTAATTCTGTATCTTTGAAAGTCAATAAATAATCATCTTGATATTTCTCAATCCCACTTGTTAACACTTGCTCAACCGTTAAACCCAATTCCTGAAGATCGGTCTGAACTGACCGGTCCAATAATGTAATATTTAACCGAGGGACAATAGGAGGCATTTTCAAAGAAAATATTTCAAAGGCTTGTTTCAGTTCGGCCCAATAAGCAATTTCTCCTGGGCCTGCAATGAATGCTAATGTTGGAAAAAGGACCTCTTGTGTCATCGGGCGAGTAACGACATTATTACTTAATTTAGTTGGATATTCTGAAGCGATTTGTAATAACTCATCAGCCGTAAATCGAACCGTTCCATTTTTACCGAAAAACAACCCTTCCTCTTGTTCAAACTCGAGTAAAACGCGTTCTTTTTCACTTTCATCATAATAAAACAAGTTGGCTGCTTGATCACTTAAATCAATGGTTGACTTAAATCCCTTTTGAATCAGTTGCATCTGTACTGCCTTGACACGATTAGTAATTTCATTGACTTGTTGAATTTGTGAAATAAAAATCTCTTTTTCAAGACGTCTTAGCCCAGGAAAGCCAGAATCAATAATTAACAAGCCTTCATTTTTGAATAATTCCATGACTATATTAGCAAAAAAGTCAACAAAAGTTCGTGAACGTTGAATACAGACTTTCATAAATTGACGGAGTTGATTCGTGTGATCTGTTTCACCTAGTTCCCTGATGATATCCTCAACCCACTTCAAACATACTTCTTGATTCAACTCTATATCTGTGACCATTTTCTTATCTATAACTTTTTCTGGATAGGTGACTTTTTGAACTTTCTTATCCTTTTCCATATAAATATGATTCACTTCTTGGAAATCATGATCTTCTCCTGCAATCCAAAAAACTGGTACGACAGGTACATTCAGTTCAGCCTCTTTTTGCTTCGCTAAAGCAATGATCGAAATCACCTTATGAATCGAATAAAGCGGACCGGTAAGAATCCCTGCTTGTTGTCCGCCAATGACGACAACGCTCTCCTCGCTAGCAAGCTTCGAGAGAGAATTCTCCACTTCTTTAGAAGTTGGAAATGGCTTCATAAATTCTTCGATACAATTCACCAATTTCATTCTCATAAATTCTCGATTTTGTAATTCTAATAATCTTTGCTTATAGTCGTCTGGATTTTGAAATTGATAATGAAAAAACTCTTGGATCTCAGATGAACCAGCAAGATAACCTGTCGCAAATGCGTTCGTTGCCGGTAGCGAGAGATTTAACATCTCCATGTAAGACTTCCTTTCTAAACATCATTAAACCTATTCTTAGCCTTCCAGTTAGGAACTAGAAATCGCTATGCTAATTCGTAAGATAAGACCATATGTAAGTAATAATAGATAAATCAATCCGAAACATAAAAAGTTAAATCGCCAAAAACCTTTAAACACTTTTACAAGTACGATTTCGTGTTTTAATCTCCAATGAACAAATACGAAAACGATGGCAACGAGGATCATAAATAATAAGATCACCCAAAAAAGTGAAAGCCCCCAAATTGCCGTAATAAAATAATGAACAGCGATCACGAATAATAACGTCGTAACATCAATAGCGATTTTTACAGATTTACGGTGATTTTTCGTGATTACTTTACTAATTACAAAAACGATTATATACCCTATTAAAGGAATAGTCACGAAAGTTGCAATGATTGAAGAGATAAGATCTGACACGTACTTTAATCCTCCACCCTACACTCTTTTCCCTTCACCGCCTGATAAAACAAGTCGATAATAGGAGTATGTATTTCATTTTCAGCCGCTTTTTCTAGAATATAACCCAAAATTGCATCAACCTCTGTAAGTCTTTTTTCTTTTAAATCACGAAGCATGGACGAATCATTATGTGCTGTTAGTTTACAAACTTCAATAACATTTAAAAAATACTCTTCTGACTCTTTTAACTGAAGACTTTCTATAATTTCCGCAAACATGCTTTTAACTAATCGGAAATAATAAGGATTATTGATAAGTTCTCCATTCTTAATTTGTAAAATAGATGTTAATGGATTAATTACAGCGTTGGCAACTAACTTTTTAATAAGCATTTTTTCATACTGTTCTTCAACCACAAACGAAAAAAAGTCATCTTCTATCGATTGGACAAAATCCATAAAGTTTGGACTATCCCCACGGAAAAGTGCGGTCTTTGTTGTTCCTACTCCCGTATGGATCACATGATTATGTCCTACTTTCATTGCTCCATGCTCAACTGATCCAACATAAATATCTCCATTTAGCCCATCAAACCATTTTAAATGCCCCATTCCATTTTGTAAAAAACATAGAGCATGACCGTTTGTACTATAAGTAGATAGCATATCAATTATATGCGGTAAATGGTATTGTTTTAAAGCAATAAAAGTTACCTCTTCCTCTCCACGCCATTGCGTAGATAATTTTACTTGTACGAATTCCCTTGCCCTATGACCATTCTTTTCAAATAGAAAACCCTCTTCTTGAATTAAATTACGTTGCTCACTGCTATGTACATACAGACATACGGAGTGTCGCCTGCTTAAATAATAGGAAAATAGTAAACCAATTGCCCCCCCACCGATGATCCCGATCTTCATTTATATCTGTTCCCTTCATATCAAATTCACCCACCGAATTTGTGCCCGTATTTTTATTACGCTTCAGAACACCACACAGCATGTCTCGCTTGGCTAAGACATGCATCCTGTCCGTCATCGAGATGCTCGGCACAATGAAAAACTACCCTCAACAAGTGTTCTTTCCCAATGTTGGTTAATTGAGGCCAACAGCATGCTAGCCATGTAGACGTTGCTGTAGGCATGCTTAGTCTGTGTTCAACTTAATTACCTTTATAATAATCCGCAACATCCATCAAAGGCGCAAACCATTCTGCCCTGTTTAAGCCCTCCTAAATCGGAACAGTTTCATTCATCTCTTACTATTGAAGAGGGATAACCCCTGTTCCTGCCGCAAATCTCGGAACAATTGCATTTGCTTAATGAGGTTAAATAAAGATATTTCCTTCATTATATAGGATTAATGTCATGAGCGTATAGATTTTAAACCAAAAAAATAAATGGTGTCTACATTTCCCTCTGGCCGTTATGGATTATTGATTCCAACCATTAAGAACTAGACACCATTTATTAACTTATTCTTATCAAGCTTAACAGACAACCTCCTTCTCATGATTCTGAGTACATAAATAAGGGGGATAGTTGATCAATTTCCCATCAATGAGGATGAAAGAAGCCCAACTTTTAAACAGGATACACCGGATGTTTTCTTGTGCTGAAATGATGCTTTTTTGTTTCGTACAGGGCAAACCTTGATATAAGGACATTTCTTAAATCTTTCGGATGTACAATATCATCTACAATTAGTTCTGACGCTAGTTTATAGAGATCAATCGCCTTCCTATACTCCTCTTGTTTTTGACCAATAAAAGCAGCTCGCTCACTCATGTTTTCTAAAGAATTAATCTTATTTGCATAAACAGCGTTGACAGCCGCTTCTGGACCCATTACTGCAATCTGTGCTGTTGGTAGTGCCAAACAGCAATCAGGTTCAAATGCCGGCCCTGCCATTGCATATAAACCCGCTCCATAAGCCTTTCGAACGATAACTGAAATTTTTGGAACTGTTGCTGAGCTAACCGCTGCAATTAACTTAGCCCCATGACGGATGATGCCAGCTCTTTCAACTTTTGTACCAATCATAAATCCTGGAACATCTGCCAAGAATAGTAAAGGGATATGGAAGGCATCACATAAAGTAATAAACTTAGCTCCTTTATCGGCTGAATCTATAAATAACACGCCACCCTTTACTTTTGATTGATTCGCAACAATCCCAACTACTTTCCCATCAACTCTCGCCATTCCGGTAATTAATTCAGGGGCAAATAATGCCTTAATTTCAAAAAAACTTCCTTCATCAATGATAGTGTCAATGCAATCATACATATTAAAGGGGGTATTTTGGTTATCAGGAATGATATTTTCAAGTTGCATTCCAGTTTTTGGCCCTTTTCCTGATTGAGTTGGGGGTTTCTCCTGATAGTTAGTAGGAAAATAACTCAAGTACAATTTTGCTTTTTCAATTGCTTCCTCTTCATTTTGGACTAAAATATCCCCGCATCCACTTACTGTGCAGTGCATTCTAGCTCCGCCCATTTCCTCCAAGCTTACCTTTTCACCAATGACCATTTCAGCCATCCGTGGTGAACCTAAATACATGGATGCGTTATCCTCTACCATAATTACAACATCACAAAAAGCTGGGATATATGCGCCACCAGCTGCTGATGGACCAAAAAGCAGACAAATTTGAGGTATGACTCCTGAAAGCTTTACTTGATTATAAAAAATCCGACCAGCCCCCCGTCTATTTGGAAACATCTCTAATTGGTCTGTGATTCTTGCACCAGCGGAGTCAACTAAATAAAGTAAGGGGACTTTTAACTTTTCGGCACTTTCTTGAATTCTAATCATCTTTTCAACTGTTCGGGGTCCCCATGATCCTGCCTTTACAGTTGAATCATTTGCCACCACACAAACTGTTCGACCGTTTACTTTACCGATTGCTGTTATTACTCCATCTGCGGGTAATTCAGAGTCTCCGCAATTGGCAAATAAACCATCTTCCTCATATCTTCCCTCATCAAATAATCGCCCTAAACGTTCCCGTACAAAAAGCTTATTTTGAACTGCTAATTTCTTTAAGGACTTTTCCTTCTTCCCGTCTTTTACTGTTTGTTTTTTTATTTCTAAGCTCTTATAACGCGACCTATTAGAAGACATAGAATTCCTCCTTACTCAACTTTCCTAAAGGTTGTAGTTATTCGCCCGTTGAATTTACGTCAGGTAGCTTGGGTTAGAACCGCCACTGAATCGAAGAGCGATTATCCATTCATGCCACACTTTTAGACGTGAGAGAACTTTTGACTGAATGAGGTTAGATTATTGTTAACAGTACATCATCCTCACTAACAAATTGACCAACTCTTACCTTAATTTCAGATACTGTCCCTGAAATACTACTTTCAATTGGAATGGCCATTTTCATTGATTCGACAATCACCACTTCCTGACCCACAGAAACTTGCTCTCCCTCATGTATCTGGATAGCCAGCACAACACCTGTAATAATAGATTTTACCTCCTTCATCCACCAGTCCCCCTTGCCTATATTTAATAAAGTGAAAACTTCCATCACTGGGGTTTTCTAACATCCCCTTCTAATAGAAAGCCCTATCCCACAACTTCCACCTATTTTCTTTTTTAAACTCGGAGTGGGGTGGGGTCTAACCTTCCCGTTATGTCTAATAAAAAATTTGTAACCGTTTTCTAATCGAAAAGAAGGTATTTATAATGAAAATGTTATATAATCATATACAAATAGTTATTAAGATTAAGACTAGTTTAAATTTTTGGTTTACTATAATACGTATTCGTATCATGGAGTTGTCATGCACTTTTGCCACAAAAAGGGGGAAATAATATGGTCAAAACGGATATGGATCTAAGCAAGAATATTGTTAAATTAAAGGTTAACTTTAAAACACTTGAAGATTTTAAAAGTTTTAAAGAATACGGGATTCAAGAATTATCGATGAGTGAAGACCTTCAAGCCAATATTATTGAAAATGACAGCGAATCTCCATTTTATGGTATTTACTTTGGTGATAAACTTGTTGCACGAATGAGCGTTTATCAGGTGAGCGGAAAATATAACCGTTATTTCGATCCACCCGTTGATTATATAGAAATATGGAAGCTAGGAGTATTGCCCGACTATCAAGGTAGGGGGTATGGGACAGCACTTGTAAATTTCGCCAAAAACCTTGGGATGCCAATTAAAACAAACCCTCGAGTTAAATCACGAAGCTTTTGGGAAAAGATGGGGTTTAACTCAGTTAATTATGATATGGAAAGGGATTTAGGGGAGAATCCACTGATCTGGGCTCCAGATCATGTAACCGAAGCAAAATAATAAAATTAGCTCATTATTAAATAATAAAAATAAGCAGACCTTCGCCTGCTTATTTTTATTTATCGATTTTTTCTAAATTTCCATTTTTGTCCATTTGAAATCTCACCTTTTGTGCGAACTCTTCATCCTTTAAGACAACCATTTTTCTTGCTCTTTCCATAATCTCGACTAAGGCTTTATAATCATTTTCCATTGTATAAAATTCTTTTTGTAGCCTCATATTTTCAGCAGAGATTTCACTTACCCTTTCCTCTAGTACTTTAACCTTTTCTTTATACGCTACTATGTTTTCTTCATATTCTTGCAGGTCAAGAATTCGTTCATGCATTTTATTTAAATAGACTAGTATATCAGCAAAATTCAGTTCTTTTTGTAATGGAGGAGTTATGATTTCTTCTAAATCCTCAGTATAACTAGAAGTATCCTGTAAGATATCCTCATTTAGCTGCTCTAAATTTGAGCTTTTTTTGCCTTCTTTTCTTTGCTTTTTTGCTAATTCAATTCCTGTTTTGTATTGTTTTCGGATCGTTGAATTCCATCGAAACCCGCACGCAGCTGCGGTTCTTGAAAGTTTCTTTCCTACTTCTTCAAAAGCTTGCAGCTGGGTCCCACCTTCACGAATATAGCGGAGTACAACCTCTGCTAGAAGCAAATCTTCATCTTGAGTCCAAGCATCTTGACGTGTGGATGACATTCAAAATCCCTCCTAGTGTTTTTTATTCATACATATGCATCTACTAGAAAAGATAGAATGTATTAATAAATGAAATAGAACATTATTCCAAGTAACTTATTTCGAGATCGATAGAAATAACATGAACTAAAAAAGAAACAGCACAGGAACTTTCAGCTCCTGTGCTGTTTCTTCTATCCATTAGTTATTAATTACTTCTTTACCTTTGTATGTTCCACATGCTTTACATACACGGTGAGCAAGTTTCATTTCACCGCAGTTTGGGCACTCAGTCATACCAGGCACCTGTAATTTAAAATGCGTACGACGCTTTCTTTTTGCCGTTTTCGAAGTTCTTCTAAAAGGTACAGCCATTATTCCCACCTCCTTAAAGAGTATTAAGAAGTTTGAAGATTAAAATAATCTTCAACCGCGTTATCAATCTCCCCATTAAGAATCTGAAGATTGATCATTTTGTTCAAAAAACTTAGCAAGACCTGCAAGACGCGGATCTACTTTGTCTTTCTTATCCTTTTTATGAATGACTTCCCAATCTTTTCCCGATTGAGGAGCACCTTCTTCTGTGCTATTCTCTGCAATCACTTGCATCGGAACCTCAAGTAGTAGGATTTCATAAATAATTGGGTTTAAATCAATCACATCCCCTTTTACTCTATGTACCTCTTCATCGGTTTCATAGTTAGGGCCATTCAATAGGAATGTTTCGATTGTGTCAACATTTATAGGATAGTCAACATCAACTAACGTACGTGAACAAGGAAGGATAAGCTGACCTTTAATATTTAAATGAAAAGTAATCTTTGAAGAGCCGATATCTGCCATTCCGGTTACATGTATTGGTGGAACTCCCCGAATGCTTTGATCAATCTTCATAATTTCTTCAGCATTTACATACTCGTCAATTTTCAATTCCTTGCTTCGATGTTTTTGTAACTGATTTATTGTCCACTTCATCTGTATCACCTCAAGGCAACAAAAGTAATTATAGCTTTCAAAGAAATAATTGTCAATATTTTTTCTTTACACTATTTTAGAATCCCCTGTTGCATTTTAAGTCAATAAAAATTAGGAAAGTTGGCTATAGTTATAACAGCACATATAGTATTCTAACCTATTATATTGTTCACAAACAATATTTTAGTTAAAATATTTTATATACAAAAACGATTTAATTGATAAAGGGGTATTTTTAATGAAAGCAGTTGGCCTAATTGTTGAATATAATCCGTTCCATCATGGACATGCCTATCATGTCAATAAAGCAAAAGAGATTACAGGTGCAGAGATTGCGATCGCCGCAATGAGTGGGAACTTTTTACAAAGGGGAGAGCCGGCCCTTATCTCAAAATGGACAAGGACTGAAATGGCCCTACGCGGTGGGATTGATCTAGTTTTTGAATTACCTTATACTTTTGCTGTTCAAAAAGCGGATACATTTGCAAATGGGGCCTTATCCTTATTAAGTGCAGCTGAGTGTGATTATATTTGTTTTGGCAGTGAATCCGGGAATATTGAAGCTTTTTATCAGACCTACAATTTTCTAAAAAATAACAAACATAAATATAATGAATCCGTACAGACATTTATTAAGCTCGGAAATAGTTACCCGAAGGCCATGTCCCTTGCCTATCAAGAATTAGGACCAGCCTCGAATCTTCTTGACCTCTCCAAGCCGAACAATATACTTGGTTTTCAATATGTTAGGGCGGCAATTGAAAAGCAATTACCGATAAAAATGACTACAATTACAAGAAAAGATGCTGGGTATCATGATGAGTTTTTTGCCTCCCCTTCGATTGCCAGTGCGACAAGTATACGTAAAGCACTATTTACCTTGCCTGAAGACCTTTCTGCCGTCCAACCTTATATTCCTAATCAGACATACGACTTATTATTACAATATAGGGAGCAATTTGGAGCTTTTCATAGCTGGGATATGTATTGGGATTACTTACAATTCATCTTACTCCGAACGAACGCCAACCAATTAAAGGCTATTTATGAAATCGAAGAAGGGATGGAAAACCGTATCCTTTCAAACATAAAAACATCACAATCTTTTACTCATTTGATGGGAGCACTTAAAACGAAACGTTATACATGGACTCGCCTTCAAAGGGTCTTAACCCATATTCTTACAGGCACTACAAAAGATGAAATGAAAATGTTAAAAGAACGTGTTACATATCTTCGCCTGTTAGGAATGACAGAAAAGGGACGTCTTTATCTAAATAGATTAAAAAAAACATGCCCACTTACAATCGTTACAAAGAGAGCATCCTTTAATAGTCCACAAATAGACATCGATTCTAGAGCAGCCGAACTTTACACTATAGGGTTACCAACTAACAGTAGACAATTTGCTCTCCAACAAGAATATTATCAAAAACCGATTTATTTAAAATAGGAGCAACGATTATCGTTGCTCGTAATTTTTATTTTTTCGGCTTAAGATTCTCCAAATATGACACTGCTCCATCAAAATTGTCAACAGGGATAATTTTCATGTCTGTTTTAATATCTTTAGCTGTTTTTAAGGCAACACGATAATTAGAATCTTTAGCGCCATTTTGGTTTGGTGCAAGAAAAATCTCCGCTCCAGCTTTATCAGCGGCAATGACTTTTTGGTGTATTCCACCTATTTCACCTACTTCCCCATTAGATGAAATCGTACCCGTTCCAGCTATGTTATACCCCTTAGTTAGGTCTTCTTTCATTAACTGATTGTAGATTTCTAGGGAAAACATAAACCCTGCGGATGGACCGCCAATTTCCTTACTATTAACCGTCACATGGGGCTCAACAATTAATTCCTTATCATCAACAAGACCAATTCCTATTCCTACTTTTCCTTTATTTTCTCCATCATTAAATTGATCAAGCTTCAGGCTTGTCTGATAGACTTTTGATTTTCTTTCAAAAGTTAGGACAAGTTCCTCACCTGTAGATTTTTGACTAATATAGTCCATGAACTCGGAAGATGTATGAAAATCATTGCCATCAACTTCAAAGATCCGATCAGCTGGCTCTAACTTTTTCTCTGCAGGCATACCAGGGACCACATGAAGTACGTAAACGCCCTTATATTCATAATTCACTGGGAGACCTGCTTTCCTATAAGCAACTTCAATCGCATTTATTTTAGATGAGTCCATTAAATGAAGTTGACGAACCATATATTCTTCTTCGGTTTCATCCTCAGATCTAATCTGATCGATTGGATAGATCTCTTGATATGGACTAAATTTAGCTATTAGATAAGAATAAATATTAGCTCTTCCCATCCTTACCGTTGTTAACATAAAACTACCTTCCTCAGTATAACCATCTTCGACTTCAATAATTGGCTCTAATTCCTTGGCCATTCCGGGTTTAGAAATATAAAAAGGCATAAAATAAAAGCAAGGAGCTACGAGAATTATTACAACCAAGATAAGAATCCTGATTCTTTTTTTGCGTTTCATTGGTACTAAGCCCCTTCCCATTCATGGATGATTTTTTTAATTTGTTCAATATGTTTGCGAGCTTCTTCTTCTCCCATTATAATAATTTCCTCTATGTTGGTAAAAGCCCTAGCACTGTACTTTTCTACTTGCGGGCGAATCATAACATCTGATGCGAATTGCCGATTTTCTACTAACTCCATTTGCATAATATCTAAACTTTGCATAATAACATCATAAATGTTTGAGATTTCGGCATCCCTTTTCACCCGTGAAACATCAACAGCTATGACAAGATCCGCTCCCATTTCTTTTACAACAGATACCGGGACACGATCAATTACCCCTCCATCTACTAGCAAACGGCCGTCTTTTTTCTCAGGAACAAAAATCCCTGGGATCGATATGCTCGAACGGACCGCTTCAGCAATCGGGCCTTCTGTAAATACAATTTTCTCGCCTTTCATTAAATCTGTCGCAACAACCGCAACAGGGATATTCAATTCCTCAAGTTGTTTTCCTTTTGTAAATAAACGAATTAAATCTTTAATTCTCTTGCCAGCAACAAACCCCATTCTAGGTACAGTAAGGTCCAAGTAATACTTTCGTTTAAAGGAAGTAGCCAATTTATAAAGACGATTTAGATCTAATCCACTAGCATAGAAACAAGCAACTAGTGACCCCATGCTGCTCCCTGCAATATAATCAATTGGTATCTTATTTTCAACCAACACTTTTATTATGCCCAAATGAGCAAAACCGCGTGCTCCCCCAGACCCAAGCGCCAAACCAATTTTAGGCCGATCCAAATCCTCCACTCTCCCATCTTATTAGATAGCTGGATAAAGCCAATTCGCTCTAATTCTCTATACAATCTTATGGTCTATTTTCCCATTCTATGAGTATATTGATGTTAGTAGGGTTTCTTCCTTATTCAAACAAGGATTAGAACAGGACAAGACTGAAGAGTACCTTCAATAATTAACCATTCTACAGCTTGAGGGAGGATCATACGTGTTTCATTCAAAATTAAAAACCATTGTATTAGCAGTAACCTCAACGTTATTAGCCTTATCCATTATTGCCTTTCCTCAAGAATCAGTATCTGCTTCCATTCGAGGTTTGGATACATGGCTTGAAATTGTTTTCCCATCCTTATTACCTTTCTTCATTGTATCCGAATTGCTGATTGGTTTTGGGGTTGTGAAATTTATCGGAATGCTATTAGAACCCTTCATGAGGCCTCTATTCCGTGTCCCTGGTGTAGGTGGTTTTGCGTGGGCAATGGGAATGGCTTCTGGCAATCCTGCTGGAGCCAAAATTACTTCAAGGCTTAGACAAGAGGGACAAGTTAGTAAGATTGAAGCAGAACGATTAGTGGCATTCACGAATTCTTCAAATCCATTGTTTATTTTTGGCGCGGTCTCGGTTGGTTTTTTTGGTAACGCAACACTTGGCATCGTCCTTGCTGTCGCTCATTATCTGGGAAATATTACAGTTGGAATCATCATGAGATTTTATGGAGATAACAGTACCAAAAAAACCGATTCTGATCAAAAGCGCCAATCTATTAAAAACGCATTGTCCGCACTTCATCAAGCACGAATTAAAGATAAACGCCCAATCGGAAAGTTATTAGGTGATGCGGTAATGTCTTCGATTCAAACATTGTTAATGATTGGTGGCTTTATTATTCTATTCTCAGTAATTAACAAATTATTATATCATCTACATATCTCTTCATTTTTAGCAATAGGATTAGAAGTTATCTTGAGCCTTTTTCAATTTCCAATCGAGTTAAGTATTCCTTTGTTTTCAGGTTTATTTGAAATGACAATCGGAAGCCAGCTAGTAAGCGGAGTACAAGAATCAACGCTCATGCAGCAAGCCATTATTGTCAGTCTTCTACTTGGTTTCGGTGGTTTAAGTATACATGCACAAGTAGCCAGTATATTAGCACAAACAGATATAGGATTTAAGCCATTTTTTATTGCTAGAATCATGCAGGGTCTTTTTGCAGCGATTTATACTTTCCTATTATGGAATCCGCTATATGAACAGTTAATCAAAGGTGAGCAGCCTTCCAACTCTATTCCTGTAAATCTATTGATCGAAGGACCGTTCTTCACGAACATGACAAATCGACTTGTTGAGTTTGGAGGGATCTTTACCATTTCAATGTTAGCTCTGTATGTGCTTCTATATGCTAAAAAGATGGCTTACAGTAAGAAAAGTTAATATATTCTAAAAAATGGTGTCCAGGATCCCTTAAGATGAAGTCTCTGACTACTACTCTTATTTTTTAGGATTCTAGACACCATATATATAAATTTTTCCTTTTTTAATCATGTACGATTATTTCTCCCTAAACTTTTCCAACAATGCTTTTTCAACCACTGCTGGCACAAGCTCTGAAATATCAGCCCCATATTTAGCCACTTCTTTAACAATGCTTGAACTTAAAAATGAATATTGATTCCGTGTCATAATAAAAAAGGTTTCTAACTCTTGATTTAATAAACGGTTCATTGAAGTGATTTGCATCTCATATTCAAAATCCGAAACCGCTCTTAAACCCCTTAAATTGACGGTTGCTCCAACTTTTCGAGCATAATCCACTAGCAAACCGCTGTACGATTCCACGTGGACATTAGGGTATTTTTCCGTTGCACCTTTAATTAATTCGATTCTTTCTTCGACTGTAAATAAAGGGTTCTTGGATGCGTTTTTTAAAACAACGACATATAGTTTATCAAAAATTTTAGAACCCCTTGAAATAATATCCATATGTCCATTTGTAATCGGATCAAAACTTCCAGGGCAGATGGCAACTCTATCCATAATATATTTCTACTCCTCTCCTGTGTATAGACTTAAAGCGATTATTCCATAATTTTCACTTTTTCTTTTAACCAAGCTTCCAACTACTTGGGGTAATTCAATATCAGACGAGTGCTCACATACAATCGTTCCAGTTGAGTCTAGCAATTGATGTTCATGTATGAAATCTAATAATTTTGCTAACTGCTGTTGTTTGTATGGAGGATCCAAAAATATATAATTTAGACTAATCTGTCTTTTTTCGATAACCTTAATAGCTCTCAGTGCATCATTTCGATAAATTTCAACCTTATCATCTAGTCCACAACTATGTATATTCTCACGTAAGGTTCCGATAGCCTTTGCATCTCGATCAACAAAAATGACATGATCCAAACCTCTGCTTAACGCTTCAATTCCAAGACCTCCGCTTCCGGCAAACAAATCCAATCCGTATCCTCCATCAAAATAAGGGCCTATCATGTTAAACATGGCTTCCTTTACCTTATCTGTCGTCGGTCTAGTTGAACTTCCTGGAACGGCTTTTAATCCCTTGCCTTTAAGAATTCCTGAAACAACTCTCATCTATATCACCACTACCATTCATTGTCCTATTTTTTATTATTAATCCTATCACATTAGTTACCATTATCCAATGTAGATAAGAAAATAAGTTAGGAAAAATGATTTTATATGTATAAGAGATTCTGTATCCGGTCATAATAATATTAACAACATCATTCGAGGATGTTGTTGCCAACCGCGGAGAAGACTTACGTTTCCCCATAAGTTCTTCCTCCGGTTTCTCCTCTCCCTTTACCTTCAATCCTCAATAAGGATATAGAAGGACCCTGCATTCAGTTGCAGGGCTTTTTTTATTCGCAAAAAAAGACGCCACTACAAGAAAACCATCGTACATACATATGAATCGTGTTAGATGATGACTCTATACCTACGGCTTCCTTTTTGTTTCGTCCTTTAAATCCCCATCTTATAGTCATATTCTTTTGCTTTATCTGGCTTAGAATTTTCATATTCGATTTTAAGAAAAGGTTTGTAAGAAGGCTCTACTTTTTTTACGAATGAGAATGTATTTAACTTTGCTGTCAATTCCTCAATGTCAACTTGATTACAATAAAGGACCGCATACTTTAACCTTTTTGAAACATAATGGACATTTCCAAATCTTCTTAACATTTTAGCTTGTTTAACTGAATTCAACCAAACAATTAATCCTTGTCGTTGACTTAACATTACATTTCCCCTCTAATTTATTCTTTTTTCAGTTTACCATAAAGTAGGAAACCTGTTCAATATACCAAGCAAAACAAACTTAGGGATTTCTTCAAATGAAGAAATCCCTTCCAGTTTCACGCAGAACAGCCACAGCCACCACCTGAGCCACAACCTCCGCCACAACTTGTGCTTTCAAAAAATGGATTGCCAGTAGGAACTTTTATTTGTTGAGACACAGAATGACCAACGATCACACTAATTTCATCGAGTAAACTTTGTATTTCGGTTTCTATCCTTCTAAATTGTGCGATGTTTTCATCTAAGTCCATCTCTCGTTTTATATCACGGACTTTTTTCATGATAGCACTATAATCTGGATGATACTTTCCAAACCGCTGAACGTCTTCGTATTGCTCTTTAACTTTGACAAAATTACGAATCTTATCCTGTGTTTCTCGATTAGTCTTTATTTTATATATACACCGGAAATATTTCTCTGCAATTTCCGATTGCAAAATCATGTTTGAAATTTCTTCTGCCTTATCCAAAATCAACACTCTTTCAATTGTAGCAAGCATTCGCTCACCTCCACATCATATTTTAACATGAAATGGATTAAATGAAAAATTTGCAGATAAATATATAGCTCTATTTGATTTTTACATTAAATTCCTTAGAAACGGTAGCTTTCACTGATAGTTCGGTTTGTAAAACTAACTTAATATGATGGTTCCCAGGCTTTAATCCTTTTATAATAAAGGCTGCCTGATTAACCTCTTCTCTTTTTATCCCATCGATATAAACGATAATTTTAGCTTCTTTTTCCCGAAAAGAAGTTCCCTCTACGATACACTCGATGAAAAGATCTTTATCTTTAATATGATGTTTCACAAAAAAAGAATTCTCTTTGTTATCCTGTTCTTCAAAACTTGAAGCGGCTGCTTGTATTTCTCCATATAAAGAAAAGTTTTGATTCGTTTGAGGTGGTTCCGGCTTATCACTTTGACAGGCACCCATTATAAATAAAAGGGGAAAAAAGATCGGAATCAATTTCTTTTTCATCGTAACCGCTCCTTACACTTTCCACAAAAGTGTTTTGATTTGTTGTCATTCGTGACTTGCTCTTATTGTTTACATAAGAGTACATTTTTCATGCATGTGTAAACAAATAAGAAAAAGCCTTCTCTATGTATAGAGAAAGCTTTTTCAAGACTGTTCGTTCATGACTTTAAACATACTAACCATCATTGAAGCCATTTGAACTCCTTGAGAGAATTTTTCAACTTGATGTGGAATCGTTTTTTGATAATAATGAAGAGCCGCAATTTCCAAATTCCGTAACTGACTAGGGTCTCTCCCTAGTTTTCGGTACCAAATTGGTTGTTCATGTAGAAAGTCCATTAATTCTTTGTTTTTTTGTAAGTAAAGGTAAACATCTTTCCTCATTTACTAATCCCCCTAATCCTTTCTAAAGAAAAAGGGATGGTTAGGTTTTTCTTGCGGTTTGCCTGAGGTTGTTGGTTTTCCTGTTTGAAATTGGGCTAGTACTCCTTGAATCGTATGAAGAGCTTGACTTAAATGACCCACATAATGTTGTATTTGCCCGGGGTCCATCTTTTTCATGGATCCCAAAATGTTATTAACCCAATCCACTTTTACATTTTCAGTATCAGTTGCTAAATTCTCGGACAGCAAGTTTTCCCATCTCACATCCTCTTCACCTAATAAATACCAATCCTCATATAACTCTTGTAAGGTTGCATTACCGTTTTTTACTTCATCTAGTATTTTGGGATGGGCTGTAACAAACTTTTTAAATTCTTCTACCGATGGATGAAGCTTTTGATTTGTCATATCGATCACCCCGAACCTTCAACTGTTGCCTATATTACGATATGACATAAAAGAAAATTGGTGAATGACTATAATAACTATTGCACTTCCTCTAAATCATTAGGAGAAAACTTTTGAACTAAATATTCGCTATAAATACCAATACCGGTTTCGCGGAAATTTTCACTTAATATATTCTGTCTATGAACTGCGCTGTTAAACCAACTTTCAACAATCGCAGGTGCATCTAGTTCAGGAATTGCAACATTTTCGCCATCTAAAAAATAGATAAACATTTGTTGATCTTTCATTGGACTTATTTGTTCATGTTGGTATTCCTTATCTATAGATTGTTGATCCTCTTTATGTAGTTCAACACTTCTTTCAAACGCGCTTTTAGAAAGACGCTCATCCCATTTTAATGATCTCATTCGATATCGATCCCTTAATACATTTGTTAAATCAAATATTTGTTTTTGGAGCGCCTTACCTAAGGCACGATCCAGCTCATACTTTTCCATAGGAGTCTCGATATATTCTTCGCGATAATCAAATGGTTTAAGTTTGATTAATGTTGGCGCATCCATAGCACGAATGCTAGAAAGAGTACCTGTAAATTTATCAATGTATAATTGCACATAAAAATGTTCTAACTTAATGATTGGTCGTATATTAACATCCTCTTCTGAGAGCTCAAAGAGATACTCTTGTCCTTCATATTTAAGCTGAATATCAGATGGAATAAAGTAACTGGAATAAATATCCGCTACTGATTGTCCAATCTTAAAAGGCTTTATATTTAACCTCTCACCCATAACAAAAAAGGTAACCACTTTATCATTCTCTATTCCAATTTGTACATATTTTTTATTATTATCATTATAAATCCACCAATGATAACCAAATGAAGATGGGTCAATCCGATTCGGATCTCCAAACTGATCTTTAACCTTGGATGAATCTTCTCCGATTAATTTAAAGAGCCCCTCAATCTTGATTCGTTCACTCATTTCTTGTTCTGACGGTGTATTGAGTGTTTTATTTTCCAAGTCTATACCATTTTGTCCACTATCGCTTTGTTCTTTTTCAAATATACTATAGACCATACCTATGATAAATAAAATTAAAATAATTGCTAAAATACGTATAAGAGTTCTCAGAGGTTTACCTCCTCTCACAAAAACATAAGTTTACCCAATTATTTTTATCAGGCTTAACCGACAATAAGACCCACCCTTCGTAATTTTACATGAATTAAAAAAAGATGAGTCGGAGACCAACTGCCCTTAAAGTTCCGAAATAATGAACACAGATTAAATACGCCTTCAGCAACGGCTGTGAAACCTCCTGGCCTCAACTTGCCATCAATCTTGATAAAAGTTTCACTTTATTTATTATATTATAACATTACTTTTATATAGAATAATTTTAATTTATTCTAATTAAGATAAAAGAAAAAAGGCACTATAAGCGCCTTATCTTTATTGTATAAAATTTTCTCTTTCTGAAATGTCAGAAAGTGCTCTTCCTGCTTGTTCATCCGTCCGTTCTTCAATAGCAAAGTCTCCAAGACTAACCATTCCGATTAGTTTTTCTCCATCGACAACAGGTAAACGTCGAATTTGATGTTCTGCCATTAATTGTAATGCTTCTTTTGTTGTCATATCAGCTTTTGCTGTAATTAATTTGTCACTCATAATTTTTTCTACTTTTGTTGAGCCAGGATTCTTTTCAGCTACCCCTCTTACCGCAATATCCCGATCCGTGATCATTCCAACAAGTTTATCTTCATCGACGATCGGAATTGCCCCGACATTTAACTCTTTCATTTTTACTGCTACTTCAAACATATTGTCAAGTAAAGAACAACTTTCAACATCTTTAGTCATCATTTCACGGACAAGTTTCACTTTAAGCGCCTCCTGTATATCGATTCGTATTTCATTATCATTACAATAAAAGTGGTAGTAGCCACTAATGAATAAGATTTACCAAAACAGAAGGATTTATACAAAAATTACATTTTCCGTTACAATAGATTGAAACTTTTTACTTTTTCTACTATTATTAATATTAATTAGGTTGAATGTTCCGAAAATTAACAACCGACGATTACTGTTATATGGAGGTATTAAAATGAAGTTGGATCATACAGGAATTGACACTGTTAAAACAGATTTGAATTTATTAGATGACACAATGAAAGAATATGGATTAGAAAGAGGAGAACATTGGGATTACGAAAGAGTTACTTATGATCGAAAGTTCGAAATAAATGAAGGTGTTTATTACTTAAGAATTTTCGGGGTTGCTACAGAAGGAGATGTTGGGGCTAATAAAGCGACAATTCAACTATTAACACCGTTACTCGGAAAACATTATTATCCGCATGGTGTTGAATATGGACAAGATGAGGTTTTTCCCGACGACTTAGTAAAACAATGTGAAAAAATTTTAAAAAATGTGAAGTCGCAACTTGATGAATTCCTACCCACAAAATAAAAATAAGAAAAGGCACAGGTTAAACTGGCCTTTTCTTATTTTATATAATCATGGTCTAAATTCATCTTACGTAATATTCCACCACTTTTATATATCGATTAAAACCCTAGAATCGCTTTAATTACAGATGTCGTTTCCCCACCTGGATAAAGCACATATAACAATAAGAAGACTAATACTCCAGTGATGGCGGTGAAAAACCAAATAATGCTTGTAACTGGTCCCAACTTTCGATGTTTGACAAGGTTGTTTTTCCAACCTGTAATCAATGTAATAATCCCCAACACTGCACCTATGGTTGCTAATGTGATATGAAAGATTAAGAAAATCGTATAATATATCTTCATGTCGTCTGGACCGCCAAAAGAAGTGTTTCCTATAAAAATGGTTCTACTTGCATAAATGATAAAAAATATGATAGCAAAAAGAGCCGCAAAGAACATCGCTTTTTTATGGGCTTCTATCTTCCTCTTTTTAATTAAATACCATCCAATTGCTACCATAATTGCACTTAAAACAATAAACGTGGTACTAATCGTTGGTAATACAGGCAATGTATTTTCCATTGTTGCATCCTCTCAGTTCCTATTATTCTATTATTATTTTAGTTTACTATGTATTATTTATCAATAATATTCTAACTTTGTTCACAATTTGTTCTGATTTAATTAAATTGATTGTGATTAAATTAGTTGACAATATTTATAATATAAAAAACCACTCTATATAGAGCGATTTTTTCTTCCTACTATTCAACTGCTTGTGGATTGTACATAGCAGCTCTTTGTTCTTCAGATTCTTTTTGATCGTTCTTATACCATTCTAAAAATACACGGGATAATACATAACCGTATACAATTTCTTGAATAATCTTCATCAAAACCCCACCAAGTTGTTGATCATGGATTAAGGACAGGGATGTAAACATCTCTGGACCACTTAAATCTAATGATGCCAACAAAGAAGCTGGTACGCATAAAGCTAGAGACTTTGCCCATAAATCCGGATTTGAATACGTGGCGTACATCGGACTATCATTAAATATTATTAACGCACATGCAGGCAAAATAAGAGCACTATTTGCAAAAATATAGGCAACCTTTTTTAAACCGGTGAGACTCCGATAAATTTCAACTTTATTGACGATAGGCCACCACATGACAAATGCAAAAAGCATGAGCATGCCTGTATAAATTTCATGAAGAAGCACATTGGTTTTTATTACATCAAAAACAATAGGAATATGGTAGATAGAAAGTGTTGCCGTAAAAAGTACGATTGCAAAAAGAGGTTTTGTTAAAAGACCAAATATCTTTTTAAACAATAATTTTGACCACAGTGTTTTCCAGATCCATTCTGGAATGGCAAGTATCATAATCGGAGGGATAATAAATAATAAAATGGACATTTGAACCATATGGGCGTAAAACATTAAATGCCCCATTAAATCAAGAGGTCCCCCTTTGACAAAATAAAACAAACACATTGATAATATAAATAAACTAATTTGCGACTTCGTTAGTGGGTTACTATCCTTAAAAATATGCCTGTATTTTATAGTTATCAGAAAATAGCTCACGGTTAATAATCCGATTGTTATCAATAAGTAAGGACTCCATAAAGCTCTAAATCCAAATATTTCAAGTGACATCTTATTCACCTCATTTTCTCTACATTGACAAAAGGAAATCAGTGCAAACTGATTTCCTTTTTTTACTTTATTACCACCAAATAATTGTTAAAAAAGCTAAAACAGTTAAAAAAGCTACAAAAATGCCACCATACATAAATGTTGCAACCATCCCATGCCCTTTATGACTCATATGCATAAAGTAATATAATTGATAGGCTACCTGAATAAACGCTAGTAACAGAATAAACGGGATTGTAAACCAACTGCTGAAACCATCATAAGCAACAGCTACAAATGCAACTAATGTAAGGAAAATCATCAATGCAAAGGTGATCACTTGGTGCTTCATTTCCTCTGCACTTTTCTTGAGTCGATAGTTGACGCTCTTACTGGAATTAACTGAGTTTGATTTATGATTATTCATCAGATCATCCCACCATTCCCATTAAATATACGACTGTAAAAATAAACACCCAGACAACATCAATAAAGTGCCAATAGAGACTTGCTACATAAAACTTTGGAGCATTGTATAAATTTAAACCGCGTTTTGCATTGCGAACCATTAAGGTAATAATCCACCCCAGCCCAAATGCCACGTGTACACCGTGAAATCCAGTCAATGTATAAAAGGCGGAACCAAAAGCACTGCTTGTGAATGTATGTCCATATTCATGAATATAGTGATTAAATTCATAAATTTCAAGTGCCAAAAACGATCCACCTAAAAGAACTGTCACACCTAACCAAATCATCATCTTCTTAAAGTTATAGTTTTTCATATGATACATCGCATATACACTAGTTAGTGAACTCGTTAAAAGTATCATTGTTGTTGCTAAAACTAGTGGCATTTCGTATAAATCTTTGGCGAGTGCATGATCAGCACTCGGTACTTTGTCTTTTAAAGCAAGATAGGTAGCAAATAAAGTGGCAAATAGAGCTGTTTCTCCACCTAAAAATAGCCAAAAACCAAGAAATTTATTTTTTGCTTCTAATGTTTGTCTTTCAGGTGACTCAGGCCATGTTTCTACAGTAAATCTCTCTTGTATTTCCATTATGCCTTCACCCCTTTATCATCATCTTCCATTAAATCTTCCTTATGAATATGATATCCATGATCATCCTTAACCGACCGGAAGATCATCGCTCCAAAGGTAATGACTAAACCTAATATAAATACAACAACAGCCCATTTATTAGCCCACACATCCCCAGTGCCCAAGTCAATCTGATACATCGCTCCAAATGCAGCTATAAATAATCCTAGTGAGATAATGAACGGCGTAAAAGATGAATTCGGCATATGAATATCTCCAAGTGGTTCTGCAGGAGTTAAGCTTTTCTTTCCATCCATCTTTTCAATCCAATAAGCATCTAAACCGCGTACAAGTGGCGTTTGTTTAAAATTATAATATGGTGGTGGCGAAGGTATCGCCCACTCCAGTGTACGACCATCTTCCCAAGGGTCATTTCCGACTCTCTCATTTTTTACAGAAGTAATAATCACATTGATTATTAACACAATTACTCCTATAGCCATGAAAAAAGCACCTATAGTACTAATGAAGTTCCCTGTCTCCCACCCTTGATTTGGAAGGTAGGTAAACACTCGTCTTGGCATTCCCCATAACCCTAAGAAGTGTTGAATAAAGAAGGTTAAATGGAAGCCGATTAAAAAGAACCAAAAGGTTACTTTCCCTAATTTTTCACTTAACATGGTTCCAAACATTTTAGGCCAATAGAAATGAGTTGCGGCTATTAACGAAAAGACAACTCCACCAACAATAACATAGTGGAAATGAGCAACGATAAAATAACTATCATGGTATTGGTAGTCTGCTGGAGCGACTGCTTGCATAACCCCTGTAACTCCTCCCATGACAAAGGAAGGGATAAACGCTACTGCCCATAACATTGGTGTTGTAAATTTAATGCTCCCACCCCACATAGTAAACAACCAGTTAAAAATTTTAATTCCAGTCGGAACCGCAATTGCCATGGTTGCAACTGCAAAGATTGCATTCGCGACAGGACCTAAGCCTGTTGTATACATATGGTGAGCCCAAACCATAAATCCAAAGAATCCGATTAACATGGTTGCAAAAACCATCGAAGAATAACCGAATAGTCTTTTTCTTGAGAAGGTTGAAAAAATTTCAGAGAAAGTTCCAAACGCTGGTAAAATTAAAATATATACTTCAGGGTGACCGAAAATCCAGAAAATATGTTCATAAATAATCGTATTCCCGCCACCAGCCACATTGAAAAAGTTAGCCCCAAATAAGCGATCGAATGTTAATAAAAATAGACCTATCGCCAGAGGCGTAAAAGCAAATAAAATCAGAGTAGATGAAACAAATGTTGTCCAGGTAAACAACGGCATCCTCATGAAGGTCATACCTGGGGCCCTCATATTAATAATTGTTACGAGAAAATTAATTCCGGATATTAAGGTACCAAATCCAGCGATTTGCAATCCTAATGTATAAAAGTCAATCCCGTGCCCTGGAGATTCAAGAGACAATGATGCATATGAAGTCCAACCTGCATCAGGAGCTCCACCTAAAAACCAAGATAGATTTAGAAAAATCCCGCCAAACAGGAATAACCAAAAACCAAGTGCATTTAAAAATGGAAAAGCAACATCCCTTGCCCCAATTTGCAAAGGCATTATAGCATTCATAAACGCAAATAATAGTGGTGTTGCTGCTAAAAAGATCATCGTTGTTCCATGCATCGTTAACAATTCATTGAAAAATCCTGCACTGACAAAATTGCTGTCTGGTTTTAGAAGTTGAATACGAATAATCATCGCTTCAATTCCACCAAGAACAAAGAACAGTGCACCTGCAACAAAATAAAGGTGAGCAATTTTTTTATGGTCGACTGTTGTTAAGTAGTCCCATAAAAATGCTCCTACTCCCCTTTTCTCCGCATAGGTACTCAACGTAACTACCTCCCCTTTACACAATCGTCCAATTATTCTTGAACCTTTAATCCCATTAAATACTCTGTTAAAGCATCTAATTCCTCTTCTGTTAAGTTTCCATACGTGCCAGTCATTTTATTACCTGGTTTAATCGCCTCTGGGTCACGGAGCCATTTTTTCAGATTTTCCTCATCATGCTCTAAAAATCCGGCAATGGTTTCACGCTCTCCAAAGTTACTCAAATTTGGTGCCATTCTAGCTGCTTCTGGTGTTGCATTTGACGGTGTTACCGCATGACATCCGATACAACTATTATTATAAATTTCTTGACCTTGAAGAGCTAATGGTGTTGTTGCCTCTTCAGGTTCTGTCACAGCCTGCATATCAGCAACCCACCCATCAAATTCAGCTCTTGAAACTGCTTTAACTTTAAAGTCCATTAATGCATGTGACGGTCCACAAAGTTCAGCACATTTACCATAAAAGATATTTCCAGCTTCCTGTGCCTTCTGACTATCAAATGTCAACCAGAACTTATTAATATTGTCGGTATTGGTATCCATTTTACCGCCAACAGAAGGAATCCAAAAGGAGTGTTTGACATCAGATGCTATTAAATTAAAGTAAACCTTTTCATCGGTGGGAACGACTAGATCCTGACTAGTAACGATTTCTTGATTCGGGTACTCAAACTCCCACCAATATAAATTAGCTCGTACATTGACAACTAACGCATCTGAATCCTCTTTATCCATTTCAGCTGTATCAGCTAAGTTAAATGTCGCCGCAACAGTTGGAACGGCAAGAATCACTAATAAAAGAATTGGTATTGAAGTCCAAATAATTTCTAGCTTATGACTCCCTTCTACTTGCTTTGGTATTTTGTCATCTTTCCTTCTAAACTTAAATAGAACATACATGAATATGATGACAACTACTATAATAACTCCAACCATGATTGCCGTACTTAACAGCATTAAATCTAATTGTTTTTTTGCCACTTCACCGGCTGGCTGTAATGCAGAAATATGAGGTTCACCACAACCGGATAGAACAAACGCTAGTGCCACTAACAGTGGATAAAGATGCCACTTTAAACGTTTCTTCATATTTTATTCATTCCCCTCTTTCTCTAAAGATTTTAAATATTTAATAAGGCAAAAAAATATAGTTAAACCCTTTCTCCATTTTTATGTTGGAGAAAGAGCTTTCTACTATGTGTAGAGAAGGGCATCCAAAGAAACTTCATATTATGTATAAAACTTAAGTTGCAAACCCTATTTAATCAACTTGTACGCTATGTCTTTTATCTATTGATGATCAAATAAGTGTAAATATGACCATGGCGACAAACAAAATCGTTAAATATTGTAGGGAATAAATGAACATCAATCTCGCCCATTTCAAGTCATCTTTAAACTTATTTCCATATATTCCTGCAACAATCCAGCCAATATTAAGAATTGTTGCTAATACAACAAACGGAATTCCTAATTGTGACATAAAAAACGGAAATGGTAACAAGTGCAATGACCCATAAGAAGATATGTCTTTTTGTTGTTGCAAATCCTTTTACAACCGGTAACATTGGAATTCCAGCTGTCCGATATTCCTCAACTCTTCTCATTGCCAATGCATAAAAATGTGGAGGTTGCCAAGCAAACATAATTAAGAATAACATCCACGCGATAATATCAAGCGTTGGGTCAACTGCTGCCCAACCAATCAATGGAGGAACAGCACCAGAGAGACTGCCAATGACTGTATTTGAAACATGCTGCCTTTTTGACCACATGGAGTATACTACGACATACGAAAGTACCCCAATGATTCCGATAATAAAAGCGGTTAAAGTTGTTAAAGCCAAAAAGAATAAACCAATACTGACAAATATAATTCCAATCAGCGCTACCTTAGAAGGGCTAATTTTGCCTGTTACAGTAGGTCTTGTCTTTGTTCTTTCCATTAAATAATCAATATCACGATCAATATAATTATTTAAGCTGCAAGAACCAGCCATAATCAAAGCAGAACCAATCAAAGTATAAAAAACCGTATCTAAGGAGGCAAAGAATCCCTTATTTGAAAAATAAATAGCAAGCCATATTCCGGTAAAAGTTGTAATTAAGTTTGAATTAACAATTCCTATTTTAATTAATGCTAGAAAATCTTTCCACGCCGTTGTTTCAGGGACATTGGCTTTTAAATTATTAGAAATAGACCTTGGGCTAGACATATCATTTCCCCCTTACTCAGACTTTAGCTTCTAATCTATTAATATAAAGTGTCGGAACTTTAAAAAAATTAAATATTATGTATTCCCTCAGTATATTAAATCACATTTTTAACGGTTTTTGTGAACTTTTTTTGAATCTCTCGAGAAAAATATGTGTCTGAGAAGTTATTTTGCTTTCATTCCTGTTGCTTTAGTGCCATAATATAGAAAATTATCAAACTTTGCAAAATATTTAATTATTATCCCTTACTATATTTCTAACAAACTCTGATTTAAGTTTCAACCTTTTTAACTGTCTTAATAGTAAATAATTAGTTTCCTATAAATAAATGATTGTAAAAACAACTAAATGTAGAAAACTTAGTATAATCGAATTATAATATTATTTTGTATAATTAGTTTATACTGTTAATTAATGTATTACGATAGCAATAAATAAGAACTTCATTTAAGTAGGTGAATCTTTTGCGTGCACTCAAATGGTTTTCGGTATTAACAACAATTGGTATGCTATTCATTTTATTAGGCGGAGCATTAGTAACAAAAACAGATTCTGGTATGGGATGCGGACAGTCCTGGCCGTTATGTAATGGACAATTGATTCCTGATGAAATATCCTCTGAATTAGTCATTGAACTTGCTCATCGCGTTGTTTCAGGATCAGTAGGTATTATGGTCATTATTTTATCGATAGCAGCGTGGAAATCAATTGGTCATATTCGCGAAACAAAGTTTTTAGCAGTTAATTCAATCTTTTTTCTCGTCCTCCAAGGTTTAATTGGAGCTGCAGCGGTTGTATGGGGGCAATCAGATTTTGTTTTAGCCGTCCATTTTGGCATTTCCCTAATTTCCTTTTCCACCGTTTTACTACTAACGTTCCTTATCTTTGAAGTAGACAAAAAGTTTGAGGCCGAAAAACTAATCCTTGATAAACGAATGCAGAAACATATCATCGGTGTTACCATATATAGCTTTATCGTTGTATATACCGGGGCACTAGTTCGACATGTGAATGCAAGTCTCGTTTGTAAAGACTGGCCACTTTGTTCAAATGATCAAATTACACTGCCCACCAATATGTATGAATGGATTCAAATGGGACATCGGGCTGCAGCCGGGTTGATCTTTATATGGATTGGCTATATTACCTTTTTAGCGATTAAAAATTATCGTCACCAAAAAGTGATGTACTGGGGCTGGATCATAGCTTTTATTTTAGTATTTTTACAAGTAATTGCAGGTGCCTTCATCATCTATTTGAGAGGAAACTTATTTGTCGCCTTATTCCATGCTTTCTTTATATCCTGTTTATTTGGACTGTTAAGTTATTTCCTGTTATTTTGTTACCGAAGTTCAATTCATTCGAACAAAAAGAAACCTTCAAATCCGTTATCATCTACACTGTAAGAAAAATAGAGATACAGCAAACACTGTATCTCTATTTTTCTTATTTATTTAGTTCGATGAGAAGGTCTCCTGTTTGGATCGCTTCACCGCTTTGAGCAAAAACATCCTTAACTACACCAGAGAACGGAGCTTGTACAGTGGTTTCCATTTTCATGGCTTCTGTAATCATTAAGTGATCTCCTTTTTCAACCTTTTCCCCTTTTTCAACAAGCACCTTAACAACTGTACCTAGCATTGTTGCAGAGATGTGGTTAGGATTCTTTGGATCCCCTTTAACCTTTGTTTGAACAGTCGCTTTAACGCTCTCATCCTTAATAAGGACTTCACGAGGTTGACCATTTAATTCAAAGTAAAGAATTCTGTTCCCGTCTGTTCGTGGTTCTCCAACAGATATCAGTTTAACAATTAACGTTTTACCTGTTTCAATCTCTACTTCAATTTCTTCCCCTAAACGAAGCCCGTAGAAGAATGTTGGAGTATCTAATACAGAAACATCTCCGAATTGTTGGACCGTATTATTATATTCCAAAAACACTTTTGGATATAATGCATAGGCTAAGGCATCAAAATCAGTCACTTGTCTGCCTAATTCTTGATGCAATTCTGCCTTTAACTCATCAAAATCTACAGCTTCGAGTAACTCTCCAGGTCGAACAGTAATCGGTTCCTTGCCTTTTAAGACTACCTTCTGTAAGTCTTGCGGCCAACCACCTTGTGGCTGTCCAAGGTATCCCATAAGTAATTCAATAACAGAATCTGGGAAATCAATTGTTTCACCTTTTGTTAATACATCATCTTCTGTTAAGTTATTTTGAACCATAAATAATGCCATATCCCCAACAACTTTAGAAGATGGAGTTACTTTAACAATGTCTCCAAACAATCTGTTCACTCTTGAATACATTTCTTTTACTTTGTCCCATTCATCCCCTAGGCCAACAGCTTTTGCTTGTTGTTGTAAGTTGCTGTATTGTCCACCTGGCATTTCATGTTGATATACTTCTGGCATTGGAGCATTCATACCTGATTCGAAGTCTTGATAATATTTGCGAACATCTTCCCAATAATGAGATAGACGATCAAGATCTTGAATATGAACAGAAGGCTGACGCTCAGAACCTTGAAGCGCATAAAATAATGTGTTCGCACTTGGTTGCGATGTATGACCTGCCATTGAACTTACCGCAACGTCAACAATATCTACACCAGCTTCAATTGCTTTCGCATACGTATAAATTCCATTTCCACTTGTATCATGTGTATGAAGGTGGATTGGAATATCAATTGTTTCTTTTAGCTCAGAAATTAATCGATAAGCTGACTCTGGTTTCAATAAACCAGCCATATCTTTAATCGCAAGAATGTGTGCACCTTGTGCCTCTAATTCCTTTGCAATGTTTTTATAATAATTAATATCATACTTTGGTCTAGACGGATCTAGTATATCACCAGTGTAACATACAGCTGCCTCAGCGATTTTCCCTGTTTGTCTTACAGCATCTATCGCTACCTCCATGCCTTTAACCCAGTTTAAACTGTCAAAAATACGGAACACATCAATTCCTGCATGAGCTGATTTCTCAACAAATTCTCGGATAACATTATCTGGATAGTTTTTATATCCGACCGCATTAGCTGACCTTAATAACATTTGGAACATTACATTTGGAATTTTTTCTCTTAATGTAATTAAACGATCCCATGGATCCTCTTTCAAGAAACGATAAGCAACATCAAATGTAGCTCCTCCCCACATCTCTAAGGAGAATAGATCTGGAAGAAGTTTTGCTGTCGGTTCAGCAATTTGAGCAAAGTCATTTGTTCTTACCCTTGTTGCCAGTAACGATTGATGTGCATCACGGAAAGTTGTATCCGTAAGTAATACTTGATTCTGGTTTTTAACCCATTGAACAAGTCCATCTGCACCTTGTTGATCTAAAATTTGTTTCGTTCCATTTTTCAATTCAACATTAGAAGGAACTTTTGGAACTCTTGGTATATCGAAAACAGGTCTTTTTCTTTTTTCAATTCCAGGGAAACCATTGATTGTTACATTTCCAATATAATTAAGCAGTTTTGTTCCACGGTCTTTCCGTTGTGGGAAAAGGAACAATTCTGGTGTTTCATCAATAAATGATGTGTCATATTCCCCTGTGCGGAACTTTTCATGTCCAACCACATTAATTAAGAATGGAATATTCGTTTTAATCCCTCTAATACGGAATTCTTGTAAATTTCGGATCATTTTTGATGCAGCTTGTTCAAATGTATGCGCATGTGTTGTGACCTTCACAAGTAATGAATCATAGAAAGATGTAATAACAGATCCTTGGAAAGCATTTCCTGCGTCTAAACGTACTCCGAATCCTCCACCAGATCGGTAAGCATTTATTCTTCCAGTGTCCGGCATAAAATTATTTAGTGGATCCTCTGTTGTTACACGAGATTGGATCGCAAAACCACTTGTCCGAATGTCTTCTTGACGTGGGATATCAATTTCACTGCCAAATAGCTCATAACCCTCGGCTATAAGGATTTGTGTTTGAACGATATCAATTCCTGTGATCATCTCTGTGATTGTATGTTCTACTTGAACTCGAGGATTTACTTCAATGAAGTAGAACTCACCATCAGCAACTAAAAACTCGACTGTTCCGGCATTCAAATAGTTCACATTTTTCATTAAACTAACTGCTGCCTCACAAATGTCCATTCTTAATTGAAGCGGTAACGAAACGCTTGGAGCAATTTCAACCACTTTTTGATGACGTCGTTGAATTGAACAATCCCTCTCATATAGATGAACAATATTTCCGTGAGAATCTCCAAAAATCTGTACTTCAATATGCTTTGGTTTATTAATATATTTCTCTACATATACCTCGTCACTACCAAATGCTGCTTTAGCCTCTGATTTTGCCCGATCGTATGCTTCTGATACTTCACTAACCTCATTAACTATTCTCATTCCACGGCCACCGCCGCCTAGTGAAGCCTTAATGATAATTGGATACCCATATTTTTCACCAAAACTTTTAACTTCTTCTAAGCTTTGAACAGGTCCATCACTTCCAGGTATAACAGGAATATTCGCCTTTATCGCTTGTTCTCTTGCTTTTACCTTATCACCAAACATATCAAGATGCCCGGATTTCGGACCAATAAAAACAATTCCTTCTTCTTCACATCTTCTAGCAAAGTGAATATTTTCTGATAAAAATCCATATCCTGGATGAATCGCGTCTACATCGCTGTTTTTAGCAATTTCAATGATCCCTTCAATATCTAGATAGGCATCAATCGGTTTTTTACCTTCCCCAACAAGGTAAGCCTCATCTGCTTTATAACGATGCAAAGAGCTTGAATCCTCTTTTGAATAAATTGCAACAGTGCGAATATTTAATTCGGTACAAGCCCTGAAAACTCTTATTGCAATTTCACCCCGATTTGCAACTAACACTTTGTTAATGCGTCTGGTCACATATAACACCCCATCTTTACTATATATTTTGGCTTGGCTTCATTAACCTCACACATAATAAAACACTAAATCATTCACTCTATATTGTTAACCTTGTGATGAATATCATGTATTAATGAAACCTATATTAAAAAGTGAGGGAATAAATCCCTACACTTATTTACGGAAGATATACTTTTTAGTTATGAATGACCTTGATTCAACGGGCCGTTCTTTACTATCTTTTCCTTTATAATTTTGCTCATAATTCACAAACATAGAAATATTCACTAATATCCCCATGGAGATGCACAGCTGTAATAAAGAGGAACCACCATAACTAACAAATGGTAATGGGACACCTGTTAAAGGAATAACTCCTGAGATGCCGCCTAAGTTGATAAAGGACTGAATCCCAATCATAGAAGAAATTCCTATCGCTAGTAAACTTCCAAATGGATCCTTACATCTAATTCCAATCAATATTCCACGCAATACAATGTAACTAAGACAAAGCAGGACAAATGTCACACCAAATATTCCTAACTCTTCAGCTATAACAGCCATGATAAAGTCGGTGTGTGACTCAGGCAAATAACCTAGCTTTTGAACACTTTGTCCAAGCCCTAGCCCTTTAATGCCACCTGTTCCTAGCGCAATATAAGAATTAGCCAATTGCCATCCAAACCCTTGTTCATCTAAAAATGGATCTTGAAACGCTGAAATTCGACCTAATCTTACAGATGAAAACAACTGATCCTTTACTAAAAGAATGAAGGGAATGGATATCATTAACCCAAATCCACCTAGTTTAAATATATTTCGGTAGCTCATACCAGAAGATAGAATTATCGTACTAGCAATCAAAAATATGATCGCAGCTGTTCCCACATCCGGTTGAATCGCTACAAAAACAAGAACAAGCGCTAAATAAACGAGAGGCGGTACAACCCCTTTATTAAACTCATTAATATAGGTTTGTTTTTTAGCATAAACAGCAGATAAATATATGATAACACATAATTTGACAAATTCCGATGGCTGGAGACTTGAAGCGCCAACTTTAAACCAGCTTAAAGCATTACCTGACACATGACCAAAAACGAATAATCCGCCTAGACCAACGAGAGATAAAATTACCATCGGAATAAGAACTTTATTGCTTTTTAAAATCTTATACGGAACAAACGCAATAAAGATAAACGCGAACATTGAGAGGATGATATGAAGCTTTTGTCTTTGAAAAAAATAATCACTCTCATAATTATAACGTTGGACAGCCCAGACCATACTAGCGCTATACACCATGACCAGACCAAAAATTATCAGCATCACCATTACAATAATTATCGAATAATCATATGACTTTAATATTTTTTTAAACATCGATCGATCCCTCATCTAACTTATTATGAATGCATGAATCTATAATACTATCATTCAACTAGTAGAGAGAAGCATGGTGGTAAAACATATTTTTTATATCATACTAGTTAATAAAACTTGGCGCAATATGTAAAATAAAATTTATCCGACGAATTTGCGTTCGGATTTTATCACGCTTCCAATGTGAACAAACTAGAACGTCCGATCTTTCGGCAAGTTCACTCGGTTAATTACTCAAAAAATCCGAGACATTCGCTGAAGACATAATTTCTGTCAGCAAGATTCGATACAAAAGCATTTGCTGAAAAAAATTAATCTTAATCATATAGAAAGATCATACATTCATCAACCCATAGATAAAAAAACTCAAACAAAAACACTAGATTGTTTGAGTTTTTAGGTTTATTTTTTTAGTATCGACTGATGTAAAAGCAGTAATTCCTTTTCCAAGTCATTTAAAAGTTTTTTACCTTCAACTTCATCCATAAGACCTAATCTCACAGCAAAGTCAATTTCACGTGAAAGTCCAAACATCTGTGTATCTAATACATCTTCATAGAGTGGACATTGTGGCATAGTCAGATTGTCCATCTGAACTTTAATAAGTTGAAGAATTTTCTCTGCATCTGACTTTAACAATGAACTTGCTCTTTCTTTATAGTCAAGAGTCGTTTCAGAAGTCAAAATCGTCCCCTCCAAATCCGATCAAATATCCGTTCTAATAAATTTTATCCTTTCTATATAAAAAAAGCAAGATATTCGTCTATTTCACCAGAATTCTCTCCTATGAAAGTTATAGATGATTGAAGTATAATATATTGACAGAAATAATCCAGCACGAATTTATACACACCAAAGATTAAATTATAAGGAGGCCATTATGGAGAATATCATTGCAATAAAAGGAAAAGTTAAATTTCCAATAACAATTGATCCCAGCGTATGGATTTTTGATGACCGTAAAGCTGAACTACATACTTTTTTCGAAGAAACAACGACAGAACAAAATCAACTTGAAGAATATACGAAATCAATTTCTAAGCATTGGGATCGTGAAATTACCGAAGGAGCTACGATTCCACAACAAGGAAAAACCGTTAAGAAAAAAGGGGTCAAGGAATCTTTATTAACAGGCACCTTCGGAATCCCATTTCTTCCCTTTTTACAAAACTCCGAACCATATGACGATGCAAAGTTCATTAAGGTCCATTCAAGCGATCAGGATTATTTGATTCCAATCGATAAAGCTAAGGACCTAGTTTTTTGTTTCTCCACGAATGGTAAACCATTAAAAGAGGATGGTCCCATTTATATTTATTTCAAAGATGGAAGCAACAGAAATAAGCCAATTAAAAATGTTCAAAGTTTTGACATTCAATAGTTCCGTACGAAAAGGAGAAAAAGTGACTACTTTTTCTCCTTTTCTTATTATTCCTACAATAAATCGGCCGCAAGCTGAGCTAGACCCGACCTTTCCCCTTTTACTAACTTTACATGACCTGCAATATTCTGATCCTTAAACTTCTCGACCACGTATGTAAGGCCGTTATTATATGCATCTAAATAGGGGTGATCAATTTGTTCAGGATCCCCCATCAACACAATTTTACTTCCTTCTCCAACCCTCGTTAAAATCGTCTTGACTTCATGTTTTGTTAAATTTTGTGCTTCATCGATAATAATATATTGATCTGGTATGCTTCTTCCACGAATATAAGTAAGAGCCTCAACTTCAATTGAACCCATCCCCGCCAATATCGCTTCGAGTTCCCCTGGTTTTTTTGTATTAAATAAAAACTCTAGATTATCAAAAATCGGCTGCATCCATGGTCGTAATTTCTCCTGTTTTTCACCTGGCAAATAACCCAAATCTTTTCCTACCGGAACAATCGGTCTCGCTACTAATAATTTTTTGTAGTCACCTAAATCCTCTGTCTGCATTAACCCTGCTGCAAGGGCCAGTAATGTTTTACCTGTACCAGCTTTTCCAATTAAAGTAACGAGTGGGACTTCATTACGCAACAATAATTCTACAGCCATTGTTTGTTGAACATTTCTTGGCTTAATTCCCCAAATATGATCATGATCAAAAACTAATTTTTTCAACTTTTGTCCATGTTGATCAACGATTCCAATCGCTGAAGAAGAGGAGCCAAGTGCATCCTTTAAAAGAACGAATTGATTTGGGTAGAAAGGATGATTAGCTATATCGGATAATAACAATTCTCCTTTTTCGTAAAAGCGACTTAATAATTCAGTACTAATAAAAATATTGAGAAATCCAGTGTAAATATGATCATTTTCTATGACACGATCACTAAGAAAATCTTCTGATAATAATCCAATCGCATCCGCTTTAACCCTAACAAGTGCATCTTTACTCACCAAGATTACTTGTTTTCCATTTTCCTTTGTTTCTTCTTCTAATGAAAGGTTTTTCGCTACTGCTAAAATACGATTATCATTTGTTTTTTCAATAAAAACTTCCTGTAATTGCTGAAAGGATCGGTGATTTAATTCAATGCGAAGATCACCGCCATTTTCCAGAGGAATTCCTTCATGTAATCTGCCTGTTTTTCGCATTCCATCAATTATTCTAGCAACCTGTCTCGCATTTCTTCCGATTTCATCCATGTATCTTTTTTTTGAATCTATTTCTTCAAGAACAACTGCTGGAATAATCACTTCATTCTCTTCAAACGAATAAATTGCATATGGATCTTGCAATAACACATTGGTATCTAACACGTATATTTTACTCAAACTGATGCCTCCTGCTCCTATGTGTTTTATTTGCTGTGATGCGTTCTCTTTTCCCCTAAAGAAATACATACGCAGAGTTGTACAATTCTCCGATTTAGAGCCCAATAAATGAGGTTTTTTTCAGGTTGTCACACCCCTTCATTTTATGTGCTAACTATAGATAGTTTTAACCTTGGTAAAATATATGTTTTTTCGCATAAAGATAGAAGATATTTCGCACAATATCTAATAATGATTTTAACTTTTATAGTAAATAGCCTCTTCGTTACAAATGAAAAATAAGGAGATGTTCCACATGAAAGTATATTTAGTGGTCGTTATTAGTTTATTTGTTTTATTTGGTTGTACAGGAAAAAATGAAGAAACAGCGAGGAATCATAACAATCAAAATACGTTCAATGTGAAAAATAGTACAATTCAACATGTTGATAAACAAACCGGCCAACAAGTGTCAAAACACCTAACCGACTTGGCAACTAGTATTCCAAAAGTAAATGATGCAACAGCTGTAGTTTTAGGTAATTATGCCATTGTTGGAATTGATGTTAATAAAGACTTAGATCGTTCTGAGGTTGGATCCATCAAGTATTCTGTAGCTGAAAGTTTAAAAAAAGATCCGCATGGGGCTAGTGCCATTGTCGTAGCAGACCCAGATATAAATGCTCGTTTAAAAGAGATTGGAGAAGATATCAGAAAAGGTGAACCAATCGAAGGTATTATGAATGAGTTATCCGATATTGCCGGACGGTTAATACCCGAAATCCCAGCAGATTTAGAAGATCCGAAGCAAAATGCCCCAACCGAGGTACCAAAAAAGACATTAAATCAGTCTGATAGACAAAATCTAGAAAGACAACAACAAGAACAATCTAATCATTATAAACAGTAAAGTCTAATCCCTATAAAAAAAGCTTAAGTCATAAAACTTAAGCTTTTTTTAACGCTTCCATGACTTGTTGGTCTAACTTTTTTGCCGCTTCTAAGTCATAGGTTTTACTATATTTAGGAACAGTAGTCATTTTTGCCCCGTAAAACATGACATCCTTTACTTCTTTTACATTCAATTGAATTAAGGATAGATTTAAAGAAATATCTTTGATTTGATCTTGTATGATAAGCGCCTCACTAGTGATTGAATATGTTGATTCAAGGGCAACTACGTTTAATACAACTTTAAAATTACTTTTAATATTTTTAACAATTTGAGATCGATGATTAACCGCAATAAATACAGTGTGTGGATCTTTTGCATACAACCAAGAAATGGCACTTACATACGGACTTCCTGATTCATGGTCAATGGTAGATAACAAGGCAAAGCGTTCACTTTGTAATGACTGTAATAATGGTAATGTTAATTCAGGTTCAATTAGGTTCGCCATGAAAAATCCTCCTTTTCATTATAATCATATAATTAAAACCGTATCCTTTCAACGATAGACAAAAACAGATATCAAAAAAAGTCGAAACATATAAAAAGATATTATATAATGGAAATAATAGCATATATAATATCTTTTATTATAAAGATGAACATAATTTTTGAATAATTAGACCTGAGGTGCTTTTGCATGAGAGTTAAATGCGTGATCTGCGATAAAATAGAGAATATTAAAGACGATAGTTATCTGGCAAAACGATTACGGAATCGACCGATTCATACGTATATGTGCCAACCTTGTTCAGATCGAATTACTGCTAGAACCCAAGAGAGAGTTGAGACTGGAAATTTTCATCTATATAGGAGTAAACAGCAAAAAGATGATTGGGAATAAGTGAACCTTCCTTCAGTGGCGTTTTTTTCCATCCCCTCGTTGATGGAAAGTCCAGGCCTACAGCTTGCTGGGCACATACGTTTCCGCAGGCGTATTAAGTTTTGTTTATTATTTTAAAGCTTTACGGGAAGCTATCCCCCCTATCTTGAATTTTTGTACTTAGAAGACAGGGACACTGCCTGTTAATCCTAATAAAACGTAACACGGGTAAAGACCCTAGGTTTATATCACCTTTAGGGTCTTTGCGTCTTTATTTGGGGTAAATTTTATACCTATCAGGGTTTTCGTTTATTTGGTTTAACATGACTTCAATCAACTCTCTCGGAAACCGGACTTGACTGTCTTTTTCAGCATGAGTATATGTAATGTAATAAAAATCCTCGTCATGATTGATTATCATATTGGCAATCCCATGTTCTTGTTGTAATAAATTGCGAAACATCTCTTCTGTCTCACTAGCGGCAATATCTTCTGGTCGATCATCAAAAACGACTTTAATGGTTAACCAGTTATAGAGACTGTCTTGAATCGATTTCATAGTGTTTTCCCCTCATTTGCATTTTTATGTCGATGCAGACGAATCTTGTAAATAATTAATATAAGTGCTGCAACAACAAGTCCCTCTGTAATCGGTAGAAAAATACCTAAAAAACTCAAAAACGTACATCCTAAAATTAAAAATACATATATAAGAATCGATTTTAGCAAGGGAAGTTTTTGGGAAAAGCCTAGTTTATATACGAGGATACATAATAATAAAATTGTAATATATAAAAGCCACATACCTAAATCTGAATTAACATCTACTTTATAAAGAGCCGCAAAAAAAGACAATCTTTCGGTAACATCTAACACTTGTCAACCCTCCCTCACCGGTATCATTCTTTTCATCTACTATACTATGAAAAGACTTACTATTTCAAATATTAGAATCAACAAAAGGGAGACACCCAAATCATGTCTCCCTTTTTTACCCATTTTACGCTTCTATTTCAGCACTTTTCTTCTTCTTAGCCGCTTTTTCACGTTCATTTTTATTCAAGATTTTTTTACGTAACCGAATCGATTTTGGTGTTACCTCGCAATACTCATCATCATTTAGATATTCTAACGATTCTTCTAAAGTTAAGATACGCGGTCTTTTAATAGTTGACGTTTGATCTTTTGTTGCGGAACGAACGTTTGTCTGTTGTTTTGTTTTTGTAATATTGACCGTAAGATCGTTTTCACGGTTATGTTCCCCAACAATCATTCCTTCATAAATTTCAGTACCAGGTTCAACGAAAATAACACCTCGGTCTTCAACTTGCATGATGCCATAAGTAGATGCTTTTCCATTTTCCATTGAAACAAGCACCCCTTGACGTCTTCCACCAACTTGACCTTGCTGCATCGGTTGATAACTGTCAAACGTATGGTTGAGAATTCCGTAACCATGAGTTAACGTTAAAAATTCAGTTGAATAGCCGATTAACCCCCTAGCTGGTACATTAAAGATCAGTCGAACTTGGCCATTTCCATTATTAATCATATCCAACATTTCACCTTTACGGGCACCCATCGACTCCATGACAGCACCTGTATGCTCTTCTGGAACATCAATTTGAACACGTTCAACCGGTTCACAACGAACTCCATCGATTACTCGTACAATCACTTCCGGTTTTGACACTTGGAGTTCAAAGCCTTCTCGACGCATGTTTTCAATTAAAATCGATAAATGTAACTCGCCGCGCCCAGAAACAATCCATGCGTCTGGTGAATCAGTGTTATCAACTCGTAAACTTACATCCGTATGAAGTTGTTCGCGCAGTCTCTCTTCAATTTTTCGAGAAGTTACATACTTTCCTTCCCGGCCTGCAAATGGGCTGTTATTAACGACAAATTCCATTTGCAAGGTTGGTTCGTCAATTCGCATTAGAGGTAATGCTTCTTGATGTTCGACTGGACAAACGGTTTCACCAACATTGATGTCTTCCATACCAGACACAGCAATTAAATCACCTGCATGAGCTTCTTGGATTTCTAATCGTTTTAGTCCGGAGAATCCCATTAATTTCGTCACTCTAAATTGCTTAACAGATCCATCTAATTTCATTAAAGCTACTTGTTGACCTACTTTAATTGTGCCACGGAATACACGACCAATCCCAATCCTTCCGACAAATTCATTATAATCTAGAAGAGCTACCTGAAATTGTAGAGGTTCCTCACGATTATCAACAGGTGCAGGGATTTTCTCGATAATCATATCGTACAACACTTGCATGTTATCATCTTGCTTGTCAGGATTAAGGCTTGCAGTTCCATTAATCCCAGAAGCATAAACAACTGGAAAATCTAATTGTTCTTCTGTTGCATCAAGCTCAATAAAAAGGTCGATGACTTCATCTACTACTTCAGCAGGACGAGCAAAGTCACGGTCGATCTTATTGACAACCACAATCGGTGTTAAATTTTGTTCTAAAGCTTTTTTCAATACGAATCGTGTCTGTGGCATCGTCCCTTCGTATGCATCAACAACCAATAATACGCCATCCACCATTTTCATGATCCGTTCTACTTCACCACCAAAGTCAGCGTGTCCTGGAGTGTCTAGAATATTAATTTTTTTATCTTTATATTGAATCGCAGTGTTTTTAGCTAAAATTGTAATTCCGCGTTCTCTTTCAATATCACCTGAGTCCATCGCTCGTTCTTCTACATGTTCGTTTGAGCGGAATGTACCTGCTTGTTTTAATAATTGATCTACTAATGTTGTTTTACCATGGTCAACGTGAGCAATAATTGCAATGTTTCTAATATCTTCTCTGATTTTCAACTAAATGTCCTCCTGCCTTAAATAAGGTGAATCAAATTTATATATAAAATCATAATCATCACTTAACGATTATGATGTCCATTCACTTAACTGAAATATTATATCACAATTGATATAGAAACCTATAATTTTTTTTTACAAAATAGAGGATTGATAATTTCCATTATTGTAAAATTTTAAAAATAGTTGTAACGTATAACTTAGGGAAAGGTGGGAGAAAATGAAATTTTTCTTTTTAATGTTAGCAATTTTAGGAACGATCTGCTTTATTGGCTTAGGTGTCGCGATTGCCGAGGAGAGCATCGCCGGAATGATAGCAAGTGTTTTGTTACTTCTATGTATTATGGGGATTGGGTTTTCAAAAAAGAAAAAAATGCGTGAAAAAGAGTCTGTTTAAAACAGCCTCTTTTTTCTGCTTATGACCAATTCCCATTCTGTAAATATTGGCTCATTACTTCCCCATGAAGTCCTGGTTTAGAGATAAAAACAGTTGTAGTACTCAATAAATCAAGAGGTTTACCTTTTAAATCCGTTGCAATCCCCCCTAATTCTTCTACTAACACTTTCCCACCCCCATAATCCCATGGAGATAACCGTGGGGAAATATAAGCATCTAACCGGCCTGCTGCGACATAGGCTATTTCTAAAGCTGCACTCCCATAATTTCTCGTTCCACGTACATCTTTCACAAGCGGGACTAACATATTATGATCAATTCGTTTATTTTCAATAATCCACGTAGGGTTTAGCCCAAGGATCCCTTCTGAAACAGTGGCTGTTTGTAATGGTTCCAGTTCTAACTCATTTAAAAAGGCGCCTTGTCCCTTTTTAGCATGATATAATTCATCATGCACTACATCATAGACAAGACCAACTTTTCCAATTCCATTTTCAAAAATACCAATGGAGATTGCAAAGTTTCTCTGCATATGTACAAAATTCATGGTCCCATCAATCGGGTCAATAATCCACACAATGCCTTCCAAGGAAGAAATGGTATCCCCTAAACCTTCTTCTCCTAAAATTTTATGATCTGGATAGGTTTCCCTAATTTTATCGATAAAGAACTTTTCGGTATTTCGATCAATTTCTGTCACTAAGTCATTTTTATTTGATTTCGTAGTGATAACTAGTTCTTTAGAGAAAGACTCCTTTATTAAAGAGCCTGCAGCTTTTATCCATTCTTTAGCAAACACATCGATCTCATCCCAATTTGTCATTCCTTTACCTCCGTCATACTTGATATAATCCAATATATTTCTTATTTTATATTTTATACTATTTCCACCTTCAAAACCAACTTCCCAAAACTACAATAAAAAAAACGAACCCCTTATCTTTTTAAGAGAGTTCGTTTCTAATCCTTAAATGTATTAACCATTTTTTATTTTGTCTCCTTTGATCAATTACAATGCTTTTAAAGTAAGAAGTTCCTGCCTGATTTTTTCAAGTTTCTCTTTACTTTTCTTCTTCTTTAGCTCATTATTCTCTCCCATAGCCTCAAATAAAACCGCTAACTCATAATCCATTTCCATCTTTAAAATAGCCTTTCTTTCCTTTTCAATGGCTTTCCCTTTAATTGAGTTCATCACTTGTTTCATTGATCATACACCCCTTCCATTGAATTTAGCCTTTTGTTTTTCAATACTCTGACTATTGTAATCATATATTATGTTGAAAATACTATTCTTGCAACTAATTTGCACATTTGCCTATTAAAGTTAGTCAATTGAATTAACAATTCAAGAACCAATTTCTATTAGACAACCCTCATTATTCGCAGTTGTACATGGATGTGGTAAAATACTAAAAAAGAGGAGGTTTTTTTGAGTGTCTTTTAATGGTTTCACAAATACAGATTTTAATGTTTTTTCAATAGATGGATTAGAACCACGTATGGAAGCGTTAAAAACCCATGTCCGACCAAAACTGGAGTTTTTAGGAAACCATTTCGCACCTACGTTGTCAACCATGTTAGGGGAAGAAATTTACCCTCATGTTGCTAAACATGCGAGAAGGACAATAAATCCGCCAAATGATACTTGGGTTGCTTTTGCCAGTAATCCTAGAGGGTATAAAATGTTACCTCATTTTCAAATAGGATTATGGGGAACCCATCTGTTTATTTGGTTTGCCATTATATATGAAGCACCACGTAAAACAGAATTCGGTTTGACCTTTCAAGAAAATATAGATTCAATATACTCACATGTTCCAAAGGATTTTGTATGGTCTCTTGATCATATGAAACCAGAAGTTCTAAATCACAAAGACCTATCTAAAGAGGACATGACTAAAATGTTTGTCCGTTTACAATCGGTGAAAAAGGCAGAAATTCTGTGTGGCTATCAAATCCCAAGAGAAAAGGCGGCTCAATTATCCGTCCAACAACTACTCGATCAAATGCAAACTGTTTTCACCGTCTTATCTCCCCTTTACAAAATGCTTTAATCACTAATTCCGTTGGCATATATCTTTTCGGTAAGACATATGATAAATTTGGGCAACAAACCTCCTAATGTTCGATTAAGATTAGGAGGTTTTTGAGTTTGTTTTCTAATATATGCACACCATCAAGATTACATTCTTATGATTGATCCAGAATTTTCTTCTTTTGCCTTTTTAATTGTTCGATAGGAAGAATACCCACTGACGTCTTCAAATTCCCCGCAAATTGTTTTTTCCTGAGCTTTACTCGGTACAATTTCCTTAAATCGATTATAGATAGTTAACAGCTTAGCCCGTTCCACCCCCGTTTCATAGGCTTGTTCGATGGCTTGAAAGAAATGAACCACATCTATAATTTCTTCGGTTGACCAATCAGAATCGATTGGATATTGATACTCCATTCTCTTCACCCTTTGCTTTAATTTGCATACATGTTTAATTTTCCATAAAGTTTTTAAACTAAGGAAGGGATAACAATACCTATTAAATCATTTTCATTTCATATACTCAAATTTTTCTAGGCAAAAGAATGCAATAGTGCTATAATTCATTTGTTTTACTTGAATTTTTATATAAAGAGGTGTTAGAAGCAATTGAATCAATCATATACACCGTTATTTAGCGGATTACTTCAACATTCCCAAAAGAACCCTATTCAATTTCATATACCTGGACATAAAAAAGGAAAAGGTGTTGCACCTGAATTCAGAGAATTCATTGGTGATAACGCTCTTTCTATTGACTTAATTAATATTGGGCCCCTTGATGATTTGCATCAGCCAAAAGGGATTATTAAAGAAGCACAAGATCTGGCAGCAGAAGCCTTCGGTGCAGATCACACTTTTTTTTCCGTCCAAGGGACAAGCGGTGCAATTATGGCAATGATCATGTCTGTTTGTGGGCCTGGGGATAAGATTATTGTTCCTCGTAATGTCCATAAGTCTGTCATGTCGGCGATTATCTTTTCAGGGGCGATTCCGATTTTCATTCACCCAGAAATTGATGAACATCTTGGGATTTCCCATGGCATAACAAAAGATTCACTAAAACGGGCTCTTCATGAATATCCAGATGCCAAAGCAGTTCTAGTGATTAACCCAACATATTTCGGAATTGCTGCTGATTTAAAAGGTATTGTAGAGATTGCTCATTCATACGATATTCCAGTATTAGTGGACGAAGCCCATGGAGTCCATATCCATTTTCACGATGATTTACCATTATCAGCTATGCAAGCAGGAGCAGATATGGCTGCAACTAGCGTTCACAAGCTAGGCGGGTCTATGACACAAAGCTCGATTTTAAATGTAAAAGGCAAACGGGTTTCACACAAAAGAGTGCGGTCGATTCTTAGTATGCTTACCACGACATCAACCTCTTATTTATTATTAGCATCCCTAGATGTTGCTAGAAAAGAATTAGCAACGTCAGGTAAACAACAATTAGACCGGACGATCCAGCTAGCAAACTACATCCGAAAAGGGATTAATGAATTAGATCACCTCTATTGTGTAGGGGATGAGATTCTAGAAAGAGACGCTGCTTTTGATTACGACCCTACCAAATTAATTATTTCGGTAAAAGATTTAGGTCTGTCTGGATACGATGTTGAAATGTGGTTAAGAGAACAATATCAAATCGAAGTTGAAATGTCCGACCTATATAATATTCTTTGTTTAATCACTCCCGGTGACTCTAAAGAGGAAGCGGATGTGCTTCTTAAAGCGTTAGCCCGGCTAAGTAATGAGAGAGCAACACTTGCTGCAAAGACACAAACACAAGTGCTTTTACCTGAGATTCCAATTCTGGCCGTTACACCACGAGATGCTTTTTATACAGAAACTGAACTGGTACCTATCGATGAATCTGAAGGGAGAATTATTGCAGAATTTATAATGGTCTATCCACCTGGAATCCCGATTTTTATTCCTGGTGAAATCATAACAAACGAAAATTTAGTTTATATTAAAAAGAACCGAGATGCTGGGCTCCCAGTCCAGGGACCTGAAGATTTTGATTTTAGAATGCTTCGAGTGATTAAAGAGCATCACGCAATTAGATAAAGGCTGTCAAATTGTTGACAGCCTTTTTTCTATGCAAAAAAAAAAAAAGCATGTTTACACATGCATTAAATATAACAGTTTATAAATTACTTTTCATGATTATGGTGTTCATGACCTTTGCAGTTACAGTTGGATGAATATAGGACAGTTACTTTCTCATCCTCGAAATAATCGATTGTTGCATTGCATTCTTGACATACGATAGTGCCCATTTTTCCATCTCCTCATCATCTCATTGGTTTTATAAGAAAACGCTTTACCTTTTCTGTAAATATATAATAATATAACACTATTAAAAAATCAAGCAAAAAGTATAACACATTTGGTTAAATGTGTTGGACTAATTATATCCTACCGGTACATTTTTTGTCCCGCAAAAAACTACAACAAATCAAGACTTTTAGATACAAATAAAAAAAAGCGTAATCCATTAGGAACATTTTCTGTCCCACTATAGATTTCGCTTTCTTTCTATAATATATCGATTAACTATACTGCGCTTGGAGTGACGCACTTGGTAAAGTCTCCGTAAAAAACTCGGCTAATTCAACGGCTTGTTGATAGTCACTCATTTTAAATACCGACATCAAATAATCTATATCATGAAGGTCTTCTGGATCAAGAATTGTTGAACGGCCTGTTTGCATACAAACGACGAGAGGTTTTCCAAAGAATTGGTTTGTATATACAATTCCAAAATCATAGCGTGCTAACTCAGTTGTAAAACCAATAAACCGAACCTTAACATTTTCATCTTCTTCATATAATTTCTCAAACTGTTCCATATTTATTTCCCCCTCCCCTTATGGAGTTACTATCTCTAATTATATTTTAGAAAATACACTTTGAATATTATCTTTTTCAAATGTTCTAAAATTTGTCAATAAATTATTACAAAATTGGTAACTTGTTTAAAAGTTCATTAAATAAAGAAATGTGAAATATTTCGTACAAACCTAAACTGATCAACGTCGTATATAATGTTCTTCTAGTACTATGAATAAAGAGGTTCCCGATTTTGACAGCAAGATAAAAAAAGACCATAAACATGATTATCTCATAAACATACCAATCTTTTTCAGATAACCATTGGGCTAAAGTAAAGCCACTCCATATCATGAACTGAATAACAATAACGGTATAAATCCTCATAAGCAATCACCACAAATTATAAGAGTCATATGCTTTACTATATGTACAAGTCATCAAGCATATTTTTCATTTCTGTAACATTTACTAAAAAAGCGGTTTGATTCCCCTATTATGTGCTATGATGACTTTAATTCATTTGGTAATTGTTATAATTTGGAATATAAATAAAGTGAGGCATAGGTATGATGAAAGGGAAAGCTACGTTCATAATGATTTCTATACTCATCATTTGTATTGCTTGTACAAAAAAAGAGCCTGCACCGATTTGGCAGAGCGAGGAAAATAAAATACAAGTTTTCTTTTTCTCAGATAAAGAAGAATATGAGAATGAAGTCCCTTATTATAATGCAATCATTGTCTTAAAAAAGGATTTTCCAGAAGAAATAAACAACATGAAAACTCTCTCAAATATAGATTTAAAAAATTATGAACAAACCTTTCCCATCAATCATTGTCCTGCTATCGTCGTCTATGATCAAGAACAAGTAATTTATGTTGTAGAAGGCATCAAAACAACGGAAGATATTATTACTTCACTATCTAAAGTACTGTCTGAAACGTAAGAAAACTGCCTAATGAAAATCATCATTGGCAGTTTTCTTTTTTAATTACATTTTTAGAATGTGAATAGGTGCTCCTATTGCTACTTTAGCAGCTTCCATTGTCATTTCTCCAAGGGTTGGATGAGCATGAATCGTTAATGCAATATCCTCTGCAGTCATCCCTGCTTCAACCGCTAGTCCGATCTCTGAAATAATATCAGAAGCATTTGCACCAGCTACTTGTCCACCAATGAGAACACCGTCTTCTTTACGAGTTACTAATTTTACATATCCATCTGCACTATCAAGTGATAACGCACGTCCATTCCCACCGTACGGGAACTTTGCAGCTACTACTTCAATTCCTTCATTTTTAGCATCGGCTTCTGTATAACCAACAGATGCTAATTCTGGATCAGAGAAAACAACTGCAGGTATTCCAACATAATCAATTTCAGATGAGTGACCAGCAATTGCTTCTGCAGCAATTTCTCCTTCATAAGAAGCTTTATGGGCTAATTGAGGACCAGGCACGACATCACCAATTGCATAAATGTTGCTGACACTTGTGCGACATTGCTTATCAATTTCGATAATGCCTCGCTCATTCATTTTAACACCAGCTTGTTCTAAGCCCATTTCATCTGTGTTTGGACGACGACCAACCATGACAAATACGTAATCCGCTTCAAATTTCTTTTCTTCACCTTTAATTTCAGCTGTAACTACAACACCATTTTCTGTTTCTTCTACACCTTTAGCTAAGGCTTTTGTATAAATTTCTGCACCCTTTTTCTTCAAGGAACGCTTTACAAGTGCTGCCATTTGTTTTTCGAAACCAACACTTAAAATGTCATTAGCACCTTCTAAAATGGTAACTTGAGAACCAAAGTTCGCATATGCAGTTCCAAGCTCAACACCGATCACACCGCCGCCAATAATAACAATTTTATTCGGTACTTCTTGTAAATTAAGAGCACCTGTTGAATTGAGCACGCGTTTTGAATACTTAAATGTAGGTAACTCTATTGGGCGAGACCCTGTTGCGATAATAGCATTTTTAAAATTGTAAGTTTGAGAAGAAGATTCAGTCATTACTTTTAAAGAGTTGCTGTCAACAAAAAACGCTTCTCCACGAGCAATTTCAACTTTATTCCCTTTTAATAACCCTTCTACCCCGCCAACTAGTTTATTCACTACACTAGATTTGAACTCTTGTACCTTTGAAAAATCTAGTGTTACATTGTCAGCTTTTATACCAAATTTTTCAGAATCCTTGGCAGTTTCATATCGATGACCAGTAGAGATCAGTGCTTTTGATGGAATACACCCAACATTTAAGCAAACTCCGCCAACATATTCTTTTTCAACTATTGTTACCTTTTGACCTAACTGAGCCGCACGAATTGCTGCTACATAACCGCCAGGGCCTGCACCAATGACGATTGTATCTGTTTCAATTGGGAAATCTCCTACAACCATGTTTTACGCCTCCATTAATAAAAGTTCAGGATCATTTAATAAACGTTTAATGTGATTTAATGCATTCTGTCCTGTTGCTCCGTCTATCATACGATGATCGAAACTTAATGATAACGCTAAAACAGGAGCCGCAACAATCTCACCATCTTTAACAATCGGCTTTTCTGCGATACGTCCAATTCCAAGAATTGCTACCTCCGGATGATTGATTACCGGTGTAAACCATTGCCCGCCAGCAGATCCGATATTTGAAATTGTACATGAAGCACCTTTCATTTCATCTGGAGCAAGCTTTCCGTCACGAGCCTTAGATGCTAGTTCGTTAATTTCATTCGAAATGTTAAAAATTGATTTACGATCTGCATCTTTAACAACAGGTACCAATAATCCTTTGTCAGTATCTGCAGCAATTCCAATATTATAATAGTGCTTATGAACAATTTCTTGTGTCGCATCATCAAGTGAAGTATTCAACGCTGGGAATTCACGCAATGCACTTGTTAAAGCTTTAACTACATATGGAAGGAATGTTAATTTAATTCCTTTATTTGCAGCTACTTCTTTAAACTTTTTACGATGTGCAACAAGTTTTGTAACATCAACTTCGTCCATTAATGTTACATGTGGAGCCGTATGTTTCGAATTAACCATTGCCTTTGCAATTGCTTTACGGATACCACTTAATTTCTCCCGAGTTTCTGGGTACTGACCTTCAGGAATTGGTGTTGGAGCGGCAGCAGTTTCTTCGATCCCAGCAGTTTCTGTTACTGTCTCAGCGGCTGCTGTAGAGACTCCACCATTTAGGTGAGCATCAATATCACTTTTTAATACACGGCCATTATCTCCAGATCCAGCCACTTGACGAATGTCGACACCCTTTTCACGCGCGTATTTACGAACAGAAGGCATAGCAATAACACGACGATTTGGATCCACTTCAGCTTGTGCTGCTGGAGCATTCGTAGATTCTGACTGAGCTGCTTCAGGTTTAACCTCTTCTTTAGGTGCTTCTTCTTCCCCTTCATCACCTTTGAATACTAAATCTTCATATCCAGGTGCATCAAATGTAATTAGTGTTTGTCCAACTGTTGCTACTGTACCTTCTCCAACTAATACTTCTTCTACCGTTCCTTCAACTGGAGATGGAATTTCAACTACTGCTTTATCATTCTGAACTTCACATAGAACGTCATCTTCTTGAACCTTATCCCCTGGTTTTACAAACCATTTAACAATTTCGCCCTCATGAATCCCTTCACCAATGTCTGGCATTTTAAATTGAAATGACATTAAATTTCCCTCCTACATTCGTCTGTTCCTATGTATTCATAAAAATACACTGAAAAAACTTAACTTATTTTCTCTTTTCATTATTCTTTATTCAAGCCCTGCAAATCGACTAACCTTCTTATTTTGTAATAAAGGAATCAACTATATGCAGGGCATATCTTTTCAATGAATTAGAAAGTTAAGACTTTCTTTGCTGTTTCAATAATGTCTTTGTGGTTTGGTAACCAGACAGATTCAGCTTGTGGGAATGCAAATACCGTGTCTGGAGCAGTCACACGTAATACCGGTGCTTCAAGACTTAGAATTGATCGATCGTTAATCTCAGCAACAACGTTAGCCGCTACGCCTGCTTGTTTCTGTGCCTCTTGAACAACAATGGCACGACCAGTTTTTTCAACAGATGCGATGATTGTCTCAATGTCAAGCGGACTTACTGTACGTAAATCAATAACTTCAGCAGAGTAACCTTCTTTTTCAAGTTCTTCAGCAGCTTTTAGTGAATCATGAACCATTGCTCCATAAGTAATAATTGTTAGGTCACTGCCTTCGCGCTTTACTTCAGCTTTGCCTAACGGGATCGTGTATTCACCTTCTGGAACCTCTTGACGGAATGAACGATATAATTTCATATGCTCAAGGAATATAACCGGGTCATTGTCACGAATCGCAGAAATTAATAAACCTTTTGCATCATATGGTGTTGAAGGAATTACAACTTTAACACCCGGTGTTTGAGCCATTAATCCTTCTAAACTATCAGCGTGCATATCTGGTGTGTGTACACCGCCACCAAAAGGAGAACGAATCGTTACTGGTGCATTAAACTTGCCGCCAGTACGATAGCGCAAACGTGCCATTTGTCCAGCAATTTGATCAAACACCTCAAATACAAACCCAAAGAATTGGATCTCTGGAACTGGGCGGTATCCTTGTAAACTTAAACCAAATGCTAAGCCACCAATACCTGATTCTGCAAGTGGTGTATCAAAGACACGGTCTTCCCCAAATTCTTTTTGTAAACCTTCAGTTGCTCGGAATACGCCACCGTTAACGCCTACGTCCTCACCAAATATTAATACATTTGGATCATTTTTAAGTTCTACGCGTAACGCATCAGTGATTGCCTGAATCATTGTCATTTGCGCCATGGCTTATTTCGACTCCTTTGCTAAATAAATTTCTTTTTGTTCTTTTAAGTTTTGTGGTAAATCTTCATACATAATATCGATAAGGTCCGTAACTTTTTGTTTTGGAGCGCCATCTGCTTTTTTAATAGCCTCTTTAATTTCTTCTTTTGCTTGTTCGATTACTTCGTTTTCTTTCTCTTCATTCCATAAACCTTTTGCCTCTAAGAATTTACGGAAACGAACAAGTGGATCTTTCTTTTCCCATTCATTATCAAGGTCTGAAGTACGGTAACGAGTTGGGTCATCCCCTGCCATCGTATGTGGACCATAGCGGTATGTCATCGTTTCAATTAAAGTAGGTCCTTCTCCATTAATCGCACGCTCACGAGCTTCACGTGTTGCCGCGTAAACAGCTAGCGGATCCATTCCATCTACTAAAATTCCTGGTATTCCTGCAGAAACAGCTTTTTGAGCTAATGTTGGGGCCGCTGTTTGTGCTTCACGTGGTGTTGATATCGCAAATTGATTATTTTGTACAACGAAGATTGCTGGAGCTTTGTATGCACCTGCAAAGTTAATTCCTTCATAGAAATCACCTTGAGAAGTACCACCATCACCTGTGTATGTAATGGCAACTGCCTTCTTTCCACGTTTCTTTAATCCAAGTGCTACACCAGCAGCTTGAATATATTGTGCACCAATAATAATTTGTGGAATATATACGTTTACACCGTCCGGAATTTGTCCACCTTCAAAATGTCCTCTTGACCATAAAAATGCTTGATATAGCGGGAAGCCATGCCATACAATCTGTGGAACATCACGGTAGCCTGGTAAAATAAAGTCTTCTTTTTCAAGCGCGAACTGTGTAGCCAATTGGGACGCCTCCTGTCCTGCTGTCGGAGCATAGAAACCTAAACGTCCTTGTCTATTTAGGGAAATGGAACGTTGATCCAAAATTCTTGTATAAACCATACGTCTCATTAATTCTTGTAATTGATCGTCGCTTAAATCTGGCATCGCTGCTTCATTAACAACTTGACCCTCTTCATTTAATATTTGAAACATTTGAAATTGATCTGCTATTACTTCTGCCTGTACTTTTGCATCAACTGATTGATTTTTCATTTTAGATGCCACACCAACCACCCTTTCCATTCATTAAAATAATCATTAATAGAGTATCCAAAAATAGATAACTAAAGCATTAAATTAAAGCAATAAATCATTTTATTTATTGCGATAGTTACTCTATTATTTTTTTATTAACAGTTTAAAGACCTAGTCACCGTTATCTGTATTAGTTTTTTTAAAATAAAAGTGAAACACCTTTTGTTCACATTTACATCTTATCGAGTTTTTACACCTTAGTCAATGATTTTAAGTAAAAGAATTCAAAAATAATTCATGTTTTCTTCACAAATAACCAAACTGTTATAATATTATACTTTTATCTGTACTATAAAAATTATTGACTTTAATACGTGTTATAGGAAAGGTTTTAATAAATTTTTTCTATAGTAAGACTCTTGAATTTTAGAATTGAACATTTTTTATTATCAATAACTTAACAGTTTAGTTTAACTTTTCTACTACTATTTGATAAAATTGGAATACATGAATTGATTAAAGGAAGTGTAACTTATTATGTTAACAATGGATGATATTGTTCGTGACGGCCATCCTGTATTAAGAAAGGTTGCTTCAGAAGTAGCTTTGCCAGCTTCTGAAGAAGATAAGAAGATTCTTCATCAATTAATGGAATTTGTGCAAAACAGTCAGAACCCTGAAGTTGCATCAAAGCATGGACTACGTCCTGGAATTGGTTTAGCTGCTCCGCAAATTAATGTTCCTAAACGAATGATTGCTGTTCATGTAAACGATGAGAATGGGAAGTTACATAGTTATGCCCTAATTAATCCAAAAATTATTAGTCATTCGGTTGAAAAATCTTATTTAGTATCAGGAGAAGGGTGTTTATCCGTCGATGAACCACATCCTGGCTATGTACCAAGGTTTGCAAGAATAACCGTGAAAGGCTTTGATTCAGAGGGAAACGAAGTAAAGGTTCGATTGAAAGGACTTCCTGCGATTTGTTTTCAACATGAAATCGATCATTTAAATGGAATTATGTTTTACGATCATATTAATCAGGAAAACCCAATGCAGAAGCCTGAAAATGCGATTGGCATCTAATTCAATACATAGACGTTTGTTCTAACAAACCTTACTTCATATGGTCTCTCCTTATTTTCTAGTTTCCTTGGAGAACAGGATTTTCGAAGCCGTTTATATTTTGGCTTCTTTTAGTTTTTATGAACAAGATAAATAATTGTCTTAAAAGTAACAAATAATAAAAGCAAAAAGATGAATAAATGAAGAGAAAATCCTGATTTCACTTTACTTTGACCAAGGAATGTTTAAAATAGAAAATAAGGAGATGACCACGATGTTAAAGAAGCTAAAAAAGAAGCTTTTAAGACAGTGGAACGACATGTTGCGAAAAAAATCAATTGCCTGATTATTTTTTGAGCCCTTCACTCTTTTAGAAGGGCTCCTTCCTTATAATAAACTTCTTTTCAAAAAAACAAATGAGGAGCGATCAAAAATGATTTTTAAAGTTTTTTATCAAGAATCAAAAATGCAAGTACCTGTCCGTGAAAACACCAAATCATTATACATTGAGGGAGAATCCATTCAAGAAATTCGTATAAAGCTAGCTCAATATCCATACAACATTGAACACATCACACCAATTGAAGACGCTTTTTTGGAATATGAAAAACAAAATGAAGATTTTAATGTATTGGAGATATAAATATGAAATTTGTAAAAAATGATCAAACTGCCGTTTTTGCCATAGGCGGTCTAGGCGAAATTGGTAAAAACACATATGGAGTTCAATTCCAAGATGAGATCATTCTCATTGATGCAGGAATTAAATTCCCAGAAGACGAGTTACTCGGAATTGACTATGTGATTCCGGATTATACTTATTTAGTTAAGAATGAAGATAAAATTAAAGGGCTCTTCATTACTCATGGACATGAAGACCATATCGGAGGCATCCCTTATCTTTTACGACAAATCAATGTTCCGATTTACGGTGGAAAGCTTGCGCTTGGGTTGATTCGTAATAAATTAGAAGAACATGGCCTACTGAGACAGACGACATTCATTGAAATAAAAGAAGACGACATCATTAAATTTAGAAAAACATCTGTATCCTTCTTTAGAACAACACATAGTATTCCTGATTCTTATGGAATTGTTGTTAAAACTCCTCCGGGCCAAATCGTTCATACTGGTGATTTTAAATTTGACTTTACTCCTGTTGGTGAACCAGCTAATTTAACAAAAATGGCTGAAATTGGTAAAGAAGGTGTTCTTTGTTTACTGTCAGATAGTACAAACAGTGAAATTCCAGACTTTACTATGTCAGAAAGACGTGTAGGGGATACTATCCATGATATATTTAGAAAAGTGGATGGGAGGATTATTTTTGCTACATTCGCATCAAATATCCATCGTCTTCAACAAGTGACAGAAGCAGCGGTTGCAAATGACCGCAAAATAGCTGTCTTTGGTCGCAGTATGGAGGCAGCCATTCAAATTGGACAAGATTTGGGTTACATTCGAGCACCTAAGGATACTTTTATTGATGCAGGACAAGTCAATCGACTCCCAGCAAATAAAGTAACGATCCTTTGTACAGGAAGCCAAGGAGAACCAATGGCAGCACTTTCTCGGATTGCCAATGGAACGCACAGACAAATTCAAATTATTCCGGGAGATACCGTAGTATTCTCATCATCCCCTATCCCTGGGAATACGACAAGTGTGAATCGGACAATTAATATGCTTTACCGAGCGGGTGCAGATGTCATTCATGGAAAATTAAACGACATTCATACCTCGGGTCATGGCGGACAAGAGGAACAAAAGCTAATGTTACGGTTGATAAAACCTAAGTTCTTTATGCCAATCCATGGTGAATATCGCATGCTAGTCACACATTCTAAGCTTGCGGTTGACTGTGGAGTAAAGGAAGATAACTGTTTTATTATGGACAATGGCGAGGTTTTGGCACTTAGTTCAGATGAAGCTAGAGTAGCGGGTAAAATTCCATCTGGGAATGTTTATATTGATGGCAGCGGAATAGGTGATATCGGAAATATTGTATTACGGGATCGAAGAATTCTATCTGAAGAAGGTTTAGTTGTAGTGGTTGTCAGCATTAATATGAAAGAATTCAAAATTGCAGCTGGTCCAGATATTATTTCCCGGGGTTTTGTGTATATGAGAGAGTCTAGCGACTTAATAAATGATGCCCAAAACTTAATCGCAAAACACCTAGATAAAGTGATGGAACGGAAAACCACTCAGTGGTCGGAAATAAAAAATGAAATTACCGATACCCTTTCACCTTACCTTTATGAAAAAACAAAACGTCGTCCAATGATCTTGCCAATTATTATGGAAGTATAATGGAAATTTATAGAGTAAATGAAAAAAGCACCGAACACGGTGCTTTTTTCATTTTATCAGGCTTAACGGAATGAAAGCCCCCCACTGATGGAGGTTTCATCTTATGATAATACTTTTCTTTCGAACCGATTGATATCAGAATCGGCCCCAATTACAATCAAAATATCCTGTTCATAAATGGTTTCATTGGCTTGAGGGGAAACAATAATTTCATCCTGTCTCTTGATAGCAACAATATTGATTCCATATTTAGCTCGTACATCTAATTGTAAAATGGAATGACCATGGATCTTTTCGCTCGCAACAATTTCTACGATACTATGTTCATCAGATAATTCTAAATAATCAAGAACACTGTTAGAAATAATGTTATTTGCAATTCTTTTTCCCATATCACGTTCAGGATGAACGACATGATCAGCCCCTATTTTAACTAAAACCTTTTCATGATAATCATTTTGCGCTTTTACTGTTACCTTCTTAACACCAAGCTCTTTTAACATGATCGTTGTTAAAATACTTGCTTGAATATCATCCCCAATGGCAACAATCACATGGTCAAAGTTACGGATACCTAAGCTTTTTAAAGCTTTCTCATCTGTTGTATTAGCAACTACCGCGTGAGAAGCAATTGTTGAATACTCATCAACACGTTCCTCATCTATATCAATTCCCATTACTTCTACACCTTGTTCAGCTAATGTCCGGCAAATGCTGCCACCAAAACGTCCCAAACCAATTACTGCAAATTCTTTTTTCACTATATTTCCTCCAACCCTTTAGGCGTTGTTAACAGTCAGCTTCCTTTATAGGAAATATACTTGGAAATCATCTTAATCGCAACCCCAATTGCCTCTTCATTCGGCAAAAGTTTTGCATGATGGAGTCCATAGTCTGATTCAACACCAAGCCAAAACATAAACCCAGGAATTTCTCTTACCATAAAGCCAAAGTCTTCACCTGTCATTGCTTCTTTACAAGCAATCACTTTAACCTCTGTTTCCTGTTCGACAAAGTCGATAAATTCCCTTGTTAATATTTCGTGATTGTAAACTTCTATGTACAACGCGCCGAAATCTACGGTTGCTTCACACTGAAACCCCACTTCAATCCCTTTAACCATATCTAAAATCCGCCGCTGTAAATGCTGCATTAATTCTACTGAGAATGTTCTAATCGTTCCTTCTAATCTTGCATGTTCGGAAATGATATTCTGTACAGTTCCACTCGTAATTTTGCCAACAGTAATTACCGCACTATCAAGGGGATCAACATTTCTCGAAACAATCGATTGTAGCTGAGTAACAAGTGTACAAGCAGCAACGGTCATATCGTTGGTTAAATGAGGATGTGCAGCATGTCCACCTTTTCCTTTAAAGTCAATAAACAATTCAGAGGTGTTAGCAAATAGAAGTCCTTCCTTCAGAGCAATCGAGCCTACAGGGTATTCGGGTGCTATATGTAAGGCCATAATCATATCTGGCCACCATTCTTTCATCACATCCGACTTCAACATCGGTTCAGCTCCACCTGGCGCTTCCTCAGCAGGCTGGAAAATAAACAATAAATCATCCTTAATAGGGTAATGCACAAAATGTGTCAATACACCTAGTGCAATGGACATATGAAAATCATGACCACAAGCATGCATATTTGTTTCATGAATCGATTTAAACGGAAGTCTCGTTTCTTCTTTAATAGGTAAGCCATCCATATCAGCCCGGTAACCAATCATCTTCGTGGGATTCGTACCGTTTACTTTCACAAATAAACCTGTTTCCCATTTTCTAATTTGAATTCTTTCTAAAGGTAACATTTGAAGATAGTCTAATAAATATGCCTGTGTTTTAAACTCTTTAAAACCTAATTCAGGTATTTGATGAAGATCACGCCGAATTTGAACAAATTGATCCATCCACTATCCCCCACTTTTCAATCTTTAACTAGATTCATACTTTTTTCTAGGTAGTAGCCAAATGAAAATCATACTAATGATCGCTAAGAAAAGCACAACATAATAAACGGTTTGAAGCGAGTAGGTTAAACCCTCTTGTAACAGGTGTAAAATTCCCCCCGGTAATTGATCGCGTTCCTCTTTGTTTAAAAGAAGATTCGTTGAATCAACCGTTAAACCTGCTGTATTTGCACTACCATAATTAGTCAAATAATTCATGAGTTGACTATTTAAAATTCCTCCAAGAAATGCAGCACTCACTGTGTTTCCTAAATTTTTCATGAATGAATTTGCAGCGGTCGCAATCCCTCTCTGCTCCCAACTTACCGAACTTTGAATAGCTACAATAAAAGTCGTATTGGTTAACCCCATTCCGATCCCAATAATAAAAGAACCAGTTGCAGCCCAAATTGGCCCCGCTTGTGGTGTCAGCATTACAAACATCAGACTTCCAATCACTAAAGCAATCCCACCAAGAAAAGAGGTTGCTCGTATTCCGATTTTCAGCAACAACGGACCAGCGATCGTCGAAGCAATTGGCCAGCCAATTGACATCGTTGTTAAGGTAAAACCAGCAACTATAGCTGATTCTTCCATGACGCCTTGTACAAAAGTGGGTAAAAAGCTTGAAATCCCAATCAGCATAATTCCAGTTGTAAAAGAAGTTAAATTTGCCAGTAAAATTGTACGGTTCTTCCAGATTGAAAACGGCATAATTGGTTCAACCGCTTTTTGTTCCTGTAAATAAAATAGAAAAAATAAGATTAAACTAGTTGTTAATAAACCAATAATTTCAATAGATAACCAATCCCAGCGATTTCCCCCTTCAACAAGTACAAACATTAAAATAGACGTAGAAATTCCAATTAGTAATGCCCCTGGATAATCGATTGATTTTTTTGTTTTATCAATATTTTCATGCAAAAAGATAGCGATTCCAAGTCCTGCTAAAATTCCCAGTGGAATATTAATCCAAAATATAAATCTCCAGCTAACATATTGAACAAGCAAACCACCTAACGCTGGTCCAAGAATGGCTGAGATCCCCCATACACTGGATAAATAACCCTGGATCTTTGCTCTTTCCTCTTTTGTGTAAAGATCCCCTACAATCGTGGTTGCAATCGGAGTTATTGCTCCTGCACCAAAACCTTGAATAAACCGAAAAATAATCAGTGTTACCATTGAATTAGCCAATCCACAAAGAATCGATCCTATTAGGAAAATAATAATTCCAATTATGATTACTGGTTTACGTCCAAATAAATCAGCTAATTTCCCATAAATTAAAACGGTTACAGTATTCATTAGCAAATAGGAGGAAAAAACCCAACTGTACAATGAGAAATCTCCTAATTCTCCTACAATCGCAGGCATTGCAGTGGAAACAATTGTTCCTTCAATGGCCCCCATAAACATGGCCAGTATAATAGCAGCAAGGACAATCGGTCGATTTCTTTTATCTTGCACTCTTTTATCTAATACGTTCTCCATTTTATATAATCCTTTCTCCACCAACCCTGAAAGAAGTCTCTCATATAAAAAAACAAGCCTCCAACACTCAGGAAGCTACTATTCTATTTAATTATGCATGACATCATTTAACAAATTCAAAACAGCCCTTCTCGTTAAAATTCCCTCAAAATATCCCTCATTATTTTCTACACATAAAAATGGATGATCAACTAACAATTGCATCATCTCTTGTATACTTGAACCTATTTTTAAATGGGGAATTTGTTTATTCATAACTTCCTCAACCCGGGTGGTTTCTAATTTTTCATATTCAATTCTCTCCAATCCTAGAATTGATTCCATAATAATTGGTGTTGAAATAAGACCATGGAGTTTATAATATGGGTCAAGAACAGGAATTGCACTATATCCACTTTTTGTTAATACCAATAGAGCATGCTCTAGACTATTACCCATTTGCACATGTGCAACCTTCTCAGAAGGAATCATTAATATTCGCATATCAATGGTGAAAAAGTTTTCAAGATTGAACATAGATGAATTCACCTCAGAAAATAATTGTGTTTAATTATTTTAACACAGTTTAGAATTTTCCGCCTCCTACATCTGTCAAATATAAAATTTTCTTTAAATGAAGCTGAACTATGTAAAATATAATTGATCTTAAATACCGTAAAAAAGGAACCATGATGGTTCCTCTTTACAGTAAAATATTTACTATTGAATTAAATCAAAAATTTCTATTGTAATCATATCAATATTATCGAATTGATATCGTTTTGGTTTTTCTTTATCGAAATAAACTTCCAATTCAAAAGTCGAAGATTTAGGTTGGTAAGTCACTTGACACTTACGTTCACCATTCACCTCAAAAAAACGTTGAGCTGGTTCACCATTCGTGGATTGTTCCTGTAAATTTTTTAATCGAGTTATAATACCTTGAAGTTGTGACATGTTTCCTCTCCTTTCAGCAAAACCTAATACATATGCTTAGGTTTCTCAAATGACGTCTTTCTAAACACAAAACTTACATCTAATCGATACAATATCAAATTCTCTGCGACGAATTTGCCCTAGGATTAATACCTTCGCTCGAAAAGTCCTAAAAATCCGAGGCATCCACCGGAGGGCTACCTTCATTCAGTAAGGACTTGAGTCCTCCTATGAATCAGTAGGCCCTTAGGCATCATCCCTTACTTACAAAGTGAAGGACTTCTGCAGAGGTGCAGTTAAATGTTTTTTTCCTAACATAAACAGCATAAAGAAAATCATGGAATTGTACAAGTAGAAGTCAAAAAAAATCGAGCATTTATTACAAATTTCTTATCGTTATTTACATTTGTACGAACTTTACAGTAAATGGTCATGTTTATAGAGAAACTCATATGAAAAATCAATAAATAAGTAATCACTTTCATTCAATGGATATGAAAAGGTTCTAGTGAATTCACCTGTTTCAATGTCGTTATATAAATCGGATAGTATACTTTTTTTATCTTTTCTCATTTTAATTATGTTTTCTAAGAAGTAAGGTCGCCAACTCCAATTTCTCTGAATATATTCCGGTTGGAACTGCCATTGCTCCCCTTTTTTTATCATATTAGGGGATTTTTGAAATCCGTCTTCATCACAAATATATATTCTAAATGCAATGTCATTTAATCTTTAGATAGAATTGTTAATAATTCTTCATATTGGGTTGTTTTCCTAATTTTACTAATCGAATCTTGAAACTTTAAATGAAATTGATCAGTAATCGTGACAACGGCTTCCAGCTTTTGCTTCTCATACATAATAAATTCATGGAATTCGGACTTTAACTTATTTTTTAATAGGTCTCGAGGGACAAATCCAGGTGAAGGTGCCTCTAGATAATACCCCTGATAATATCGACCACCATTTTTCCATGAAAATTGAAGTTGATAAACCATTTCAATATTTTTAAATAAAAGAGTCGCGCCAATTTTCCTCACCAAGAGGGATAAAGTATAGAGGATTTCTTGGTAGGCCGGTGGCGGTTGAGTGGATCTTAAGGGGACTAGGTCTACCTTAACAATATCAGGTTTTAAATCACCTATACGGTTTAATAGGCTGGTTGTATTTCTCATACTATCAATTGCCACTTTAATCCCGAACGTACGATAATAATTTATTAAATGGTCGATTTCTTTTTTGGGATCTTCATTTGGAATCTCTAACACAATCCGATCCAGTGTAATTCCCTTTTCTTGATATTTTAATAATAATTGCAGTAACTCATCTCCACCATCATTCGTAAACAACTCTGCATTTCTATTAATAAATAGTAAAACATCTTTATCTAAAATAACTGCTTGGTCCAAAGCCTTCATCAATACTGTGTTATCAACTTCAAGTCGGTATTCTTCAGGGATGCACTGATCATGGAAGAATGGACCAAGACTGATTATTTCACCGTTTCCATTATACCTCCCTAATACCTCATAACCTATGATTTGATGTTCATCAGCACTGAATATTGGTTGAAAATATGGAATTACATGTTCTAAATCAGAAATGATATCCAACGCGTCCATCCTTCATCCTCCTCACCGCTTATGTATATGATTACATCAAAAAAGAGCATTTAATTAATTAAAAATAATTAGAACATCCTCTTTTACCTTCTAATTTTTCGTGTCCTTTGATAGTATATATTAAGACTTTTAAAAATGATAGGTTGGTTTTACGATGTCAGATAAAATATCAAGGAGAACATTTATTAGAAGAACGTTTGGTTCTCTCTTTGCCGTGGCTACAGCTAGTGCCGGTGGTTATTACTATGCAAAAGAAATTGAAACACGATTGCTTAAAACGAACATACACTCCATACATCATCCGATGATTCCAATTGGTTTTGATCAGTTTAAAATCGTCCAATTTAGCGATACCCACCTTGGGTTTCATTATAAAGTAGAACAATTAGCAAAAGTGGTCAAAGAAATAAATAAATTAGATCCTGATGTTGTTTTTTTTACTGGAGATTTAATGGACGAACCTAATAAATATCAAAATAGTGACGAAATTATTCCTATATTATCAAACATCCAAACTAAATATGGAAAATTTGCTATCTATGGAAACCACGATCATGGTGGATATGGTACAGATATATATAAGGATATTATGGTTAATAGCGGTTTTACTTTACTGCAGAATAACAATCAAAAAATCCAATTACTTGATGGCAGCGCCATTTATATTGCCGGACTGGATGATGCAATGCTTGGAAAGCCAGATTTAGAAAAGACTGTAGCAGGGATTCCCAAAGACTCCTATAAAATTCTTCTTGTCCATGAACCTGATTTAGCAAACCTTGCAGTTCAATATGGATTACAACTACAATTAAGTGGACATAGCCATGGAGGACAAGTAAAAATTCCATTTGTTGGTCCGTTAATTACTCCACCTTATAGCGAGCAGTATTATGAAGGATTTTACCAAGTCGAGGGCCCAAATAATGATTTAACCTTATATGTGAATCGGGGAATCGGTACGACAAGATTACCATTTCGATTTTTATCAAAACCAGAACTAACTTTATTTACTTTATCTGCATTAAAAGACTAAGAAGAGGCTGTCAAGTTGAAAAAGGCGGCATAGTTTGAATATCACCTCCTTGGGCATCCTCTCTTTAATTTTATGTAATTAACACCACTCTTTTTATGCCCTATCTTCCATCTAAAAAAGTCCTATCACCACATTATGATTGCCTATCGAAATAAATACAGTAGCATTATCCTATATTTTTTCATAGGTTACTTTAACATAGTTATTGCACAAAATGGAATGGAGTGGTGTCATGCAACACATCATAAAAAGAGGAGAAACTTTATCTCTGATATCCAGGGATTATCGAGTCTCAATTTCACAACTCCTAGCTGCAAACCCCTTTATTACAAATGTCAATACGATTCAAGCAGGCTGGTCCATCCGGATTCCAGGTTTACCTGATCCAGCGACCATTCCTTACCGAATTGTTATTTCAAGAGGAAATCGCACACTTCAACTATTCCGAAACAATAGGTTGGTAAAAACTTACCCGATTGCAGTAGGTAAAATGTTAACCCAAACTCCTGTAGGAACATTTGTGGTTGTTAACCGGCAGCCGAATCCTGGTGGACCATATGGAGCAATGTGGCTTTCCCTTTCGAAAGCTGGCTATGGGATTCACGGGACCAATGACCCCTCTTCAATTGGCAAATCGGTATCAAAAGGTTGTGTGCGAATGCATAATCGCGATGTTCTTGAACTGTCAAGACTAATACCAAATGGAACAACCGTAACTATTCAATGAAAACCTTTCGCTTTTTGAGAGTATTTTAAAGATGTGCGAGCCCTCCTCTCAATCGAATTAATTTTTTTAGATACTTATTTTCTTTTGTGAACAGAAGAGTTATAATAAGATTGAGTTAAATGTTGAACATTAAAATAACCATTGTTTTTTTATAATACTGAAAGGAGTCCTAACATTGTCCTCATTTAGTGACGGTGCATCAAAACCTCAAATAAAGCCAACAATAGAAAACCTCTCACAAGCGATCTTCATTGTTAATAGACATGCGAAAACTGCTCCAAATCCTAAATTTTTATATAAGCTAAAATATACGGCTCTTCATAAACTCATTCGTGAAGGTAAAGCCCAAAAAATAGGTCTGCATTTTTCAAACAACCCTAAATATAGTCAGCAGCAATCGGATGTATTAATACAATGCGGGAAATATACATTCCATCTACCTCCTTCTAAAAGTGACTTTGAAGAATTACCTCATCTCGGTAAATTAGATCACAATGTTCGCAACCCAAAGGCTACACTTTCACTTAGCCAAGCAAAACGAATCCTCTTAACATACACTGGATTAACTGAACTAGAAAACAACCCGACCTCGACAACAAAACCAGCTCGTAAGAAATATCATAAACCCGTTTTTAAAAAGCTTGGAGAAAGTTATTATTAAACATGAAAAAACTTCTATTAATGGATGAAACGGTTCTCATTAACAGAAGTTTTTTCATTTTCTATAATGCGAGTTGGTCGATGAGTCTTACTAGTTCGTCAATTTCTGGTTTACTAACCTGAGAATTTGCCCCTACTACTTGTCCTTTATGCCGTAAATCATCTGTAATAAGGGAAGAGAAAATGATAACAGGCAACTTCGATAAATCACTGTTTTGTTTTATCTTTTTAGTTAAATGATGTCCATCCATTTGCGGCATTTCAATATCCGTAATCACCAACTGGACTTCCTTTTCTATTTCCGTGCCTTTATTAATAATGGATTCTAAAAACCGATAGGCTTCCGCACCATTCTCAAAGAATTCGATATTATGATAACCTGCTTCCGCTAATGTGTCGAGAAGCAAGTTACGTAATAGTGGAGAGTCTTCAGCAATCACCAAATGCTTGTTAGAACGTTCTCTATGCCCTAACTTTTGCAGTCGTTCGACACTAATACCAGACTCGGGATTAATCTCAACTACAATTTTTTCAAAATCCAATAATAGAATCATTTCGCCATTTAATTTAATAACTCCAATAATTTGACTATCTGCCCCTTGGTACATTTCAGAAGGTTTTTCAATTTGCTGCCATGAAATGCGATGGATTTGTGAAACACTATGAACATGAAAAACGATTTTCTGCTGATTAAATTCAGTTACAATAAATTTATCTTTTTCGGGAGTATCGGAGGCAGGAAATCCAATGGCTTTAGCCACATTCACCACAGGTAATACCTCACCTCTTAATTCGATAATGCCCTCGACATGAGGATGAGAATTTGGAATGATTGTTACGGATACAGGGTTAATAATTTCTCGTACTTTTATCACATTGATCCCAAAGTGATTTTTACCAATACCAAACTCAACAATTTCCAGTTCATTTGTTCCAGTTTTAAGTAAGATTCCTTTATTATTTTTCACGAGTCCTCAACCTGCCTGTATTTTAATAGTCTTTTCTAATACCTTTACTATACCATGAAGAACGATGAAGGCAGTGGTTGTTTTTCTATATTCAAAAAAAAAATACATCCATATTAGGATGCATTTTTTTGTTATTTATTCCGATTTAATGACAATTGTACTAGCAATTAGATCATGCAGGCCCTGTTTCTTTTCTGTAAAAGCTACCATAATATATCCAATACATAGAATTCCAGACAGAAATGACATAGCCACATACCGACCAAAGGCTCTCCAAAATGTGATACGATTTCCATTCCCATCGATTACTTTTAATTTTAATAATCTTTTTCCAATTGTTGCTTGCCATTTTGAAGAATGAAGTCCAGCAAAATAAGCAACAGTTACAATGAAACTAACGATCATCGTAATGATTAATGCTGTATAATACGCACCCATAACAGAAAGCATTTCAGCATCGCTATACATATAATTAGGATCATACATCATATAATAAAAAACGTCTGATGTTCCTAAGAAAATAAAAAAGATAACGGATGTCAATAACCATAAAGGAATACTTAAAATAATGGAGTCAATTACATAAGCTCCTACCCGAATCCAAAAACCTGCATAGACTGATGTTACTCCTTCATTCGAATGATTTTCTAAAGTTGTATTCATCATAGACCCCCAATTAGAGATTCATTAACGCTTATTAACTTATTAATATGCCTTTATTTGTCTCCCTAGACCATGATAAAAAGCCAGGCACCAAAAAAAAGTGCCAGCAGCAGCCAGCACTTTTACTTTTGTATTATTATAATCCACCTTTATATTTACCATCATTTTTTGATGCTTTTTCTTTTTTAGCTTTATTTTTATGAATCTTATTTGTATTAGCACTGCCCATTTCATGAGCGAATTCTGAGTCGATTACACTTGAGTCAAAACCTTTTTTATTTTTTTGCTGTGGATCATTCTTTTTATTTCGTTTTGCCATCAAAAAAACCTCCTTTGCTCTACTATTAGTGTGTTTCGGAGGCTTTTTCTTTATGCGATTTTACATTTTCCAATATTTATATAAAGCATGTGTACCGCTATTTTCTTCCCCATTATTTGCTAAACGCTCGTACATATCCTTCGCGAGGGAAAGTCCTGGTGTATCTAGTTGCATTGCTTCTGCTTCTTGTAAAGCTATATTCATATCTTTTATAAAATGTTTTATGTAGAATCCAGGTTCAAAATTTTCGGCTAACATTCTTGGCGCAAGGTTGGAAAGAGACCAACTACCTGCTGCTCCTGATGAAATGCTTTCTAACACCTTCTCTGGGTCAAGTCCTGCCTTTTCGGCATAAATGATTGCTTCGCACACCCCGATCATATTAGTAGCTATAGCAATTTGATTGCACATTTTTGTATGTTGTCCAGCCCCAGCTTGACCTTGATAGACAATATTGGTTCCAAGCAACTTAAATAGTGGGAGGATTTCATTATAAACAGATTCATCTCCACCGACCATTATCGAAAGTCGTGCTTCTTTTGCCCCTATATCACCGCCAGAAACAGGAGCATCCAATGCATAAATTCCCTTCCCTTTTGCTTCTTCATAAATCTTTTTTGCTAATGTTGGAGTTGATGTTGTCATATCAATTACATAGGAACCAGGATTCCCATTCTCAATGATTCCTTGTTCCCCGAAATAAGTTTCTTCCACATCCTTTGGATAACCAACTATTGTAAATACAACATGGGCTTGCTTTGCAACCTCTTTTGGACTCGTTGCCCATAAGGCGCCCTCTTCCAATAACTCTAATGCCTTTTCCTTTGTGCGATTGTAAACAACGATAGAATACCCAGCACGAAGTAAGTGCATCGCCATGCTTTTTCCCATCACACCCGTTCCAACAAACCCAATGATTGGACTTCTCTTACTTAGCATTTCAGTCTCTCCCTCCATTATTTATTATTATCATTGTAACATTTGCATTGAAAAGATTTTATATTTGAGAGGTAAAATTTGTTAAAAATGCTTTAGCGATCACTTCATCATTGCTAATAATTTCAACCGAAATCGCTTTTTCATCTTTAATCATTTTTTCAATCTCAAATACATGAAGGTCTACAAGCATTGGGATCGGATCCATATAAATAAAAAATTCTTCCCCTTGTGATACATCTAGTGTTTTTCCATTCGGTACTTCCTTCGAACCGTAAATAATTTCTTCACCGCCAAGGGCAGCAGCTAATTCCTCATCATGAATCAATACTTTTACTTTATACATCTTTTCATCAGTGAAAATCTTATCATTTAATTTAAATCGAAACTCCAGTTCATTTTTATTATTCAAATGCGCTTCTGCATATCGGTTAATAATGGATGGTTCATCTGAAATACATCCTCCCAATAATAATAAAGAAATACAGAAATTTGCTATTAAAAGTATTTTTCTTCTCATATTTTATCACTCCTCATTAAACACTTTAGTCAATGAAAAGCCTAAATAAACTATAGAATTTAAAAAAACCGACTGATTCTACAGCCGGTTTTTGTTATATTTTTATTATTTCTGAGATATAGCCGAATCAACTGCCTCAACCACTTCAGCAGTCGTGCTCATTTGCAATGCTCTCTGTGCTAATTCTTCCATTTCCTTTTTAGATAGGCGAAGAATTTGTGATCGTGCTTTTAAAATAGATGTAGCGCTCATTGAAAACTCATCAAGCCCTAGACCTAGCAATAATGGAATAGCCGTTTCATCCCCTGCCATTTCTCCACACATACCAGCCCACTTACCTTCTTTATGAGCTGCATCAATCACCATTTTAACGAGTCGTAAAATAGCTGGACTGTATGGCTGATAAAGATAGGATACGCGTTCATTCATTCGGTCTGCAGCCATTGTATATTGAATCAAATCATTCGTACCTATACTAAAGAAGTCTACTTCTTTTGCGAATTGGTCTGCCATCACAGCAGTTGAAGGAATTTCTACCATGATTCCAACTTCAATAGAATCTGAAACTCCGACACCTTCATTCACTAGTTTTTGTTTTTCTTCTTCTAAGATCGCTTTGGCAGAGCGGAATTCATCCAGGGTTGCAATCATTGGAAACATAATTTTTAAATTTCCATAGGCACTCGCACGAAGTAATGCTCTTAATTGTGTTCTGAATAAGTCTTGTTCCTCCAAGCATAGACGAATGGCACGGAACCCAAGAAATGGATTCATTTCCTTTGGCAGATTCAAATAAGGTAATTCCTTATCTCCACCAATATCAAGAGTACGAACAACAACAGGTTTACCCTCTAAGCCTTCAAGAACAGCTTTATAAGACTCAAATTGCTCGTCTTCTGATGGAAGTTCATTTCTACCCATATACAAGAATTCAGTACGGTATAAGCCTACCCCTTCACCCCCATTATTGATCACGCCATCTAAATCATTAGGAGTTCCAATATTTGCGACTAATTCAACTTGGTGGCCATCAGCTGTTACGGTTTTTTCGTTTAATAACTTTGCCCATTCAGCCTTTTGAGTTTCATATTGAGCATGTTCTTGTTTATATTGTGCGATGATTTCTTCCGAAGGGTTAATATGTACTTCCCCTTTTAATCCATCAACAATAATGACATCACCGCTCTTTATTTCTTCTGTTGCGGACTTTGTCCCAACTACAGCAGGAATTTCCATTGAACGAGCCATTATCGCTGAGTGTGATGTTCGGCCGCCAATATTCGTTGTGAACGCTTTAACGTATTTTCGATTTAATTGAGCTGTATCTGAAGGTGTTAAATCTTCTGCAACAATAATGGCTTCTTCCGAAATCATACTTGGGTTAATAATTTGAACCCCTAATAAATGTGACAAAATCCGTTTTCTAACATCACGAATGTCCGCGGCTCTTTCCCGCATGTATTCATTATCCATTTGTTCAAACATGGTAATGAACATGTCGGTAACTTCTTTTAAGGCCTGTTCAGCATTTACCTTTTCTGTTTTAACTTTATCTTCAATCGGTGTGATCATTTCTGGATCATTCGCAATTAATAAATGCGCTTCAAAAATAGCGCCTTTATCTTCACCAAGTTCAACATTTGCTTTATCACGTATTGCCTCAAGCTCTGCTTTAGATGTAGCCAGGGCATCATGTAATCGCTTGATTTCTTGATCAGTATCAGCGACCTCAGTCTTTTTAAAGGACAAGTCGGGCTCTACGAGTCGATAGGCTTTGGCGATAGCAATTCCACTTGAAGCAGCAATTCCTTTTAAAACAGTCATTTATTGAGCCAACCCTTCATTAATTAATCTCTCTTCTAACGCAGAAAGGGCTTCTGTTTCATCGTTTCCCTCTGCACTTATTTTAATTGTAGCACCTTGTCCAATTCCTAAGGACATGACACCCATTATTGATTTTAAATTTACCTTTTTATCTTTATACTCAAGGTTTATATCACTATTAAATTTGCTAGCAAGTTGTACTAACAGTGTTGCCGGTCGTGCATGAATACCTGTCGGGTCAATTACTGTAAATTGCTTTTCAACCATAAATACAACTACCTCCTATATTTTCGACATATATGATAAAATCATAACACTTTCCAATATTGCTCAACAAATATTATATGTATTTTTATCCTAAGTCCTAATTTTCAGTAACGTAACCGCTTACAGATAACTCATAATTTTTTTTATCCACATCAGTGCCTATACCCCTATTAACAAATAAGGAGATCAATTGTCAGATCCCCTTTCTAACTTCTCGGTTCATTTAAATATTGATACAATACATCTCCGCCTCTTTGAGCAATTCCACGGTAATGTTTGAAATCCTTTCTACTCACAAGTACTTTACGAAAAGATAGGAATTCTTCTTTTGAAATTAAATACTCTTTTAACTCGCCACTTTTTAACTTGTCGAGTATCGTAACAGCCATTTCCTCTGTCATTACAGCATCACTCCCTTTAATTCATTATATTAAAGAAAGTTAGGTAGTCAAAGTATCAAAAAACCCTTTACGAATAAACAAATATAGTGCAAAATATTACTAATATAAAAAATATTATAATTATTTATATAGGGGGAAGATGACAATTTTGAAAATAGCTGAGATAGGAAATATTATTGAATTTAAAAATGGTTTACAAGGAATCGTTGAAAAGGTAAACGAAAACTCTGTAATTGTTGATCTTACGTATATGGATAATTTTATGAAATTAGATTTAGAATCAAGAACAGTAGTTAATCATAAAAACTATAAAATTATAAAATGACCTCCAATAAAACTAGACGAAGGCTGCCTATTGAGTAGGCAGCCTTCGTCTAGTTTTATGATTTTGCTTCATTTGATAATTCTTTAAGCGACTTTACTTTTCCATGAGGTTTCTGATCCTGTTTCCGGACCGTCCACTCTCTTTCTTGTTGACGTTTTGATTGTGACATATTTTTACCCCCTTTTCTATCCTTTTGATCGTTCGATCACTTTTATCTTTTGCCTTTTTTATATTTTTATTTTTCTTTTTGCCCTCACATATAAGGAACAGAATTAGGGAAAAATGATGTTGCTTGCATATGCCTTTTGGGCTCTTATCCATTTCTACCAGAATTCTATATTTTTTGGTAAAATGGTGACAAAGGGGAAAGGAGTTTTTTTGTGAATAAGATAATAGTTGATTATCGAATTTTAATAGGCTTCATTATTGCCCATATCCTAATGTACTTAACCTTTCAAGATAAAGCTACTTTTTGGTATATGTTTACAGGTGCTATGTTAATTTTAATTAGCTACTCTATCTTAAATGAAAAAGCTGATGTTCATACAACTTTCATTAAAAATACGTTTTATGGTATTCTTTCAGGATTCGTTCTTTTTTTTATTTTTTTGTTAGGAAATCTTACGATTGAATTTTTCAATATTCCGCTAAAAAGGGAAATTACTGGATTATATAGATACTTTGCCCCATCAAGCTTTTGGCATTATCTCATATTGTTTCTAGTCATTGTCCCTGGGGAGGAAATCTTTTGGAGAGGATTTATCCAAAAAAGACTAGAAAGAAAGCACGATGTTCGTTTCGCGATCATCCTTTCTACTATCCTATATGCATCCATTCAAATCTACTCAGGTTATATCATACATATTATTGCTGCTTTATTTGGTGGAATTTTCTGGGGGGCACTATATTCATGGAAAAGGAGCATTCGAATAAATATTATCTCTCACATCGTCTTTAGTGTTTGTCTATTTATTCTATTCCCTTTTAGATGATCATTTAAAGGATTAGCTCATCTATTAATAGGAGGAATACTATGTTTAAACAATTGAAATATTTCTCTATGCTATTTATGGTATCAATCATGTTAGTTGCTTGTGGAACAAGCAATGAGACGAACTCGACAGATCCTAACAATGAAGAAAAGAGCCCTGCTACAGAAATACAAATTAGCTATCATCTGAATGAACAGTCAGTAGTAGATACAGCTTCCTGGATAAAAAGTGATAATCAAAACTTCGGCCTTTATGTACTACCTGCATATGAGCTAAGTGCGGAAGAACCAAATAATGATGTCGTTTATTTCAAAGAAAATGATCTACATATGATGAGGATTCAGATCGTTACTAGCAATTCAGACTGGGAATCATTAAAAAAGAATACAATCGAACAATTAGAGGCTTCACTTAACGAAGAAGTTGAAACAGTAAGCACACCAGCAGACTTTTCAAAAAACACTACAGTCCTACAAACAAAGAACGACCGCGAATTAATAACTGCTTATTTAATTCCGAAAAATGATCATATGATTAAGTTAACCATCTTTACGCAAATTCAAGATAACCATCTAGACGCTTTTGTTCAAATGGCTAAACATTTAAAAGTGAATTAATCAATACAAAATGAGGTGTAACAATGTTTACACCTCATTTTGTACTTTCTGGTTTCATCCACAATAAAATAATAAACAACAAACTAATATATCCAAAAAGTGGATATAAATAAGAAAGAAGCCGACTATAATCAAATTGACTTAATAATAAACAAATTGTAAATATACCTGTTACAATCAACAGTTTTGGAATATTGATATATTGTTTAATTTGCTTTTCAAGACCATATACATTCCCAATAATAGAAGTGAAGATTTCTCCATAGATAATCAATACATAAACGGCAAATAATCCAGGTGCTAAGTTTTTCATTATAATCGCCATTGGAATTTCAAATGAGGCGAAATTAGGTAACATCACTAAAGTCATATGACTAGCTAGTAAAATGACCGTTAAGGCTATTCCACCTAATATTCCACCTCTTTTAATTGCTTTCGTATCTTTAATTTCGGATGCAATTGGCACTAGGACGGCTTGTGATAATGATAAATTAAACGCCGTATAGGAAAAAGGTGAAACAACTGCTGACCATCCATCTTTTACATAAGGAATGTATAGAACTTGGTCTATAAAATGAGGTTGTTGGATGGATAGAGAAAATAAGATTAAACAAAAACCAATCATCAACGGAACTACAAAAGTGTTAACAGCAAATAAGGCTTTCGTTCCAACAATCATAACTAAAAACGAAAAACCAATGGTTAGCATGATCCCAATCATTCTTGACAGTTCTAATTGTTCTTGAAATACAGCCCCTGCCCCTGCTAGCATAACCGCACTAACGCCAATAAGCATAAATAAGGTTAATCCATTGATAACTTTTCCAAATGACTTTCCGAATAAAAATTCATTAAATTCCTCATAAGATTTCGCATTAATTTCGGCTGAAATAACCATGATTTTCGTCCCTAAAAAGACAAACATATAACCAGCCATTAACATTCCTACTAATCCAATAAAACCATATCTCGAAAAAAACTCAACAATTTCCCTACCTGTTGCAAATCCCGCTCCAACAACTGTTCCTACATATACAGCAGCTACTTGAAAAGCAGAACTCCAATTTGTCTTCAACTGCTTTCCCCTCCTAATTCACTATATGTAGGTTCGGACAAACAAAGACGAGCTTTTATCTTATATATATCTATGATAAAGAACAGAAACTGACAAATTATCGATATAATTCCACAAATTTCATGAACAAAATACTTGAAAGTCAAAATTGGTCAGACTATAATAAAGACACAAAGATCAAATATAGTCAAAGTCAAAACGCTTACGAAAGGAGAATGTATATGCTTTGTCAAAATTGCAAACAAAAAAATGCAAATATAAATATGAAATTTGTAGTAAATGGTCAAGAATCATACCTGCATCTATGTCAAACATGTTACCAATCACAAAAACAGAACTTTAAAAAAACATTTGGTCCTAGCATGAAGCTTGGTGAATTTGGTGGACATCATTCATTCCCATTGGATGAATTACTGCAACAAATGAATCAACCACAGCAATCCAACATGCAATCAAAAAATAGTGGATTTTTGGATCAATTCGGACGAAATCTAAACAATATGGCTAAAGCCGGTCTAATTGATCCGGTGATCGGCCGTAATGAAGAAATTGAAAGAGTCATTGAAATATTAAATCGTCGCAATAAAAATAATCCGGTTTTAATCGGTGAACCAGGCGTAGGGAAAACAGCAATAGC